>JACDAL010000025.1 GCA_013695465.1 Actinomycetota bacterium | reverse complement strand
CACCAGGTGCGGGCCGAGGATGCCGTTGACGTTGTCGACCGCCCGGCTGACTCCCTTGCCGCCGAAGCGCTCGCCGCCGTCGCGCAGCTCGAGGGCCTCTCCGGCACCGGTCGAGGCGCCCGAGGGGGCCGCGGCGCGCCCCAACGCTCCCGAGTCGAGCACGACCTCGGCCTCCACGGTGGGGTTGCCCCTGGAGTCGAGGATGGCGCGCGCATGTACGTCCACAATCTCGCTCATCAGTCACTCCTTTAACTTGAGTAACAGTATCAGGAGGGCGGGAGGGAGGCGCGGAACTCGTCCAGGTGGCTTGCCAGCGCCCCTTCGGGATCAATTCCGCAGGCGCGCGCCAGCGCAACCAACCAGAACAAGGCCACCCCGAGGGACTCCCTGGTGACCGCGTCCGCCAGCGCGTCGTCGAGCCGGGCGCGCGCTTCGGGCTCGCTGGCGCCGAAGCCCAGGGCGGCCGCGCGCTTCTGCATCTTGGCCGTCTTGAGCAAAGCCGGCAACGTTCGAGGGATGCCGTCGAAGGGGTGCGACCTCCCCTTTTCGGTGGTCTTGATCGTCTCCCAATTCTTCAGGACCTCAGCCGCCCCGCTCACGCCGACGTCCGAGAACACATGGGGATGGCGCAGGACGAGCTTGGCCTCGAGGGCCGAGGCGACGTCTGCCACATCGAAGCGCCCCTCCTGCTCGGCGAGGCGGGAGTGGAACACGACCTGCAGCAGGAGGTCGCCGAGCTCCTCGGCCAGGTCCTCGCTCTCGGGCGAGTCGATCGCCTCGAGGACCTCGTGCGCCTCCTCCAGCAAGTGGATCTTGAGCGACTCGTGCGTCTGCTCCTGATCCCAGGGACAGCCGTCCTCGCTGCGCAGCCGCGCCATGATCGCGACGACACCTGAGAGGGCCGCCGCGGCCCGGCGCAGGACGGGGGCAGCTTGTGCGGCGGTGAGATCATCGGGCGGGCGTGCCGCACCGGCCGAGACCCTGGCACCACCTCGAGCGAGCTCGAGCACGCGCACCGAACCCGGGTCTGCCACCAGGGCCCGATTCGTCTCTCCCGTCTCCTGCTCGTCGTCGATGTCGGCACACCCCACGCCCGCTTCCTCCAGCCGCGCCCTCAAGGGATGCTGGGGCTGCTCGAACAGAACTCGCTCGCAGGAGAGCAGCTCATCGAGCTCGCCGAGGGTGAGCAGGTTCGTTTCCTCGGGGGCCAGGGGCACCACCAGCAGTGACATCGAAATCCTATCCAGAGTTTTTAGGGGCCTCAGAGTGCAGTTTTATGCACTCAGAGGCGCTCAAAACGCCGAAGGGACGCGGAGGGTCATTCCGCCGGGCTTTCCTCGGCCCCCGGCACGTCCTCGGCAGTGGCGTCGACTATCTGCTGGGTCTGCAGGTCGAGCTCGCCGTAACGAGGATTGACCTCGATCTCTGCGTCCTTGTAGGCCTCGATGATCCAGTCCTGCCACACCTGCTCGGGTGATACGCCGCCGACCTCGGCCGCGATCTGGTCCTTGACCGCGTCGTAGGACTGGGCCCGGCGCCCCTCGACCTTGATGATGTGGAAGCCGAACTCGGTTTCGACCGGGCGGGAGACCTTGCCAATCTCGAGCGCCTTGATCGCCTCGCCGAAAGGTTCCACGTAGCCGGCCGGGTCTGCCCACCCGAGGTCGCCTCCCTGGGCAGCCGAGCCGTCCTGGGAGAACTCCTTGGCCAAAGAGGCGAAGAGGGCGTCCACCTTGGAGTCGGGGGCGTCCTGGAGCTGCGAGTAGAGCCTGTCCGCTTGCTTCTTGGCATCCGCCTGCCCCGACTTGAGCAGAATGTGGGAGGCGCGCACCTCCTGGTAGTCGCCCTTGTGGTCCTCGTAGAAGGCGCGCAGCTCCTCTTCGGGCGGACCCTGGTCCTCGGCCACCTTGGTCCTCAGCTCCTGCTCGAGCACCTGGTCCTCGACGAAGCGCTTCAAAAGAGAGGCGGTGAGGCCTTGCTGCTCGAGCGCATCCTCGAACTTCTGCTCGTCGTCACCGAACTGAGCCTTGATCTGATCCAGCTGATCGGCCACGTCGGCAGCGGGAACCGTCACGCCGAGGGCGTCGGCGCGGGTCTGGAGCACCTCACGACGGATGAGGCGGGAGAGATAGCCCTGCTCGAACAGGCGGCGAGCCTTGCCCTTGCCGTTCTGCTGGCTGAGCTGGTCGAAGGCCTGCGTCTCCTCGAAGGTTCCGAGCGCATCAGTGATGGTTCCGGCGGAGATACCGTCGGCGCCCACCGTGGCCGCGGTCGAGCCCGAGGGACTGCCCGACCCTCCCCCACCCCCGCAGGCGCCGGCGAGAACGGCGAGGATCACAAGCGTACATAGTTGTCTTTTCATGGTTATGAGATTAGCTGGTCGAGAATCTTTGTGACCCACGCCACAACGCCCGTCTTGGGCACGAGCCGCTCGGGCACGATCAGGGTCCTGGTCTCGGGCCGGAAGCTGGCCTCGGGCAGGAGCCGCTCGAGCCGGACCTGGCGGGAGTCCTCCAGCTCCAGTGGCCGGATGCGAAGGTTGCCCGCCACCGTGGCCGCTTCGGTGATGCCCGCGTCCGACATCAGGCGTCTCAGCCCGGCGACCTCGAAGAGCGACTCGACCGGCGCGGGCACGGGAGCCCCGTAGCGGTCCTCGAGCTCTTTTCTGACCTCATCCAGGTCCTCGGCGGCCCGTGCCGAGGCCACCTTGCGATAGGCCTCGAGCCTCAGGTTCTCGTCGGCCACGTAGGACTTGGGGATGAACGCCTGCAGCGGGAGATCGATCCTGACCTCGAGCTCCTCTCGCCACGGTTGGCCTTTGGCCTCGTCCACCGCCTGAGCCACGAGCTTGACGTAGAGATCGAAGCCCACCTCGGAGATGTGCCCGTGTTGCTCGGCCCCCAGCAGGTTGCCGGCGCCCCTGATCTCCAGGTCCCGCATGGCGATGCGAAATCCGGACCCGAGGCCCGAATGCTCGGCGATCGTCTTGAGCCGCTCGTGCGCGCCCTCGGTGAGCGAGAGGGTGGGAGGAAAGAAGAGATAGGCATAGGCTCGCTCGTGTGCCCTCCCCACGCGGCCTCGGAGCTGATACATCTGCGACAGCCCCAGGAGATCGGCCCGGCCCACGATGAGTGTGTTGACTGTGGGGATATCGAGCCCCGACTCGATGATCGTTGTACACACCAGCACGTTGGTCTTCGACTCTCCGAAGTCGAGCATTGCCTGCTCCAAAGCGCGCTCGTCCATCTGACCGTGGGCGATGCCTATGCGGGCTTCGGGCACGAGCTCGCGTAGATTCCGAGCCGCCGCCTCGATCGTCGCAACTCGGTGATGGACGTAGAAGACTTGCCCGTCGCGCAACAGCTCGCGTCGCACAGCCGAGGACAGAATTTCGTCGTCTTGATCGCCGACGAAGGTCATCACCGGATGCCGGTTCTCGGGCGGAGTGTCGACGATCGACATGTCTCTGATGCCCGACATCGCCATCTCGAGCGTGCGCGGGATCGGGGTGGCGGTGAGTGTGAGGATGTCGACGCTCGCCCGCAGCGTCTTGAGCCTCTCCTTCTGCTGCACGCCGAAGCGCTGCTCCTCGTCGACCACCGCCAAGCCGAGGTCCTTGAAGGTCACGCCGTCCTGGAGCAACTTGTGGGTGCCGACCACCACATCGATCTTTCCGGCTGCGAGATCCTCGAGCACCTGACGTGACTCTGCCTGGGACAGAAAGCGCGACAGCATCGCGACCCGGACCGGGAAGTTTCTGAAACGTTCGACGAAAGTGGCGTGATGCTGCTGCGCCAGGATCGTCGTCGGCACGAGCACCACAACCTGCTTGCCGGCCGCTACCGCCTTGAACGCGGCCCGGACGGCGATCTCGGTCTTGCCGTAGCCGACGTCGCCGCACACCAGCCGGTCCATGGGCCCGGGTCGCTCCATGTCGTCCTTGACCTCGTCCACGGCCCGGAGCTGATCCGGAGTCTCCTCATAGGGAAACGAGTCCTCGAGCTCACGCTGCCAGGGCGTGTCGGGCCCGAACGAAAATCCCGCGGCTCTGATCCTGCGCGCGTAGAGCGCCACCAGCTCCTGCGCGATCTCACGCGCTCTGCGCCTGACTCGCGACTTGGTGCGGGCCCAGTCGCCCGAGCCGAGACGGTTGATCTTGGGCGCCTCGCCCCCGATGTACTTGGAGATGAGGTCGATCTGATCGCTGGGAACGTAGAGGCGGTCGCCCTTGGCGTAAGAGATGACCAGGTACTCGCGGTGGACGCCGAGGAGGTCCCGGTCCACCATCCCCACGAAGGTCCCAATTCCGTGCACCTCGTGCACCACGTGGTCGCCCTCTGAGAGGTCGAGGGGTCCCGCCATCTGTCGGCGGCGGGCCTGGATGCGACGCCGCGCTGCTCCCGAGCGGCGGCCGGTGATGTCGGACTCGGCGACCAACGCTAGCCGGGCGCTGGGAAGCACGAACCCACGATGCAACTCGGCAACCACGATCGAGCCGCCGGGGGGTGAGCTTGCCTCGGGAGCGGACTCGGCCGCGGCCAGCTCCAGCCCGGCCGCCTTGAAGTTCGCCCCCAGCCTCTGAGCCGTTTCCGGCAACGACGCCGCCACCACCGCCCGGTACCCGTCGCGAACGAGTCCCGACAGTCGTTCGACCAGGACCTCGGGCTTGCCCGCCGCCTGCGTCCAGGTGTCGACCTCGAGACTGTCCGAGCCCGGCTCCGAGAAGCTCGACAGCAGCGTCACAGATGAGGCCCGCTCGAGCACTTTCTCCAGCGGGGCGAAGTGGTCACCCTCGAGGCCGGAGATCTCGCTCCACTCGCCGACCTGCTCTAGCACCTCCTCGGCCCGGTCCCTGACCCTCTTCGGCTCGAGAATCAGGACGGGGGAACCGGGCGGCAGAAAAGTTGTCAGCGGCTCGAGCGAGACGAGTTTTTGCAGCAACCGCTCCGCCCCCGGCAGCAGCACTCCCTCTGCGAGCTGAGCCAGCGCTTCCTCGGGCGCCTCGGTGTTCAAGCGGGCGGCCCGATCCCGAGTCGCCGCGTCGGTCAACAGCTCCCGGCAGGCGACCACCTCGGCCCCCTCGATCTCCTCCAGGGAGCGTTGCGAGGCGAGGGCGAACTGGCGCAGTGAGGTGATCTCGTCGCCCCACAGCTCTGCCCGCAGGGGTCGCTCCTCCGCAGGAGGAAAGACATCGAGGATGCCTCCCCTCACCGCGAACTCTCCCCGGCGCTCGACGATGTAGTTGCGCTCGTAGCCGAGCTCGACGAGCCGGGCCGTCGCCTCTTCGAGGGAGATCTCGGCGCCGCGCCGCAGGACCAGCGCGTCAAGGTCACCCCGAGGCGGCGCCACCAACTGAGTGGCGCCCTGAGCGGTCGCCACCGTGACGTAGGCACCTCCTCGCCGCAGGCGGTTTAGAACATCGAGGCGGCGGCCCATGGTCTCCACGGAGGGCGACACCGGCTCGCCGGGGAGCACCTCCCAACCGGGAAAGACTTGCGCGCCGCTGCGGCCCAAGAACGCTTGGACGTCGCGCGCAAGCTGCTCCGCCTCCTCCGTGCGCGCCGACACCGCGAGCACCGGGGCGTCGAGATGGCGGGCGATCGAGGCGAGCAAGAAGGGCCGGGCGGCCTCGGCAACGGTGACGGCTCCGGGCGCGTCGAGCAGAGCCCGGACGCGTTCGTCGGGCAAATGGTCGAGTAGGGGAGACAGCGGAGCCAATGCGTAATGAAGTCTAAGGTCGATTCACGGCCGGGTGGTCGCCAGATGTCGTTTAGCAGCGATCAACGACCACTCGGCGGATTTCCGAGGTACTCCACCGCCCGAAGATGGACCTCGTGCGCCACAGGCACGATCACCTCCTGCTCCTCCTTGTCGAGCTGCTCGACGAGCTCTAGCATGCGGGCGTCGCTCTCTTGGATAACCTCGGGAGGACCTTGTTCGCCGAGGGCCACTCCGAGATCGTGGAGCACCGCGCGCGCCTCGACCAGCTCGGGGGACTCGACCGGGAGCCCGGCCGAGTGCAGCGCGGCCCGCACGGGCGTAGGGATATCAGTGGCAAAGACCACTCCCGAGGCGAAAGCCAGAAGGCACACCAGGGCGGCGGCAACCAGCAGGGCTCGCTGAGCGTGGCCGCGACGGCGTTCCAACTCCATGAGTCGCCTGCCCGCCTCCGCGCGCGCCCGCACCCGCTGGACGCCCTCGTCGGCCGGATCCATGGGGCTCGAGACGAGCGCGGCCCTCAGTTCGTGAAGAAGAGTCTCCTCGTCGCCGCGTCTCATGAGTACTGCTCCGCCATCAGGGCACGCAAGCGGGTCAGCGCGCGCGACTGCGCCATGCGCACCGCTCCG
This sequence comes from Actinomycetota bacterium, assembly GCA_013695465.1. Classification (GTDB taxonomy): domain Bacteria; phylum Actinomycetota; class CADDZG01; order CADDZG01; family WHSQ01; genus JACDAL01. The sequence goes on along the minus strand of JACDAL010000025.1, from coordinate 16,760 downwards.
GGTCTCCGACCCAGCACCGCTCCTGTGTCTTTGGCGTCGAGCCCGCCGACCACCCTTAGCTCCAGCAGCTCGCGATCGTCCTCTGGGAGTCGCTCGAAGGCGGCTCTGACATGGTCTTTCTCTTCGAGCGCAAGTACCTCCTCGGCCGGGCCGGGGTTGAGATCGGCTTGATCGTGCTCACCCAAGGCGATCTGCCGCGCCGACGCCCTATGGGCCTCCAGCAAAACGTTCCTGAGAATTCCGTAGAGCCACGCGTAGACGCCCCCGCCCCGCCAGGTGAACCGGTCGATGCGCTCGTAGGCGCGAGCAAAGGCCTCACTTACGGCATCGTCCGCAGCCTCTCGGTTGTTGAGGCGGCGCGCGGCGTAGGTCAGCAGGGGCGTGTAAGTATCCCTGTAGAGAGCTTCCCACGCATCGGGGTCGCTGCGCTTAGCTCGCTCCACGAGAACCCTCAACTCTTTCCCTGTCCGGGGTTGCCTCTCGTTCCTCCTGCTCACGTCGTCCTTCTATGACCGCGACCGGGTGTTCATCACACTCTTGATTGAAGCTTGCCAAGGCAGGAGCGGAATCCGGCTCGACAGACCGTGAATCTATCGTTTCAGATCGCCAGTGACGCTCGGCGGAGCTGCGCATAAGTGGGATGAGATCTCTCTGCAGGACGATAGTGCCCACGACTTACGAAAGGGGAACACAACGTGACCAAGTCACTGCTACGGATAGTGATGCTCATGACTCTGCTCATGGGCCTTGGAGGCAGCGCCTATGCGCACGGAAGCGACGGCGACGGCGGCGGCGACTTGCCCAGGGGCAAACGGCTCCGAGCCATCTCCTACATCAATCCTGACCTGGGCCTGCCCACCGCGAACCCCAGCGTCGACGACGACTCCTCGTGTGAGAGCCCGGACCGGGACGACCGCCAGCGGCTCAGCACGGCGACCAAGGACCGCAACGTCCACAACGACGCCTGTCTGGTGCGGTACGGCAAGAGGGTGAGCCGTCTGGTGGCGTGGATCTCGACCGGCGTTGGCTACATCAGGGCCTGCCCCGACCCCGACGACCTCAGGGCAACCGGTGGCCAGAACGGCCCCGAGACCGCTCGCACCGAGGACACCGACGGCGACGGCTTTGCGGATGAGTGCTACCAGAGTGCCTATGAGGAAGCCAACGAGGAGTTCCACATTCGGCTGAACAACTTCGACGACCCCGGCAGCCAGTACGTCGAGTTCTGTCTCGACCGTGACGGAGACGGTTGTGATGACGTCAACAAGCGTGTACGAGACTCGATCTCTATCAAGTGGCTCGACAACTAGCAGCTAGATCGCGCTAGGCAAGCACCCGCATTACCCGGGGCCGGCTTTCCGACAAGGGAGGCCGGCCTCGGCGTGCGCAATCCCCGTCCGCGCGGCGCCGTGGTGGTTGCTGTGCGACAGTCTCACCTGAACCACCGGCGGTCGGGTGGCCCGCCGGCTCTCGCCGGCGCTAGTGGCGCTCGTTGACCTCGTTCATCGCCCGCTCGGCCCCCACCTCGACCACACGCTCCACCGCGTCCGCCGCGTCCGAGATCACCAGGGGCAGTTCCTTGCGCTCCGAAGAAGAGAAGCGCGCGAGGACGAAATCAACCGGATCCTGACGGCCCGTCGGACGGCCGATCCCGACTCGCACACGTACGAAGTCCTTGGAGGAGAGGTGGGATGCTACGGAGCGCACCCCGTTGTGCCCGGCGGTGCCACCACCGGATTTGACGCGCACGACCCCGAAGGGGATGTCGAGCTCATCGTGAACAACGACGACTTGTTCGGCGGAGACGCGATAGAAGCGCGCCAGCCCACTGACCTGGCCGCCCGACTCGTTCATGAAAGAGGTGGGGCGCGCCAAGACGACCGGCACGGAGCCGAGGCGCGCCTCTGCCGCAAGACAGCCGCTGCGATGGCGCTTCAACTGAACCCCGGAACGCGCGGCCACCTCGTCGAGTACCGCGGCCCCGGCGTTGTGACGGGTGGCGGCGTAGCGCTCGCCCGGGTTGCCGAGCCCGGCGATGACAAGCCTGTCGCCGCCGGGGCGCACCCGCCACAACGGTGACATGAAGGCTCTGGACTGAGGCGGGGCTTAGGAGCTCTCGGGCTGAGATTCGCCCTGAGGGTCGCCGGCTTCCGCGCCTTCGGCAGCCTCCTCGTCCGAGGGCTCTTCTTCGGCCGCTTCGGCCATGGCCTCGACGCCCCCGGCGGCCTCGATTGCGGCGGCCGCCTCCATCGCCTCGAGCTCCTCTTCGGAAACGGGCGCGAGAACAGTTGCGACCACCGTCTCGGGATCGGTGAGGATCTCGAAACTCCCCAGAGACAATAGGTCCGAAACGCGCAGGGAGTCTCCGATGGCAAGTCCGGAGACGTCCGCAGCGACGAATTCCGGCACCTCGGTGGGCAGGCACTTGACGTGCACGGTGAACAGGGGGTTCTCGAGCACTCCGCCCTCATTGACGCCGGGTGAGCTGCCCACGACATGGATAGGTACCTCGACCTCCACCGCCTGCGTGCGGTCGACTCGGACGAAATCTGCGTGCAGCAGGGTGCCCTTGACGGGATCTCTCTGCAACTCGCGGGTCAAGGCCAGCGTGCCCTTGCCCTCGATCTGCAGGTCCAGCAGAACGTTCATGCCGGCGTCCGAGTTGAGGGCGGTGGCGAGCTCACGCCGGTTGAGCTGAATGGCGGTGGTCTCTATTCCACGGCCGTAGATCACCGCCGGCACCTTTCCCTGGGCTCGCACCTTGCGCGCCACTCCCGTGCCGCTCAAGTGCTTGAGCTCTGCATCGATCCTTACCTCAGCCATCGAACTCCTCCATCATTCACATTCGGTTCACTCATCTGCTGGCAACGCCATCTCAGTATCGCCACCCTTACATACAACCGAGCTAGGCCTGGTTCTCTCCGTGGAACAGCTCGGAGACCGAGTCCTCCTCGAACACCGCCTTGATCGTCGACGCGATCGTGGGTGCGATCGACAGAACCACGAGCTTGTCGAGCATTTTCTCGGAAGGGATCGGAAGGGTGTTGGTCACCACGACCTGGCGAATCGACGAGTTCTTCAGCCTGTCGGTGGCGGGGTCGGACAACACCGCATGGGTGGCCGCGGCGTAAACTTCGGTGGCGCCCGCCTCAATCAGCGTCTCTGCCCCCCTGACCAGAGTTCCCGCAGTGTCGATGATGTCGTCTACTACCACGCACACCCGGTCGTGGACGTCTCCGACGACGGCGCGCGTCTCGCTGACGTTGCGGACGTCGCGCCGACGCTGCTTGTGCAGGAACGCGAGCTGACAGGCGCGCCCGGCGAACTCACTCATATGCTGCGTCCACTTCTCCGCCAGTCGCACCCGTCCCGCGTCGGGAGTCACCACCACGAAGTCATCGTCGATCAAGCTGGCGAAGTAGTCGGCCAGCAACGGCAACGCAGTTAGGTGATCGAAGGGAACATTGAAGAACCCCTGGATCTGGCCCGTGTGCAAATCGACCGATAAGACGCGATCCACCCCGGCAACCTCGTAGAAGTCGGCCACCAGTCTCGCCGTGATCGGCTCGCGGCCGAGAGTCTTTTTGTCCTGGCGCGCGTAGGGAAAGAACGGCACCACCGCGGTTATGCGCTTGGCGGAGGCCCGCTGCAACGCGTCGATCATGATGAGGTGTTGCATGAGGTGGAGATCCACCGGATCACTTGCGCTCTGGATGACGAACGCATCTTTGCCCCTCACCGACTCCGCGAAGCGAACATAGGTCTCGGAGCTGGCGAAGCTAGAGACCTCGACCTCACCGAGTTTCATGCCGAGATGGGTGGCGATCTCCTCGGCGAGCCCGTAATTGGCGGTCCCGCTGAAGAGCATCAGCCTCTTATAGGTGGGGACTTGCATTCACGCCTCCCGGCTTGCTCGACTGGAGTCTATTGTCGCGGCTCTTCGGGCTCTCCGGTGCGCTCCTTGCGCGCCTTTCGACCCATGCGGTCGCCGCGCCCCAAGAGCAGCCTGGCCGGGGCGCCAACCGCTAGCGCATCTTCGGGAACGTCTCTTGTCACCACGGCCCCCGCGCCGGTGGCGGCTCGCTCCCCCACCGTCACCGGCGCCACCAACATCGTGTCCGAACCTATGTAAGCGTCGTCCCCTATCACCGTTTCGTGCTTGGTCTGACCATCCCAATTGCATGTGACCGTGCCCGCTCCGACGTTGACCCCGGCGCCCAAGCATGCGTCCCCTACATAGGAGAGGTGATTGACCTTGCTGCCGGGGCCGACCACCGCGTTCTTGAGCTCGACGAACGAGCCCGCTTGGGCGCCCTGCTCGAGGCGCGTACCGGGCCGCAGGGAGGCAAAGGGGCCGACCGAGACTTCCGGACCCACGTCCGAGGACAAGACCACCGAATAGCCAACCGTCGCGCCGGCTCCGATGCTCGAGTCGACGATACGAGTGTGCGGGCCGATCTCGGCGTTTTCATCTATGTGAGTGGCGCCCTCGAGGAAAGTGAAAGGGTGGACGATCGCGTCCCTCCCGATCGTGACGGTCGAATCGATATAGGTCACATCGGGGTCGATGACCGTCACGCCTTCGAGCATCCAGCGCTCGCAAGCTCTGCGCCTCAACACCTTGGATACCAACGCCAGATGGGCGCGCGTCTTGACCCCCACGATCTCGCCGGGATCGGTCCGCTCGGCGTGAACGCTGAGTCCCTGTGAACGAAGGAGCTCGACAACGTCGGGAAGGTAGTACTCGCCCTGAGAGTTCTCCGCGTCGACCTTCGGGAGAACCGATCCCAGCGCGTCCACATCGAACACATAGACACCTGCATTCACCTCTCGCACCTCACGCTCCTGGGGGCTCGCGTCCCGCTCTTCGACGATCTTCGTGGGTTTGTTCCCGATCCTGAGCATGCGCCCGTAGCCGGTGGGGTCCTGCATCATCGCAGTCAGTACGGTCACCCCCGCGGATCGCTCGGCGTGGGCCTCGAGCAGCGCTCTCAGAGTCTGCGTGGACAGCAGGGGTGTTGCGCCCTGCACGACCAGAAGCACGGCGCTGTGAGTGGAGGCAGCCTCGAGCGCGACCCGGACGGCATCGGCGGTGCCCCGAGGGGGCTCCTGCACGACGTAGGAGACATCGGCGACCAGACCCTCGGGTGCGATCGCCGCCTTGATCTCATCGATCCTGCGCGAGCAGACAACGATCCGGTCGTCCAGGGCGAGGGGATCGAGCGCGGTGAGCACATGAGCCAGTAGTGGCCGGCCGGCGGCCACCTGGAGGACCTTGGGAACGCTCGACTTCATGCGCTTCCCGTCGCCGGCGGCGAGCACAACCGCAGTCGCTCGAGCTTGTCCCACGATCACCTCCCTCGACACCTGACGCTGCCCCGCCTGGATTCGAACCAGAACTTAGGGATCCAAAATCCCTCGGGCTGCCACTTACCCCACGGGGCATTGCACGGGGCGAACGTAGCCTACGACGGCGCCCCCTCGCTGTTCCACCCGGTCCTCAATCGTTCATAACGCGCGTTCGACCACCGAATCGGTACTCGGTCGACCATTACGCGCGCATGACTACCTAGGCACGCCGAGACCGGTGGCCGACTCGACGCAGGCCGGCCGCGACGAAACCACCGCGACCTTCTCGAAAACCCCCTCTACCCCTGTGGCCACCTCGTGGGCATGGGCCTCGCATTGGGCGAGGGCGAATAGCGTCGGGCCCGAGCCGGAGAGGCCGGCACCCAGGGCCCCGGCGTCGAGCAAGGCGGCCTTGGCATGCCGAAGCTCCGGCCGCAGCTCGAGCGCAACGGGCTCCAGGTCGTTGTGCAGAAGCCCCGAGAGGCGCTCCGGGTCTCCGGCGGCCAGGGCGGCCAGCAGCAGCTCGGGCTCCGGCTCGTGAGGTGAGAGCCCCGGAGACCACGCCCGATAGACCTCTGTGGTTGACAGAGGCTCGCGGGTCATCCCGAGCACGAAGGACAACGGCTGTGCCGCCTCGACCTTCCTCACGACCTCGCCGCGCCCGGTCGCCAGCGCAGTGCCGCCGACCAGGCAATAGGGGACGTCGCTCCCGAGCTCGGCTCCCATGCGGTTCAGCTCGGCGGCACCGATCTCGGCGGCCCACAGCCGATTGAGCGCGATCAAAGCGCCGGCGGCGTTGGCGCTGCCGCCCCCGAGCCCAGCCCCCAGTGGGATGCGCTTACGCAGACACACCTCGAGGCCGCTCCTGCGACCCGTGCGTGTCGAGACGAGATCAGCTGCCCGGGTCACGAGGTTCTGCTCCGCAGGAATGGCCGCCTCCCCCAGCCACGGCTCGAAGTCGACTTCGATGTGATCAGGCGGCCCGGCCCTCTCTGCCACGATCAGATCATCGGCCAAGGAGACCGAGTGCAACAGGGTGGCGATCTCGTGATAGCCGTCCTTTCGGCGGCCCCGAACCACCAAGTAGAGATTGACCTTGGCGTTCGTTACAAGCCTGATGGGAGCGCGAGCGACTGGAGTGGGAGCGGGAGCGACGGGAGTGGGAGCGGGAGCGACTGGAATGAGTGGGGCCGCGCTCAGCGCCGGGCCTCCAGTGCGCGGCCGACGCTCACGAACTCCGCCAAGCCGAGCTCTTCGGCCCTCGCCTGCGGCGCCACTCCGGCTTCCGTGAGCGCGGCGACGGCCGCCTCGGTACCGCCCGCGACCGAAGCCAGGGAGTTGCGCAGAGACTTGCGCCGCTGGGAGAACGCGGCCCTCACCACATCGCCGAGGTTCCCGGCTCCCGCCGGAACCGGACGGCGGCGGAGCCTCACCACGACCGAATCGACGTTGGGAACGGGCCAGAACGCCCGCCGAGAGACGCGGCCGAGAATCGTGGCGTCGGCGTGCGCGGCGACGAGGACGCTCGAGGCTCCGTAGACCCTGGTCCCGGGGCTTGCCGCCAGCCGTTCGCCGACCTCCTTTTGCACCATCACGGTCAGCTCCTCGATCCGAGGCGCCTCGGCAAGGACCTTGAGCACCACTCGAGCGGCGACGCTGTAGGGAAGATTCGAGACGCTCTTGGTCGCGTCGAAGGAACCGAGGTCGACCTTCAGGGCGTCGCCCACGACGACCTCCACCCGGCCCCCCTCGACCACCTCCAGCAACAGCGCGGCCAGACGCTCGTCCTTCTCGAGCGCCACTACCCGTTCTGCGGCCCCCAACAAGCCAAGAGTGAGGGAGCCGAGGCCCGCCCCGATCTCGAGAATCTCCTCGCTCGGCCCGATCTCGGCCAGCCTCACGATCCGGGCAATGGTGTTGGGGTCGACGACAAAGCTCTGTCCCAAGGCCCTGCTCGGCCTGATATCGCTACTTCGCAGAAGCTCTCTGACGCGCGCTCCGCCGAGCAGAGAGCTCATTCCAGGCCGAACAGGCGGCGCGCGTTGGCGGTTGTGAGAGCGGCTAGGTGTTCCGCCTCGGTGTTGCGCGCGTGAGCCAGCGCTGCCCCCACATGGGGCAAGAGAGCCGGGCGGTTGGGCTTGCCGCGGTGCGGAACGGCAGTCAAAAAGGGTGAATCGGTTTCGACCAGGATTCGTTCCTCGGGGACCGAGGCAGCCGCTTCCTTGAGCGGCTCGGCGCTTGGAAACGAGATGTTGCCGGCGAAGGAAATGTAGGCCCCCAAGCTCAGAGCCCTCTTCAGCTCTTCTGAGTCCCCCGACCAACAGTGGAACACGAGCCGCTCCGGCGCTCCGAGGTCCTCGAGCAGGTCGAGAGCGCGCCCCGCCGAAGCCCGCGTGTGGATGACGAGCGCGAGGTCGTGCGCGTTGGCGAGCCGGATATGGGCGGTGAAGGCCTCGAGCTGCAGCACTTCGGGGCAGGCGTCTCGATAGAAGTCGAGCCCGGTCTCGCCCACCGCAACAACGTGATCGAAGGCAAGCAGCTCCGCCACGGCGCCGGCGGCGACGTCATCGAACTCAGAAGCCGAGTTGGGATGGACGCCGGCGGCAGCAACGATTCCCTCATGCTTCGCCAGCGCTGCGGCGCGCCGGGAGGACTCGACGTCGATTCCCACGGTCAACATGCTCTCCACCCCCGCCGTCCGGGCTTCCGCCACCAGCTTCGAGGCGTCCTCCTGCTCCTCGCACAGATGCAGGTGGCAGTGGGAATCGAACCAGCCGATCACCAAACGGCTCCGCCGAGGTCGGAATTGGGATTCAAACGATGCGGGGAAACAGTGGAGGACCCGAGATGATCTGCGTCCCCTCAGCGCTCAGGCCCCAGCGGGCATCCTCGGAATGAGTGCGATCGTGCACCGAGCCCTGCTCACCAAGGCGACGCCACAGCTCCTGGGCAGCCTGGGGAGCGATGGGGGCGACCATCACGGCAAGCAGCCGCAGAGAGTCGGCGAGCTGATAGAGGACAACCTCGAGCCGGCGGCGGCGGGACTCGTCCTTGGCCAGCCCCCAGGGGGTGACCGCCTCCACGTAGGCGTTGGCGCCGCGAACGAAGCTCCAGCAGCTCCGCAGCGCCTCGTGCAGCAGGTACTCATCGATGGCCTCCACCATGCCGGCGAGGGCCGCTCGCTGCTTCTCCATGAGACCGTGCTCCACCTCGGTCAGCTCCGAAGGTTCCGGGGGGGCGGGAACAACCCCGCCGAGATAACGAGCGATCATCGACAGGGAGCGAGACACCAGGTTGCCGAAGTCGTTGGCGAGGTCCGAGTTGTAGCGCTCGGCCATCGCTTCCCACGAAAAGCTCCCGTCCTGGCCGAAGGAAACCTCGCGCACGAAGAAGTAGCGGTAGCCGTCGGAAGAGAACGTCGGCAGCAGGTCGTGAGGAGAGATGCCGGTGAGCTTCGATTTCGACATCTTCTCGCCCCCGACCTGGAGGAAGCCGTGAGCGAAGACGGTCTCGGGCAGGGGAAGGTCCAGCGCCATGAGCATTGCGGGCCAGATGACCGAGTGAAACCACAGGATGTCCTTGCCGACCATGTGGACCGACGCGGGCCACAGGCGGGCGAATCGCTCCTCGTCGGAGCCGTAGCCGACCGCAGTGATGTAGTTCTGAAGCGCGTCGACCCACACGTAGATAACGTGCTTCGAATCCCACGGGACCGGCACTCCCCAGTCGAAGCTGACCCGCGAGATCGAGAGGTCGTCCAGACCGGTGCGGACCTTGCCAAGCACCTCCCTGCGCCTCGCCTCGGGCATCACGAAGCGGGGATTCGACTCGTAGAGGTCGATGAGCCTCTGCCGGTAGTCGGACAACCTGAAGAAATAGTTGTCCTCTTCGACGACCTCCGGGGGGACCCCGTGCAGCGGACAGTTGCCGTCCACCAGCTCATCCGGCTGCTTGAACGCCTCGCAGCCGACGCAATAGAGCCCCTCGTAGGACCCGAGGTAGATCTGGTCTCTCTGGTGCAGTGCGGTCATGAACTGCTGTACGGGCCCCTCGTGGCGCGGCTCGGTCGTGCGGATGAAATCGTCGTTGGAGATGTCGAGAGCGGCCCACAGCTCGGTCCAGCGCGGCACGATCTCGTCGGTCCACTCCTCCGGGGTCAGGCCCTTGGCGGCCGCCGTCCTCGCCACCTTCTCGCCGTGCTCGTCGGTCCCGGTCAGAAAGTGCACCGGCCGGCCCTGCATACGCCTCCAGCGGGCGATGAAATCACAAGCAACCGTCGTATAGGCGTGTCCGAGGTGAGGGACGTCATTGACGTAGTAGATGGGCGTCGTCAGGTAGAAGGTGTCCTTACTCACGCCTCCACCTCACTTCTCCTACTTTCTCGCCCGCACCGGTTGTCGAACGAACGCGCCTAGTTACCGAAACCCCCAATTTGATGCCTGTAATCCGACCCCCGTTCGGCTGGATGTGATTGGCTGCCCCCAGAGAGTGGCAAGAAACCCCCATTTGGGGGTACTTCTTCACCCGTTTGGCGATTGACCGGGAGCACGAGTGGCAGCTAGATTATCCAGTAACTACCAGATTGAGGGGAAGCCACCGATGAAGTCTACCGGCGTGGTCAGGAAGATCGACGAGTTGGGACGGATCGTGTTGCCGTCGGAGCTGAGACGCGTCTTCGGCATTCATGAGGGCGACGAGCTCGAGATCAGCGTTTCGGGCGACCAGGTCATCCTGCAAAAGCGACAGGACTTGTGCACTTTCTGCGGAGCCGAAAATCCCGCCGTGGAGTACAAGGGCCGGCGGGTGTGCTCCTCCTGCGCCGGCCAGCTAGGGCAGATGGGGACGATCGAGGTCAAGCTCCCCGACGACGCCCCCGTCGCCCGCTAGCTCCAAGCAAGGCTCACCCGCTCCCCCCGTCGGCCGGTACTCAATCCCCAGATTGGGTGCTTCGGTACCGATCCGGTACTCAGCGGCCCAGGTTGGGCGATCCAGTACCCAGCCGGTGCTCAGTCAGGCTCCAGCAAGGCGTCGAACACCCTGCGTCGCGGCACTCCCAGCTCCTTGGCCACCTGAGTTAGCGCCTCCTTGCGCTCGGTTCCCTCGTCCATCAGAGCGCGCGCCCGGGCGGCGAGCACATCGGGCTGAGGCTCGGCACGATCACCCATCGCTCCCCCCAGCACCAGGACCAGCTCGCCTCTGGCGGGCGTGACCCGCAGCAATGCCAACAGTTCACCGAGCGGGCATCTGATGACCTCCTCGTGCAGCTTCGTGAGCTCCCGAGCGAGCGCCGCAGGTCTATTCCCCAGGCCCTCGAGCAGGTCTTCGAGGGTCGCCTGTGCCCTGTGCGGCGGGACGAAAAACACAAGGGTGCGCTTCTCGGAGGCCAGCGCCTCGATACGCCTCCGACGCTCTCCCTCTTTACGGGGAAGAAAGCCCTCGAACACGAAACGGGCGGGAGGAAGTCCCGAGAGCGCCAGCGCGCTCACTATGGAGCTGGGGCCGGGGACCACCTCGATAGTCAGGCCCGTGTCCGCACAGCCCCGCACCAGGCGATAGCCGGGGTCCGATAGGCCCGGCATGCCGGCGTCGGAAACCAGCGCCACCGTGAGTCCGGCGCGAATCCGCTCCACTAGCTCCGGTGCCCTGCTGCGCTCGTTGCCGTCGTTGTAGACGAGCAGAGAGCGCACGGCCACTCCGTGATGGGTGAGAAGCTTCTTGGTCCGGCGTGGATCTTCGCAGGCGACGATGTCGGCCTCCCGAAGCGTGCGGATGAGCCTCAGGCTCACGTCCTCGAGATTGCCGATCGGCGTGGCACAAAGGACCAGTCGTCCGGTCATGCTGTCATTGGGGGACCGGTCGGAAGATGATTGCTCATGTGTCCATTTTGAGGGCGTCGAGCGACCGCCGTTTTGCCCCTGCAACGCGCACCTCCTCCCATTGGGGCGGAGCCGTCGACGTGGCGGCGCTACTTATGGTGACGGTGGTGGCGGCGGCGCTGCGACTGTTCCGGCTCGGCCGGCCCGCCCAACTGATCTTCGACGAGGTCTACTACGCCAAGGACGCTTGCTGGTATGTGAAGGCGGCTGAGACTCTTTGCGGGACGGGGGGCGAGCAAACCGCGGTCCACCCGCCGCTCGGGAAATGGCTGATCGGAGCGGGCATCGAGCTGTTCGGCTACGACCCCTTCGGCAGGCGGGTGGCGGCTGTGGCGGCCGGCACCCTCACGATCGCCCTGACCTATGTCCTCGGGCGCCGCCTGCTCGGCTCGACGATGGGAGCGCTGATAGGGGCGGGGCTGCTCGCCCTCGACCCCCTTCACTTCGTGCAGTCTCGAGTGGCGATGCTCGATGTCTTCGTGACGGGGCTCGGGGTTGCGGTGTTCCTGTTCTTGGTGCTCGACCGGCAGGCCGAGCGGCGTCCCTGGCGTCCCTGGCTGGCCGCCGCCGGGGCCGCGGCAGGAGCGTCCCTCGCCACCAAGTGGTCGGGTGCCCTGGTCGTGGTGGCGGCCCCGGTGATGGTGTTGATCTGGGACGCAGGCGCAGCGCGCAGCAGGGGCGAACGCTCTCCGCTTGCAGCGACGCTGCGCCGGGACGGCCCCGTCGTAGCGCTATGGCTCGTGGCCCTCCCGGCGGCCGTCTACGCCGTCGGCTACATCGGCCGGCTCGACGGTGCCCTAGTGGCGGCACCGTGGGAGCAGGGGACGTGGCTGCGGGCACTCGTGGAGCGCCAATTGTTCATGTTCGACTTCCACAGCAACCTCAGCGACACTCACGCCTATCAGTCCCCGCCGTGGTCGTGGCCCCTGCTCAAGCGCCCGGTGTCCTACTACTTCGAGGTCACCGACTCCGGCGACTACAAGGAGGTACTGGCGACGGGGAACCCTCTGGTGTGGTGGTCGTCGCTCCTGGCCTTGGGAGCGGCGGCGTGGTCGTGGCTGCGCCGACGTGACCCCGACCGGCCCGAGGGCGTCATCCTGGCCGGCTTCGCGTGGTCCTATGCCCCCTGGTTCCTGCTCGCAGGTGATCGATCCGCCGTGTTTCTCTTCTATCTGCTGCCGGCACTACCGTTCATGTGCCTGGCGCTCGCTCTGGTCGCCGTTCGAGCGAGTCGAACCTCTGGAGGTGCAGCAGTCGTCGGCTCCTTCTGCGTCGTGGCCGCCTTGTTGTTCGCGTTCTACTTCCCGCTCCTAAGCGGGACGGCGCTTCCTTACCAAGCCTGGCGGGCGCGCATCTGGAGGTTCGACTCGTGCCAGGAGGTCGCGCAGCCCGAGAAGACCGGATCGGGCGACGAGCTGCCGCCCTCCGGCTGGTGCTGGATCTAGCTAGTCAGGTTAGGGGCCCGAGATCTCATCCCCCGAGCGGATCAGGCCCTCGGACACGATCTGGGCATTGAGCCCGCCTCGATGGGCCAGGCCCTTGCGGATGCCTTTCTCGGTAAGGCCCTCGAGGTAACCGCACGGCTCGCACAGCTTGATGCCCCTGAGAGTCACCTCGCCCACTCGGAACTCCTCCCCTAACAAATGGTTCAGGGGGACTCCTCTGGTGACGATGTTGCGCCTGCTGCCACCCAGACCCAGGTCGATGTGATAGTCCTTTTTCAAGGCGGCGATCGCCTCTGACTCGATCAGCGTCACCTCTCGGCCCGGGTCCTCCTTCTGGGAGAACTTGCCTTCCCGGCGAGCGTAACGGTCGCCCTCGAGCCCGCGGCCCTTGTGCGCCCGTACCTCGGAGACAGACTCAGTGGGCTTGCCCTCATCGGAGGCGATGTAGATGGCAACGACCTCACCACTAAACATGGCCCCACAATACTGCGGAGAAACATGCGGCGCGGCGGCCCCGAGAAGCGGGCGCAGGTTCGGTACGAAAACCGTCCCTAGAGGCCGTTTCCGTCCGAACGTTGGTTCGTCCCGGCATGGGCTACCGCTTCATGTCTCGGCTCGGGCTGCAGGCAGGAGGGCGGCGGCCTGGAGAAACCGCCCCGGATGACGATCGGAGTCGTTTCGGGCTCGGCCCACTAGGATGGGCGAGATGGGGGACGAGGGGCCGATCCGTACAGACGACGGCGGCGAACCAGCCAGCAAGCGCACTCCCCCCCGCCATCGGATCGAGGACGACGAGGGCCTCGGGGGCGGGCTCGGCGGCCGTCTCAAGATCATGCAGCCGCTCAAGCTGCGCGATTTCTCCCTGCTGTGGGCCGGGATGACGGTGTCAATGCTCGGGGACGGCATCTACTTCGTCGCCATCGCGTGGCAGGTCCTGCGACTCTCCAACGCCCCGACGGCCCTGTCTGCGGTCGGAGTGGCCTGGACCCTCCCCCAGGTCGTGTTCCTGCTGATCGGGGGCGTGGTCTCGGATCGCCTCGATCGCCGCACGATCCTGATGGCGTCGGACATCGTTCGGGGGGTGGCGATCGGGGCCCTGGGGCTGCTGTCCGTGTCCGGCAACATCGAGTTGTGGCAGATCGTGGTGCTGGTCGCCGTGTACGGAGCCGGCGAGGCCTTCTTCATGCCCGCGTTCGGCGCCATCGTGCCGGACATCGTTCCTCAAAACCTCCTGGTCGAGGCCAACGCGCTGGACCAGTTCGTGAGGCCGGCGGCGTTCCGGCTGGTGGGCCCGGCGCTCGGCGGGCTGCTAGTAGCCCTCTGGGGGCCGGGAGAGGCCTTTCTCATCGACGCTGCCACGTTCGGACTATCGGCCGTCTGCATCCTGCTCATGCGCCCGCAACGCCGGGCCGTCACGACGTCCTCCACCTCCGTGTTGTCCGAGATCGCCGAAGGTTTCGCTTTCGTGCGGTCGCGTACCTGGCTGTGGGGAACGCTGGCGGCCGCGGCCGTCGCCCAATTGTGCTTCGTCGGCCCTCTGCAGGTTCTTCTGCCGCTGCTCGTGAGGGAGAACATCGGCGGTGGAGCGGGCGCCTACGGTCTCATTCTGGCGATCGGGGGGGTGGGCTCGATCCTCGCCTCGGTCACCGTGTCCCAGCAGGGCCTGCCTCGCCGCCAGCTCACGTTCATGTACCTCAACTGGTCGGTCGGGACGTTCGTCATCTCCTACTACGCCGTCGCCACCGAGGTGTGGGAGGCGATGCTTACGAGCCTGGTGATCGGGGCCACCTTCACTACGGGCCTGATCGTGTGGGGAACGCTGATGCACCGGCTGGTGCCGGCCGAGCTCCTGGGCCGTGTCTCGAGCTTCGACTGGCTGGTGTCGACGGGCCTGACTCCGGTGTCCTTTGCCCTCGCCGGCCCGGTAGCCCTCGTGCTCGGCAACGAGGCCACACTGGCGCTGGCGGGAGTCCTCGGGGGCGTGGCGATCCTGGCATTCCTGGTCTTGCCGGGGCTGAGGGCCGGCGAGGTCTCTGCCGCCCACCTGGCCGGAAAAGGCATCAATGACGGAAGTGACGTTGCCCCGTGAACACCATCGCAAGGCCGCGTTTGTCGGCCGCCGCAATGACATCGTGGTCGCGTAACGAACCGCCCGGCTGGACGACTGCGGAAACACCTGCCTCCACCAGCTTCTCGATTCCGTCCGCAAAAGGAAAGAAGGCGTCGGAGGCGCAGACCGCACCTATGGCCCGCGCCCCGGCATTGCGGGTGGCGATCTCCGCCGCCTGCACCCGGCTCATCTGACCGGCCCCGATCCCCACGGTCGCTCGTCCGGCGGCGAGCACAATGGCGTTCGACTTCACCGCGGCGGCGACCTCCCAGGCGAAACGAAGGTCGTCGAGCTGCTCGGGGAGAGGCTCGGCCTTGGTGACCACGGTCCATTCCGCGGCCCCCGACACCTCGTCGCACGACTGCACCAAGAGACCTCCGGAGATGCTGCGCAGCTCGACGGCGGCGGTCGGCGCCTCGGCGGAAAGCACGCGCAGGTTCTTTTTCCGTCGCAGGATGTCGAGCGCCTCGGTGTCGTAGCCGGGTGCGACCACAACCTCGAAGAAGGTCTCGACCACGGCGTGGGCGGCCATGCCGTCGCAGGTCGCGTTCAGTGCCACGATGCCCCCGAAGGCCGAGCTCTCGTCGCAGGCGCGGGCGGCGCGGAGGGCCGGCTCCAATGAGCCTGCGCAGGCTGCCCCACACGGATTGGTGTGCTTGACGATGACGGCTGCGGGGGGCTCGAGAGAAGCAGCGAGACGCCAGGCGGCGTTCGCGTCAAGCAGGTTGTTGTAGGAGAGCTCCTTGCCGTTGAGCTGTCTGGAGCTTCCGATCCCACGCCCCGGGCCTTCGTAGAGGGCCGCTCGTTGGTGCGGGTTCTCTCCGTAGCGCAAGTCGAGCAGCTTGGGGGCCGAGATCACGAGGCGCTCGCCCCACCACTCTTCGCCGGCAAGGTAGCGAGCGATGGCCGCGTCGTAGGCGGCCGTGTGCGAGAAGGCCTCGAGGGCCAGCGCGTAGCGCAGCTCGAGCGAGGGCCCGCCGTTTCGCATCGCTTCAAGCAGGTCCGGGTAACGCTCGGGCGCCACCGCCACGGTCACGGCACGCCAGTTCTTGGCCGCGGCCCTTATCAGCGCCACTCCTCCGATGTCGATGTGCTCGATGAGCTCATCCTCTGAGAGTCCCTCCGCAAGGGCGCGCTCGAAGGGATAGAGGTCGACGACGACGAGATCGATGGGAGAGATGCCGAGGTGATCGATCTCGCGGAGGTGGGACGGCTCGGCCCTGTCCGCCAGGATGCCGCCGTAAATCAGGGGGTGGAGAGTCTTGACCCGGCCCCCGAGCATCTCCGGTGCGCCGGTGACTTGCTCCACCGAAGTTACGGGGACGCCCGCGGCTTGCAGGACCTGTGCGGTGCCGCCCGAGGAAACGATCTCTGCCCCGGCCTCCAGCAGGGCACGCGCCAGCTCTGTGATGCCCGTCTTGTCGGACACGCTCAGCAGTGCTCGAGTTATGGGCACGGAGCAGCTGGAGCGGGGTGCAGCAGCTTCGTCAACGCTTGGGACAGAGCCGAAGCTTCGTCGTCGGAGAAATACCGGGAGAAGTGGCGCTCGATGCCCTCGAGGTGGGCGGGATGCGCCTCCTCGAAGGTCCGCCGGCCGGCCGGCGTCAGCACCGCCTCGTACCCTCGCCGGTCCGAGGGGCACGACTCCCTCACGACCAGGCCGGCGTCCACCAAGCGATCTACAACACGAGTGAGCCCGCTCTTCGAGAGCATGATCGAACCCGCCAGCTCCTTCATGCGCAGCCGGTTGTGGGGGGCGTCGTGGAGCTGTGCGAGCACGTCGTACCAGGTCAAGGGGAGCCCCTGGGCGCACTTGAGCTCGTCCTCGAGCACATCGATCACCGCCCGGTAGCTGCCCAGAAAGGCCCTCCACGCCTCGAGCCGGGGGCCGTCGCTTGCTGTGTCCACCTTCCCAGGATACGACTGTTGCGCGCACAACCATCTCCCGAGCGAGGGGCAGCCGCCCGCGGACGCGTCTGG
>JACDAL010000012.1 GCA_013695465.1 Actinomycetota bacterium | reverse complement strand
TGGTGGGACCCACCGTGTGGTGGACGCTGGGATTCAACACCGTCATCTATCTCGCAGGGCTGCAGGATATTTCCCGTGAGTACTACGACGCAGCAAAGACCGACGGCGCCAACGCGTGGCAGTCGTTCCGGCATGTCACCCTACCCGGGTTGCGCCCGGTGATCGTTTTCGTGCTCACGATCACCGTGCTTGGCTCGGGAATCATGTTTGGCCAATCACTGCTGATAACGCAGGGTGCGCCGTCGTTCGAAACCCGTTCGGCAATCTGGTTTATCGCGGATACAGGGCTGCGCCAGTTTCAGATGGGTGATGCCGCCGCTATGAGCTACATCCTGTCGCTCTTCCTCATCGTGATCGCCATAGTCATCTTCAAGTTCCTCGGAAGGAGGGTGGACTAATGTCGCGAGCTGAAACCTCCGGTCGGGCCTTCCTGCGCGAACAGTTCCAGTCGAAAAAGGGGACCAAGGTCATTGTTTCCTATGCCTTGCTCATCCTGCTATCACTGCTCTATATCGCCCCCTTGCTGTGGATGCTGTCGACGTCGCTGAAAACCAACAGCGACGCGGTGCAGTGGCCGTTGTCGTGGTTTCCCGAGCAGATCTCGACCGAGGGCTATTCCACTATCCTCGATCCGGCCGCTTCGCAGCCGGTCATAAGGTGGTTCGTAAACAGCCTTGTAGCGGCCACCGCCCATGCAGGCTTGGTGTTGATCGTGGCCGCTCCTGCCGGCTACGCCCTCGCTCGAATGCACTTTCGCGGTAGCCGCTTGATCTTCGCTACGCTGGTGGCGACGCTGTTCATCCCGCCGGTGACGTTTCTGATGCCCAACTATCTGATAGTCGACAGCTTGGGATGGCTCGACACGTTGTGGGCCATAGTCGTTCCAGGAGCGGCGGGGGCTTTCGGAGTCTTCTTCCTCCGCCAGTTCTTCACCTCGCTGCCGGTCGAGCTCGAGGAGGCGGCCTTGGTGGACGGCGCCAACCGCTTTCAGATCTTCATGCGCATAATCTTGCCCCTGTCCAAGCCGGCGCTGGCCACGCTCGCGGTGCTGAGCTTCTTGACCAACTGGAACGACTTCCTGTGGCCCGTCTACGTGCTGTTCAGTAAGCCCAATCTCACCTTGCAACCGGGGCTTGCCATTCTGCAAGACGCCTACAACACGAATTATCCGATCGTCATGGCCGGGGGCATTATCGCTTCCATTCCCGTGCTGATCCTGTTTCTTCTGGCGCAGCGCTATGTCGTCGAAGGAGTCGCTCGCTCGGGGCTCAAGTGAGCGGTGTCGACGGATAAAGTGTCGGTGCCGCGGCAAGCTCGATCAGCCGGTCGAGCAGAGCGGTGGCCAGAGGATCGCGCCCGTAGCCGTCGAGTACGCGCAAAGTGCACACGAGGCCCTGCCCGCTGCTCACACGGAAGGTCCCCACGGTGGCGGTCATGTCGCGCAACCAGCCCAGGTAGTACCCGCCGAGGATGTCTGAATGAGTGGCCGGCGTGTAGCCGGTAACGACGTGGTCCGCGGTCACGCCTTCGAACAGTGAGGACATGCGCGGCCCCGAGCCCAGCGCCTCGTGCAGCTCCGGGCGCAGAAAGCCCATGCCCTGGGCCCAATCCCCCTCCCAACGGCTGCCGGCTCGCGCCTGCACCGACAGGTTCGACCCACGCGGCAGGGCATCTTCGTCGCGAGCGAGGATCACCGCCCGGCCGCCGGACGAGACATAGGCGGCAAGCTCTGAGTCCCAGTGCGCTGAGATTGCCACGTTCGAGGCCGCGAGCTCGCTTGTCATCTGCCATCCGCGCGCCGCCAGAGCCTGTGCGCCTACAGAGGTCCACACCTGCAAGGTCCGGGGTTCTCGATGCGCCGGGTACAGCAACAGCTCGAGTCCGGTCTGGGCAACAAAACGACCACCCCCGTCGCGCAGCACCGCCTTGAGCTGCAGGGGGCCGGGCCTTGTCACGGCGGGAGCTTCGAACGAGCAGCTCCCCGCCTGCGAGACATCGCCGCGGCCGGCCGCACCCGAGAGCGTCCCTTGAAGCTCGGTCCCACCAAGCCGCCACGTCACCGAGAAGTCGCCGAGGTCGCGCTCGGAGTAGTGGGATACCAAGACCTCGACCTCGACGGTTTCGCTCGCGCGGTAGCGACGGTGCCGGGGCTTCAACACCACGATGTCCTCGGCGTTTATCTGAGAGAAGCGGTGATGGTAGCTCTTGGGGTTGCGGGCCATGTCGAGGAGCCCGTTGGCCTCCCAGTGAACATCGGTAAACTCGGTAATGACATAGCCCGCGATCTCCCTGTGGGAGCGCAGGTCCCAGATCGACTCCCGCAGGGCGTCGAACTGATGCTCCTGGCTGTGCACGACGAAGTCCTGCCATGAGCAGAAAACCTCTGAGAGTCCCCAGCTCTCAAACCTCTCCAGCACACCCTCGGGCAGCGCCACGCCGTCCCCCCGCTCGGCCCCCGTTTGAAACCACCACGGATCGGCCCCCTGCTCGTCGCGCAGCTCGAAGACGTCGGGGAGTCCCCAGTTTCCGAACTCGGACAGGATCAGCGGCTCCTCCGTCGAGCGGTGGGCGTCGCCGTGGGGGCTGTAGGTGGCGGAGGGATCGGCGACCCACGCCTTGGTCCAGGCTCGCCACGAGCGGGCGTGGTCCGGGAATGCCCGGTAGAGGTGGAAGTCGTTGAGATCGGAGCGGACGTGGAAGTTGCCCGCGCAGGCTGAGTTGTCGACGACCAGCCGCGTGGGGTCGAGCTTTTTGGCCCAGGAATAAGTCTCCTCGAGCCAGCGCCGCTGGGGCTCATCGGCGAGATCGAGCCCCCAGCTCTCATTGGCTATGGTCCATATCACGATGCTGGGATGATTGAAGTCGCGTTCGACCATGCCCTCGAAAGTGGCACGCGCCCTTTCTCTGGTCGCCTCCGTCAAGAGGTTCCAGTTTGGGAGCTCCGCCCACACCAGCATCCCGAGCTCGTCGGCGGCGCTGAGGTAACGAGGGTCGGGAACCTTGATGTGGCAGCGCAAACAGTTGAGCCCCAGCTCCTTCCCGAGCACCACCTGCTGCCTGAGGAGATGAGTCGACGGCGGTGTGCAGATCGTCTCTAAGTAATAGTCCTGGTCCAAGGCACCCAGCAGATAGAGAGGCTCGCCGTTCAGCAGGAGGGCTCCGTCGCGAGTTTCGATGGAGCGGAAGCCGAAGTGATCGGACCACTGATCGAGCAGCTCCCCGTTGCGGCCCAAGGCGATATCGAGCCCGTAAATAG
>JACDAL010000007.1 GCA_013695465.1 Actinomycetota bacterium | reverse complement strand
GCGAGGAGATCGGATTGGAGTTCGACATCCGGGTGCCGCGGCGCCCGGGCCTCAGCGCCAGCTCGGTCCAGGTCTACGCCGGCGAAGACTCCGAGCGGGGGCAGGGAGTGCGGCTCGAAACCGAGGTTCTGCCCTAGTGCTCCGCACCGGAAATACGGCCAGCAGGGCGAGGGATTGAATCCCAGTTCCGAGCTCGGCGGAGCCGTACGACGCGAGCGGGGATGCAGGGGCGCTCGAATGCGAGCGGATTCACGGGGAGGTGCACCTAGCTTGCTCGAGCCACAGACCGGCGACGTGGTCCCAGCCGAGCTCCTCTCGCACCACGCGGGCACCCCCGGCCCCGATCGCAGAAGCCTCCTTGGAGAAAAGGCGCCGCAGGCCGCCGGCGAGGCTGTGGGCATTGGGCTGAGCGAGGATCGCCCCGCCCTTGCGAGCGAGGTAGGTGCCCAGGGGATAGGGAGTTGCAAGCGTCGGTATACCGAGGGAGACGGCCTCGAGCGTCGAGTTCGGGCACGCATCCCAGCGCGACGGGTAGACGAAGCCCGAAGCATCGACCAGCAGCTCGCGTTTGGCGGGCCCGTAGGCCGCGTCACCCACAGTGATCCACTCCGTAAGACCCTTGTCCGCGATCCACTGCGCCACCTTTTGCTTACGCGCCCGCCAGTCGGGGCCGTGAAGCCGCACCCGTGGCCTTTCGGACACAGACATCGAGGAAACCGCTTCGATAAGAATGTCGAGGCCCTTGTGTTGCGGGTCGAAACGGCCCAGCCACAGCACGTAGGAGTCATGCTTTCCTCGCCACAACGGCTCACGGGGGACGTCGACACCGTTCGAGACGGTGATGACCGCGCCTGTGTAGCCGAGCGCTTCGAGATGCGCCTTCTCCTCGTCGAAGAACACGTGGATGGCATGGGCGTCCATCACAAGCTCTTTCTCCCACGCCTCCCACCAGCCCTTTTTCAGCAGTTTCTTTCTGGCGACGATATGGGGGTCGTAGGCGCCGCGCGGCTCGAGCACGTAGCGCACACCCATTCGCTTGCCCACTGCAGCCGCTCGAACGTTGCGGTAGGTCCAACCCGAGTGCAGGACCAGGATGTCATCGGGCTCCAGGATCTCTTCGAGTCCTATGGGAACCTTGAGCGCGCGCTTGCCGGCATGGCGAACGGGGAGCCACTGGACGCCGCCCTCCGAGGGCGGGTCCACGCCTTCGTCGAAGGCGATGACGGCTTCGGCGCCACAATTCACCATTCCTTGCGACCAGCGTTTCACCGCGCTGGTCATGCCACCGTCGCCCACGAGCGCGCGCGGGTAGTAGCGCACTACTCGCAAGGCTGGACCCATTCGCGCTCAGCAGCGCTCGGCGCTGCGGACGTAGAAAAGATCGACATCTAGCGCCCGGAGTCGGCGCCGAAGTGCTCGGTGAACCAGGCCACCGTCTGTTCGAGCCCATGCCTCACAGTGGTCTGCGGCTTGTAGCCGAGCAGGTCGGCGGAACGGCTGAGATCCGCGTGCGTCAGTCGCACGTCGCCCGGACGAGGGTCTGTGAATATCGGATCAGGACGCGTTCCGGTCAGCTCTGCAATTATGGCAAGGATCTCGTTGACCGAGGTGGGATCCTGCCCTCCCCCGATATTGAAGGCCTCGCCAAATGCGGCCTCGGGAGCACGCGCGGCAGCGATGTTGCCCTCTACCGCATCGTCGATATAAGTGAAGTCGCGCGCCTGCTCACCATCGGAATGGATGACCGGACGGTCCCCCTTCAAGCACGCGAGCACAAAACGAGGCACCAACGTTGCGTACTCGCTCGAAGGGTCCTGGCGCGGCCCGAAGACGTTGAAGTAACGCAGCGAGATCGCTGGGACCGAGTAGGCGCGCCACCACGTCTTGCAGTAGACCTCGCCGACCAGCTTCGAGGCCGCATAGGGAGAGCGCGGCTCGGGTGTCATGCCCTCGTGCAGCGGAAACTCCGTCTGATCGCCGTAGACGGACGAGGAAGACGCGCTCACCACGCGGGCTCCGTTGTCGTGCGCCGCCAAGAGCACGTTGAGGGTTCCCCGGACATTGACGTCGGAGGTCAGGCCGGGCATTTGCATCGAGCGCGGCACCGATCTCATCGCACCCTGATGAAAGATGACATCACAGCCCTTGGCGGCTCCGGCGACTGCGGCTTCGTCTCTAAGGTCTGCCTCCACGAGGTCGAGCTCGGGGCAATCCGAGAGGTTGTCGGCGGAGCCTTCGGAGAGATCGTCGAGCCCCACGACCTGGTCGCCATCGGCAATCAAGCGCGCGCCGAGGCGCGAGCCGATGAAGCCAGCCGCCCCTGTGATTAGACACCTCATGTGCTCACCTTGTCCTTTGAGTCTTTTGGATTCACCGGTAGCGACACTTGCTCGTCACCACTATGTCCACGAGCTGCGAGCCCATTCGATGGTTCGCCTGAGCCCCTCCTCGAGGGTCACCTGCGGCTCCCAGCCCAGCGTGGAGCGAGCGAGGGAGATGTCGGGACAGCGGACCTCGGGATCGTCCACGGGTCTATCGGTGAACACAACCTCGGAGTCACTGCCGGTCAAAGATGCAATCATCTCTGCCAACTGGCGTACGGTGATCTCGCGCGGGTTGCCGAGATTCATCGGTCCGGGAATATCGGCATGAATGAAGCGCCAGATTCCTTCGACGAGGTCGTCGACATAGCACAACGACCTAGTTTGCTCGCCGTCGCCGTGCACGGTCAGCTTCTCGCCTGCAAGTGCCTGATGAATGAAGGTGGGAACCGCCCTGCCATCGCCCTTGCGCAAGCGCGGGCCGAAGGTATTGAAGATACGGATGATCCTCACCGGCATACCGTGCGTGCGATGATATGCCATCACCATTGCTTCCGCGAAGCGCTTGGCTTCGTCGTAGACCCCACGCGGCCCGACTGGATTGACGTTGCCCCAATAGCTCTCGGGTTGGGGATGGACCTTGGGGTCGCCGTAAACCTCAGAGGTAGAGGCCATAAAGAACCCCGCAGACTTGGCCTTCGCCAGACCCAGTGCATGCAGCGATCCGAGCGCGCCAACCTTCAGAGTGTGTATTGGATGATCGAGATAGTCGCGCGGAGAAGCCGGGGAAGCGAAATGCAGTACCCAGTCGATATCACCCTCCACGAACATATAGTTCGTAACGTCGTATCGCTCGAACCGGAATCTCTCATGCGAGATGATGCGGCCCAGGTTGCCGGAATCACCGGTGAGGAAGGAGTCAAAGCAGACCACCTCCCAGCCTTCTTCCAACAATCGCTCACAGAGATGCGAACCAACGAAGCCCGCGCCTCCGGTAACCACCGCTCGTGGCACGTTGCTCTTGGCTCCTCTCTCAGACGACGTGAGGACGGCCGGTAGGGTAGTAGCTAAACCCGGCGTTCTTCATCTCTTGGGGATCGAAGAGGTTGCGGCCGTCGACGACGACCGGATAGGCCATCAGCGAGTGCAGCTTCTCGAGATCGAGAGTCTTGAACTCGTCCCACTCGGTGCACAGCACCATGCAGTGGGCGTCGTTGAGCGCGTCGTACATGTCGTGACAAACCTCGAGCTCGGGAAGCTCGGCCTTGGCGTTCGAACCGCCCTGTGGGTCGTATCCGACCACGTGCGCGCCCTCGCGCAGCAGCAAACGTGCGAGCGCCAGCGCAGGAGCGGAGCGAACATCGTCGGTACCGGGCTTGAATGCCAGTCCCAGCAGCGCGATCTTCTTGCCTTCAACGTTCCACAGCGCCTCGAGGACCTTGTTGGCGGCCGACTCGACCGCCTGGTCGTTGATCCGTGCGACCTCCCGCAGCAAGGGAAACTCGGCACCAACGCGCGCCGCGAGGCGCTCGAAAGCCTGAATGTCCTTGGGGAAGCAGTAACCGCCGTAACCGAGGCCGGCGTTCAAGAAGGCGCGGCCGATGCGCTCGTCGGCGCCCATTACCTCAGCCACCGCCACGACGTCCGCGCCCGAGCGCTCACACAGACGAGAGAGAGCGTTGGCATAAGAGATCTTGAGCGCCAAGAACGCGTTACATGCGTGCTTGGCGAGCTCGGCGGTTGCGATGTCGGTCTCGATGATCTTGGTGCCTCCCTCGAGGAGGGGGCCGTAGAGCTCACGCATCCTGGCATAAGCTTTGGACGTCTCGGCGCCCACCAGGATGCGGTCGGGGTGCAGGGAATCCTCGACCGCAGTTCCCTCCTTGAGGAACTCGGGGTTCGAGACGACCTCGGCGGAGCCCGCGAAATCGGCGCGCTCGCGTGCCAGCGTCCTCTTCACTCGCTGCGCAGTGCCGGCCGGCACGGTCGACTTCTCAACCACGACGACGTCGGGTCGTCCGTGGCGGGCAACATCACGAGCCACCTGCTCGACCGCGATGAGGTTAGCTTCGCCCGAAGCTCTCGGGGGCGTGCCGACGCAGATGAAGACCACGTCCGCGCCCGAGATGGCGGCGGCGGAGTCGGTCGTGAACGACAGCTTGCCCGACTCCATTGTCTCGTCCAAAAGCTCCTGCAACCCGGGCTCGTAGAACCAGGGGACGCCACGCCGCAGCATGGCGATTTTCTCCTCATCGAGGTCGTTGCCGATGACATCGTGGCCCAGCTTCGCCATCGTCCCGCATGTGACCAGACCCACGTGCCCGGCACCTATGACACCTACCTTCAAGATTTCGTCCTCCAGATCTAGGGCGAACCCGCGCAGCCGGGCCGCCGTCCGGGCTACTTAGAGGCTGCCACCTCTGAGGGCTTGTTTGCCAACTGCGCAGAAATCCACCCGTAGGTGGCCGTGAGGCCGTCCTCGAGAGAAGTCTGCGGCTCCCAACCAAGAACCTCACGAAGCCGGGTGTTGTCACTGTTCCGGCCCCGTACTCCCTGCGGCTTGCTGAGGTCGTTGCGCTTCTGAATCTGCTTGCCGGCAACCTTGGCCACGAGATCGACCAGATCGTTGATGCCTATGAGCACATCGGTGCCGAGGTTGAGGGGCGAAGAGTGGTCGGAATACATGATCCGGTAGATGCCCTCAACGCAGTCGTCCACGTAGGTGAACGAACGCGTCTGGAGGCCATCGCCCCAGACCTCGATCTCGCCGCCGTCGTCGACCAGTGCAATCTTGCGGCTGATGGCGGCGGGCGCCTTCTCGCGGCCCCCGTCATACGTGCCCAGGGGGCCGTAGATGTTGTGGAAGCGAGCGACGCGGGTCGGAAGCTTGCCCTCTTCGTCGTAGTACTGACACAGCTTCTCAGCGTAGAGCTTCTCCCAGCCGTACCCCTCCTCGGGATCGGCAGGATAAGCATCCTCTTCCCGAAGCCCGCCGATGTCCGGCGTGTTCTGTCGGTAAAGGGGATAGATGCAGGCGGACGACGAGTAGAAGTAGCGGCTCGCCCCGTTAAGGTGAGCAGCGTCGAGCATGTGGGCGTTGATGAGAATGTTGTTGCGCGCGACATCAGCATGGTTGCCGGTGATGTATCCGATGCCGCCCATGTCGGCGGCGAGCTGATAGACCTCGGCGACGTCCTCGGTGGCCTCGAGACAGTTCTCCCAGCGCCTCAGGTCGAGGACCTTGAAGTCATCGGCAGACGTCGCCTCGTACTGGGGCTCCTTGATGTCGACCCCACGCACCCAGTAGCCGCGCTTCTTGAGGTACTTGATCATGTGGTGGCCGATGAAACCGCCACCCCCGGCTACAAGTGCCCTCTTTCCACTTTCTTTGTCCTCACCAAGTCCGTTCTCGCTCATAGAGAACTCTCCCTTCCGATTCGGTTCGTTTTCGTATCGGCAGATACTCGGGTCGACTTCAGTTGCCCCGAGTCACTTTTTGCGCAACCAGTTGGGCCGCAAAAAGGACCGCGAAGCGCGGGTTGCCGAGCAGGTAACGGCGCCACAGGCGCTTGGGCTCGGTCACGAGTCTGAAGAGCCACTCCAACCCGGCCCGCTGCATCCACGGGGGCGATTGACGCTTCTTGCCCGCCAGGAAATCAAAAGCAGCGCCGACTCCCACCATTGTAGCTGCGATTTCGCCACGCAGGCGCGCCATGAGCTGCTCCTGCTTGGGAGCCCCCAGTCCCACCAGCAGGACGCCGGTACCCGACTCGTTGACCGCATTCACGAACTCCGCCTCCTCCTCGTCGGTCAGAGGCCGAAACGGGGGTGCCCAGCGATAGGTGACCCTCAGAGCGGGGAACCTCTTGGTGAGGCTCGAAACGAGATCGTCGAGGACCTCGGGGGTTCCGCCATAGAAGCCCACGCCGACTCCCGCGCGGGCCGCATGCTCGCAGATCACCGGAGTCAAATCGGGGCCGTAGACGCGCGTAGCTTCGGGGATGCCGAGCTTGCGCAGACCCCACACGAGCGGCATCCCGTCCGAGGTGGTGAAGTCAGATTGGTTCATGATCTCCCGGTACTCGGGTCGCTTGTGCGCCTCGACGACGTTGTTCACCGCGGCAATACAGACGTACCGGGACTCTCTGCGGCGGCCCCATTCGACGATCCGGCTCGCCGCCTTGTCGTAGTTCGATGCATCCACGCGCATTCCGAGGATGTAGCGGGAACCAAAGGTGTGGCTCCGCTCGAGCACGGACTCCGGCGGAGGGCCCTCCGAAATTGCTTCGGACAGGCTCAATACGCACCCCTTCTGGCCATGAGGACCCCGAATGTCTTGATCAGGATGTAAAGGTCCAACGACAGCGACCAGTTTTCGATGTAGAAGAGATCGAGACGCAGGGCCTCTTCGGGCGCCACACTGCTGCGCCCGTTCACCTGCCACCAGCCGGTGACGCCGGTGGGAACCTCGTGGCGAGGACCCAGCAACTCGAGATTGGCGGCGACCTGATCGGTCGGCAGGGGCCGGGGCCCCACCAGGCTCATGTCGCCCCTGATGACGTTGAGAAGCTGGGGGAGCTCGTCGAGGCTGAGCTTGCGCAGGATCCGTCCGACGCCGGTAAGACGGGGGTCGTCCTCGATCTTGAAGAACGGAGAGCTCGTATCGATTCCCCGCTCTCTCAGCACACGGTCGCCGTCCACCAGCATCGTGCGGAACTTGTAGACGGTGAAGGCGCGGCCCCCCTTGGTGATCCGCTCCTGGCGAAAGAGGACCGGGCCCTCGGAGGTGAGCCTGATGGCAAGAGCGATGACGCTCAAGACAGGCAGAGACACCAGCAGGCTGATGGTCGAGACGGCGAGGTCGAAGGCCCGCTTGACCACAGTCTGTGTTCCGCTCAGGCGCACCGGCTTCAGGGAGATCGCCATGACCTCCGGCCCGACGGGCTGCACCGACAGCCGCGATGCGAGGATCTGGGGAAGGTTCGCCGAGACCCTTACCTCGGTGCCGGTGCGGCGCGATACCTGCATGATCTTAAGGGCGTCCTGAGACGTGACCGCAGTCGAGGCCACGAAGACACACTCCGCGCCGTGCTCCTCGACCAACTCGGAGAGATCGGCCAGCCGACCCACCACCGAGTGTCCGTTGAGCGAGCTGTGGCTCTCAGAGGTCGCCACGAAACCGATCGGCTCGAAACCGAGCCTGGGGCTGCGCAGCGCCACGCCAAGCCGCCCTGCCTCCTCATTGGTGCCGACGATCAGCGTGCGAACCGCCAAGCGGCCTTCGCTCCGGAGGCGATACACGTGCGAGCGCCACAGCCGGCGGCTGGTCAGCTCGAACACCACCGCAAAAGCCCAGGTCAGAGCGACCCACTCGCGCGAGAGCTCGGACTTGGACCAGAAGCTAACCAGAACTACGAGCAGAGCCCCGGTGCTGGCCGCGCTGATCACGCGACGGAACTCCTCCGCCGCCGAGAGGTGCCGGATGCCGTAGAGGCCGTAGGCGTGGAAGACGGGAATCCATAGGGCCGCGCCGAGTCCCAGCGCCACCATGTAACCGCTCGTAAGGGGGATGAAGCCAAAGCGAACCGTCCATGCCACCAGCAGGGCGCTCATGAGGCACAACACGTCGGTTGCGGCGAGACCCCCGGCGATGCGGCCGTAGAGGCGCCCTACCCCGCCGCTGCGATCAACCGGGCGGGCATCAAGCTGGGGGTCGAGCCGGAAATCGCCGGCACGCTCCTGCACATCGACGTCGACCAGTCTGAGGTCTCCCTCGGTCGTGATCAGCTTCAGCGTGTCAAGGCCGTCCAGGGACGCCTGTGCGCGGGCCGGATTTAAAGCGCTCTCGAGCATTTTTTTGGGTCTGATCGTTTCCACCCCCATCTACGCTTGCTGTAGTTCGATCCCGTTGCGGAGATCCCGCTGCGGAACGAGTAGTGAGATGCCGCCCCCTGCGGGGTGGCCTCCTCGTGCCAGCTATTGTCAGGTACTATCCACTTCTTGCCAAATCGGCTTTGCCAAATCGTCTTGCCACCCGGGGTGCGATCGGTTCCATTCCCGAGGCAGCTCCTTCCATCGCATTGTCTCCGACAACGGCCCTCTACTCCCATACGCACTGGTACGTAACTTTGGATCGAATGCCGCGATCGGGCGTGAGTGGTTGACCTTTTTAGCCCTTTTGCGGGGATATCCGGAGGAGGCTACAACCCCCGTTCACGGCCTATGTCCCCAGGCGGTCGACTGCAAACGAGTCCGCGGCTTCGGCCGGCCGACGTCTCGTCCAAAGTTGAGCTCACAGAGCTAGCGATCCCGCACCTCAGGCCCAACGTTGGGCGTTTTCCTACCTCACGGGACGAGGGGCCGGCAGCCAACTTGGTCCGAACGTCCTTCTGTTTTTGTCACCTGGCCTTACCCGACGCGAGAAGAGCTCGGATCAAACTGGGCCACTCAGGGGTGAGCACGAAAGTATTCGACCGTCCTGCCCAGTCCCTCGTCGAGCCCGACCGCAGGCTTCCATCCCAGGACGGCCGCGGCCTTGGACGAATCGACAACGATTCGCTGCAGCTCTCCGGGGCGGGCGGCGGCATGCGCGGGCTCGAGATCTACGCCGATGAGGGCCTTGAGGCGATCGTATAGGTCGGTAACCGACAGCTCTGCGCCCGAACCGATGTTGATCAACTCCCCGGAGCCTCCCTTGCGGGCGGCCACGAACGCGGCGGCCACGTCTGAAACGTAGACGAAATCCCTGGTCTGGGTGCCGTCCCCGTAGATGGTGCAGGGCTTGCCGCCGAGGAGCCTGCGGCTGAAGATGGCGACGACCTGTCCCTCGAGGCCCACCTCGCTGGCCGGCTCCTGCCGGGGTCCGTAGACGTTCGACAGCGCCAGGGCAGTGTAATCAAGGCCCTTGACGGCCCGGAAGTAGCGCAGGTAATCCAGCATCACTTTCTTGGAGACCCCGTAGGGAGACTCGGGCATCGCCTCCGCCGAGTAGACCTGATCCTCGGTGACCGGCAACCGGCTTGCATCGGGCTCGCCGTAAATGCAGCCGCCGGAAGAGGTGAAGACGACCTTGTCGGTGCCCGACTCCGACGCCGCCTGCAGGACCCGCAAAGTCCCGATGACATTGATCATCGCATCGTGAACGGGGTCCGCCACCGACTTGCGCACGTCCACCTGGGCGGCGAGGTGGAAGACCACCTCGGGCCTGGTTCTGGCGATAGCCTCGGCGACCGCCTCGGAGGTGATGTCGAGGCGGTGGAAAGTGAGCTTTCCCGCTCCCGAGCTGCGTGCTCCGGCGAGATTATCCAGCGAGCCCGAGGACAGGTCGTCGATCCCTACGACATCCTCCCCTTGGGCGACCAGAGCATCGACTACGTGGGAGCCGATGAAGCCAGAGGCCCCGGTTACCAGCACGCTCACGCTTTCGTCCTCCCATTGATCGACCCGCCGAGCCCAAGTGGTTGTCGTGCGACTGTCTCACATCAGCCACCTCTTTCGGTGGTTGCAATGCGACTGTCGCACATCAGCTATCGCGAGCCCGGTGAGACCAAGGTCAAAGGGCGGGGCCGCGATCGCCAGGCGCGCCCGGCGAGCAGCGCTGGGCCCGGGGAACGGTCCCCAGATCGCGAATGTGATCCCAGGGTCCTGGAAGCACACGAACATCGTACGGCCGTCCGGTGAGAAGCAGGGCCCGGTGAGCTCCGAGTCGTTGAGGCGGTTGGCGGCGAACTCGTAGACCTTCCCGTCCGGGGTCAAGCCCATGACGCGGTTGTCGTCCCGCCAGTCCTCCACGAAGAAGAAGTCACCCCAGGCGGTCACGTGGGCGTTGTCGGGCGCCTTCATCGCGCCCTCCTCCGAGCTCTCGTAAAACAGCTCGAGGGACTCGGCTGCAGGGCGATAGCGGAAGGTCTGTCCCAGGCCCTCGGCGCCTCCGTTGGTGTCGTTGAACCACAGCACCCCGTCCGAGAACCACGCCCCCTCGAGCCGGGTGAATCGAACCGCCCCGGCGCCGGCCGCAGAATCGTTGGCGACCTCCGGATCGACGTCGACCCAGCTTTCTTGATAGGCGCGTCCCTGCTCGAGGCCTGAGCCGTCCACGCCCTCGTCATCGGCGAGCGCCAGGGCCTGAAGGCTCCCCCCCTCGGCCAGAGACCCCGGCCGCCCCGAGGTGTCGTCGGGCAGGAAGCGGTAGAGAAAGCTTTGGGGGCCGTTGTCTTCGGTGAGGTAGACGATGCCGGTCTCCGGGTCGACACCACCGGCCTCGTGTGCGAAGCGGCCCATGTCTCGCAGCGGGGACCGGGAGAGGTCGCTCTCGGGATCGGCGGGGTCGATCTCGAAGACGTAGCCGTGCTCGTCCGAGTCCGTCTCCTCGCAGGTCAGCCAGGTTCCCCATGGCGTGGCCGCCCCCGCACAGTTGCTGTCGGTGCCGGAGGAGGACACGTAGGAGTCCGTGACCCGGCGGTCGGGGTGGACGACCAGAACGGTGGTCCCGCCGGCCGCATCGGAATCGAAGGGGTTTTCTCCCTCGACCCGAGGGCCCTCGTCGTCCTCCAGCTCATGGTTGCGCATGAGAAGAGTGGCTCCGCCGGGGCCCTCGAAGGCGGCCATCCCATCGGGGTGGCCGGGGTTCGGGGCACCGCTCGCCAGGGGGGTGTCGGGGTCCGACAGGATCCGGTACTGGAAGCGCCGCGGGAGGTCCAACAGGCCGCCGGAGTCCTCTAGGGGGCGCCCGAACGCGCCGGGAGCAGGCCGGGGCCCCCCATTTCCTCCCCCGCCCCCGTTCGAGGGATCCCCTTCGTCCACCGAGCAGGCCACCAATAACGCTCCGGCCGAGGCCGCGCCGAGGCGCAGGAAGCGTCGGCGGTCCATGTTTCGGGGAGTCCACAGCTCACTCATGGGACTCAGAATACGGACTTTTGTCCGGTTTCGAGCACCGAGTTCGCTTTTGAGTTGGGTGGTCAACCTGAGGCTGCGAGTACCTCGTGGTCCGCGACGGTGACGTCCACGGCCTCGGCCCCCGCCTCCACGACTACGCCCTCGCCGAGCACGGCTCCCCTGACGACGGCGCCCTCCCCCACGACCGCACCGGGCAGGAGCACAGAGCGTTCGACCCTGGCCTCGAAGATACGCGTGCCGGCCCCCAGGCAGGCATCGGTGACCACGGCGTCGGGGTGTATCTCGACACCCTCGCCTGCCACCACCGCCCCGACCCCCGGCTCCCCCACTGCCTCGGTGACGAAGCGGCCGGCAAGCGCGTCGAGGTTTGCCTCGAGGAACTTTTGGGGCGTGCCGATGTCCATCCAATAGGCGTCGCCGCCGAGCGCGTAGAGCGCCGCGCCCTCCTCGACCAGCTGGGGAAAGAGCTGGTGCTCGGCCGACCACACCTCGTCCGCGGGGATGCGGTCGAGAATCGAGGGCTCGAAGACGTATACCCCGGCGTTGATGAGGTTGGTGGGCGCGGTGCCGGCGGGGGGCTTTTCGATGAAGCCGAGCACCCTGCCGTCGGGCTCGGTGGGCACCACCCCGAAAGCCGAGGGATCCTCAACCGGTGTGAGCAGGATCGTGGCCTCGGCGGCCCGGCGGCGGTGCCACTCGACCACCTTGGAGAGATCGACGTCGGTCAGGATGTCACCGTTGAAGACCAGCAGCGCCTCCTCCCCCACCAGGCTCTGCGCGTTCTTGATGGCCCCGGCCGTGCCCAGGGGTTCCTCCTCGTGGGTGACCTCGACATGAAGGCCCATTTGGCCTCCCCGCTCGATTGCGGGCGCGAAGGCCTTGGCGAGATAGGAGGTCAGGAGGACGACGTCCGAGACCCCCTGCCTCACCAGGAGGTCGAAAACATGCTCGACGTGCGGCCGGTTGGCGATGGGAAGCAGATGCTTAGGCCGGGTATGGGTAAGCGGCCTGAGACGGGTCCCGAAGCCGCCGGTGAGGATGAGCGCCTTCACCCCTCCATGCCTCCCCTCACCCGTGATCGCCAGTGATCGAGCACCTCGGCGAGAGTGTTCTCGAGGCGATGCTTGGGCGCCCACCCGGTGGCGTGCTCGAGTTTGGAGGCATCGCCCTGAAGGATCGGGGGGTCGGCCGGACGGATGCGGGCAGGATCTACCTCGATCGTGAACTCCGTCTCGGACATGCCCACCAAAGTCAGGAGCGTCTCCTCGAGCGTGGGGGCCTCGCCGGTTGCGACGTTGTAGGCCTCGCCCGCCGACCCGAAGTCGAGCGCAGCCCGGTAGGCAGCTACCACGTCGCGCACGTCACCGAGCTCCCGCCTGAGCGCCAGGTTGCCGACTCTGATCACCGGCGCCTGTAGCCCCGCTTCTGCGAGCGCTATCCGCCGTGCCCAGTCTGCGGTCGCGAAGCGAGGGGGCTGGCCGGGACCTATGTGCATGAAGGCGCGCGTCGCAATGACCGCCATCCCGAAGGCTGAGAAGAACATTCGGCCGAGCCACTCCTCGGCCACCTTGCTGACCGCATAAGGAGACAGGGGGCGCAGGGGCGTGTCCTCGTCTATGGGGCAGTCCTCCGGGGCGACGGCGCCGTACTCGTCCGAGGTGCAGGCGAGCAGCACCCGTGCCGCCGGCGCGTATGCCCTCAGCTCCTCCAGCAAGAGATGGGTCCCGGTGACGTTTACCTCGTAGGTGAGGGCCGGCTCGGTCCAGGAGCGGGCCGCGCTGGCCTGGGCCGCAAGGTGAAAGACCTGATCCGGAGCGCTCGTCTTGACGGCGCGCCCGACCGCCTGAGGATCGGTGAGGTTACATTCGAGCATCCCTTGTGCGCCTCGCCGTGACAGGGCAAAGACCTCATGACCGTCGCCCTTGAGGGAGGCGGCCAGGAACCCACCCACGAAGCCCTCGGCGCCTGTGACCAGGATGCGCAAGGCTAACCGGGGGTCCGGTCGAAGGAGAGGCCGACGATGACGATTCCGACCACCACGATGCCAACGCCGACCCAGCGGAGTGGCGGAACATGCTCGTGGAGCCAGAGCCGGGAGAACAGCACGACGAAGACATACGACATTCCCACCGAGGGGTAGGCCACCGACAGGGGGATGCGCGACAACACGACGAGCCAAAACAGGGCGGAAACGGCGAACAAGAGGAGACCCGTCCACAGCTTGGGCTCGCGCGCGGCGCGCGACAGGGTGCTCGCGGGCGATCCCAGCTCCTGAGTACCGATATGGCCGATCTCGTTCATGGCCGCCTTGAGCATGAGCTGGCCCCCGAAGGCAAAGACCACGCTCACGAGCAGAATCAGGAACGTGCTCCAGAAGCCCGCCGCGCGGATTGCGAAGCCGACTGGTGACATGGACGGGGAGTCTAGTAGCCGCTAGGAGTTGCGCACCAGCACCCTGAGAACGCCGGACCTCCTGTGGGAGATCACGCCACGTTCGAACCTCTGAAATCGCTGCTTGCCTAGGGCATCGGCGACGGGGAGACCAAGCTGCCCGGAAGGGCCGCCGTGCCGGCGATAGGCGGGCACCAGGGCGGCGGGGACGGCATGGGCGCCGGTGGCACGCGACCACAGGAGCAATCCGCCCTCGTAGTTGGCTCCGAGATATGGGCCCCGGCCCCATGTGCCCGAGACCGGAAGTCCGAGCGGGCCGCGGGCGCCGCCCAGCTCGAGATAGGCGCCGAGCAGAGGGCCGTGCTGCCACACGACCGCGTCTCGGCGCCGGTTGAAGGTGAGCCTGCCGTTGCGCAGATCCTGGACCAGGTCGCCCGAGTCCATGCGGCGAACGGGCCCGGCGGCGAAGACGGCCCCGCTCGCCTCGAGGCCATGGCTGCCCTGAAACGCCGGGGCCACGTCGTAGACGACCTTCACTCTGAACAGCGAATCCTTGAGCGCGAGCGCGGAGCGAATCGACCAGCCGCTGGTGCGAACCTTGCGGACGCCCCCGACGATCTTGACCCCGCCCCCCCTTTCCTTGGGAACGGTGACGCGCCCCGACACTCCGAACGGCTTGAGCAGGGAGAAGCTCTTGAGCTCACCGACTCCGTAATAAGAGTTGAGACGGGCGGAGAACGACTTCCACGGCATCGTGAACCTCCAGCTGTGGTTGGGGTTGTCCGAGACCCCGTCCGCCCGGTCCCGCACTCCGCGCAAGTACGGGTAGGCGTTTCCGCCCCAGACGTTCTCGTTATGCTCGGTATGGCCCCCGGACGAGGACGAGTAGAGGGCCTGTATCGGCTGCCCGCCGTAGGTGACGATCATCCCCTTGGTGGAGTCGACCGCCCCCTTCCACTCGTCCCAATAGTCACCCGAGCCGGTGCGCTTGGCGTCCCCGATGTAGGCCTGATCGAGAGTCGAGTCGTAGACCGCGCAGTCGCACGGATAGCGGTCCTGGCCGTCGGTGACGACCCTGCGATAGGCGTACGTGCGGCCCGCTATCGCCTGTGTCCGCAGCGCTTGGGTGGGCCACGATGAGGGCACCTCGCCCAGCCCGTAGAGGTAGTGCTGCATCGAAAGGGACGCGACCAGCCTCAGGCAGTTGCCGGCTGCGCAGGTGTCCGAGGAGTACCAGCCTGCCTTGAGCCGGCCGAACGCGTAATCGTAGGGCTTGCCCGCAACACTGAGGATGGTCCCGAATTTCCTGAAGACCACCACCAGGGCTCTGCTGCGAGCGAACACTGTCCTGCCGCTGCGAACGACCTTCTTGCCGTCCTTGAAGATGCGCATTCCGCCCGCGGGGCTCGCCTCAAGGCGCCACTTGGTGCCGGCCGGTCCGGCCGCAAAAGACCCCGCCGATCCCCGCAGCCGGAGCTCGATCCGGCCCCCTCCGGACCTCATGGCATAACCCCTGAACTTGATCGAGCTCCGGTACTGGAGCAGCCCGACGCGGATCCGGTGAGGCATGCGCTGACGGTCGACCGCGACCCCCGAGTAGTAGTGAGTCAGGATCTCGCGGGCGCTCTTGCCCAGCCGGGCTCGCCCCAAGGCGCCGTACTGCGACATCCCGATGCCGTGCCCCCAGCCGCCGCCGGTGATGATGACGGTTCGAGAGGCGTGGGCCGGGGCCGAGAGGAGGAGGAACGAGAGGACGACGAGGGCCGCGACGAACAGGGCCGGGGTCGGCGATCTTCGGCCCGGAAACGACCTATGCGGTCGTTTTTGGGCCAAACCTCGATGAGAAGCCAGAGTAGCGGGCGGTTGTTTTCTCATGAGCCGACCAGACAACCACATCCCGAGAGCACGGGATAACGGGCTCCCGAGCCTGAGCGGTCGGGTTGGGCCCGCCGGATCGGCGTCGGTTGTCGGGGGCAAACGCGGACCGAGGGCTCCTACCCACGAAAGAACGTGGGTAGACGCACACCGTGGTCATTTGCCACCGCCGGCAGAGGGGCCGGGGTGAGTTAGAGCTGGGGGGCTGGGGCGGGCCGGGCTGGAGCGGGCCGGGCTGTGGTGGTGGGGCTTTGGTGGGCAGGAGGCGGGGGCGGGCCCGGCCCGTGTGAGAATCCCGCCGTGAGCTTGCGGGCGGCGATCACTCTGGAGCAATCGTGGCACCGCGTCCCAGGGGGGACCGCGATCGCCGCCCTGGGCCTGGCGCGGGCGTTGACGAGAAGGCCCGGGCTCGAGCTGGTCGGCGTGGCCGCCCGGCACGACAAACCCCCTCCGGAGCCGTGGCGGCCGGCGATCCCGGTACGCCACCTGAGCCTGCCGCGCGTCGCCCTCTACGAGTCGTGGCACAAGCTGCGGTGGCCGCAGGTCCAAAGTGCGACGGGGGCCGTGAACGTGATACACGCCACGACGATGGCCATTCCTCCCCGCACGGCCCCCTTGCTGGTGACGATTCACGACCTCGCGTGGCGGCGCTTCCCGCAGATGTTTACGAAGAGGGGGGTTTCCTTCTTTCGGCGAGGGCTCGCCCTGGCCATGGCGGAAGCAGACCTCGTGCTCTGCTCCTCCCAAGCAACTCTGCGCGATTGTGTCGAGGTGGGCTTTGATGAGACGAAGCTTCGCGTGGTGCCCTTGGGGGTCGAGATGGCTCCCGCGGACAAGGCCGACGTGCAACGTGTGCGCGTGGCCTACGGCCTCGATCGCCCCTACATCTTGTGGACGGGAACGATCGAGCCCAGAAAGAATCTGTCCGGGTTGCTGGACGGTTTCGTGCGCCTCGACCAGGACCTCGATCTCGTATTGGTCGGCCCGCGCGGCTGGAACGAGGATCCCGACGGGATCACTCGCAAAGTGCACGACAGGGTCAGAATGCTCGGCTTCGTCCCCGCTTCAGACCTCGGCCCCCTTTATGCGGGGGCCGAGGTCTTCTGCTTTCCGAGCCTGCTCGAGGGCTTCGGTTTCCCCGTGCTCGAGGCCATGTCCCAGGGCACGGCAGTCGTGACCTCACGCGGTACTTCCACCGAGGAGCTGGCCGAAGGCGCGGGAGTGCTGATCGATCCGCTCGACGCCGGCTCCATCGCGCAGGGCCTCGAGCAGGCGCTCGAGCCCTCCTTGAGAGCCCGGCTCGAGCTCTTGGGCCGCACCCGGGCCGCCTCTTTCACCTGGGAGCGCTCCGCCGAGCTGGTCGCCTCCGCCTATGAGGAGGTGGCGTAATCAAGCGCGTCGGCATCAACCTGCTGTGGATGCTCCCAGGGGTGGTGGGCGGCTCCGAGACCTACATGACCAGGCTGCTGTCCGGTATCGCCGAACGTCCTTCGAACCTCGAGTACACGATCTTCGCCCTGCCGCAGCTCGCCTCCTCCCACCCCGAGCTCGAGAGAAGCTTCAAGGTCTCCTACGCCCCCCTCAGCGGACAGTGGAAGTCTTTTCGCATCGCGGGCGAGAACACGTGGCTGGCCGCTCAGTGCCGCAAACGCAGAATCGACCTCGTCCACCACGCCGGCGGCATTGTGCCCTTCGTGCACCGCTCGCGCCCGATGCTCACGATCCACGACCTCCAGTACCTCTTCTACCCCGAGTACTTCACCCGCACGAAGCTCTCCTATCTGCGAGCCATGGTTCCCCGCTCGGCGGAGGCCGCCCGCCTGGTGCTCACTCCCAGCGAGTTCTCTCGCCGCTGCGTCATCGAGCGACTGGGGATCGACCCCAGCATCGTCAGAGTCGTTCCGCACGGGATCTCGCGGCGCACTACCAAGGTCACATCCGGCGACGTACGCGCCCGCTACTCGCTCGATGGCCCCTTCTTTCTCTATCCGGCGGCCAGCTACCCGCACAAGAACCACCTCGTGTTGTTGGAGGCGTTCTCCCGCCTGCGGGAGGCTCGCCCCGATGCGCTGCTCGTGCTCACCGGCGCCAAGGCGTGGATGGAGTGGAGCGTGGCGCGCGCGATGGGAGACCGCATCGAGGCCGAGATCGCCAAGCTGGGGCTTGAAGAGTCGGTAAGGCGTCTCGGCTACGTCTCGAGCGAGGACCTAGCGGCCCTCTACTCGGAAGCCACCGCGCTCACGTTTCCGTCCCGGTTCGAAGGCTTCGGCGCCCCCGTGCTCGAAGCCATGGCGCGAGGCTGCCCGGTCATCGCGTCCGACGCGACTGCGGTCCCCGAGGTTCTGGGAACAGCCGGGATGTTGGTTTCTCCGGACAACACATCCCACTGGACCGATGGAATGCGCGACATGCTCGAAAACACGGAGCTTTCAGACTCGTTCAGAAAAGCCGGCCTCGACCGAGCAGGCGAGTTCGGCTGGGACCGTTCCGCCTCCATCCTGCAGGACGCTTATCGCCACGGCCTCGAGACGACTCTGTGAGGCTTGGTGTTGTAGCGCCCCACTTCGAGCCCGACCTCGCTCCCACCGGGGAAGTCATCACCCGCATAGTGCAAGAGCTGGGGCGCAGCGGCCACGAGATACAGGTGGTCACGTCGTTCCCCTTTTACAAGGAGCACCGAGTCGAGAGCGCCTTTGCAGGCAGGCTGGTGCGAACAGAGGACACGCCGTGGGGGCGGATCGTCCGTGTGCATCCCTTTCCGGGCAGCGACAAGTCAGACCTCATGCGGCGGGCGGCGTCGTTCCTAGGCTTCAGCGCGCTGGCCACGACCGCGGCCCTGCTCACCGGACGCTTCGACTGCGTCCTGGCGCTTTCCCCTCCGCTGACGCTGGGAGTGACGGGATGGCTGGTCGCCAAGAGGAGCTCGTGCCCGTTGGTGTTCACGATCCACGACGTCTATCCCGATGTGGTCGTCGAGCTCGGCCGTCTTACCAACCCGGGTCTAATCAAAGCAGCCTCTGCGCTCGAGAGGTTCTGCTACGAACGAGCCGACGCAGTCACCGTGCTGTCGGAGGAGCTGAGAAAAAACGTCGCCCGCAAGACCAGCAGACCCTCCAAGGTGAGGGTCATCACCAACTTCGTCGACACCGACTGGATCACGCCGGGGAACAAACACAACGCCTACCGCGAAGAGCACGGCCTGGACGGCAAGACCGTGGTCATGTACGCGGGCAATGTGGGCCTGTCGCAGTCGCTCGATCTGGTCCTGGACGCAGCGCGTGCGCTCGCCTCGGAGAAGGACGTCTGTTTCGTGGTCAACGGCCAAGGCTCGGCCCGCCCCCAGCTCGAGGCCGCTGCGCGCACACTTCCCAACGTGTGCTTCGTCGACATGCAGCCGGTGGAGCGACTGCCCGAGCTGTTGAACGCAGCCGACATCCACCTCGTCCCCCTCAAGAGAGGCCTGGCCCGCAGCAGCGTGCCGTCCAAGACCTACTCGATCCTCGCCTCGGGGCGGGCGTTGATCGCCAGCGTCGATCAGGCCTCGGAGGTGGCGCGCCTGGTCGAGCGCTCGGGCGGAGGTGTGGTGGTGCCGCCGGAGGATTCCGGCGCGTTCGTGGCGGCGGTCGAGGCCCTAGTGAGGGATGAAGACCTGCGCCTGAAAATGGGGGCCGCGGGACGGCGCTATGTCGAGGGCCAGGCGTCCCCGGCGGTCATCGCCCAGGCCTACGAGAACCTGTTTTTCGAGCTGCTCCGCGCCTAGAAATAGCCTCGGACAAGGTTTTGACCGTCCCAGCTTCAAGTTTTCTGCACGCTAGGGCGCTCAAAACGCTGGGTGAGCCAGGTCCTCAGCTCGGCGAGATAGCCCGGGTCGATCGAATGCCCCATGTCGCTCTCCCGATAGGTGACCTCGGCCCCCGCTTCCTCCAGAGTCGCCCTGGCCCGGCGGGAGAAGGTCACCTCGATTACCGGGTCCCCCGTGCCGTGGCCGATGGCGATGGGCAGGCCGCAGGCGTTGGTGAGGTCTGGCTCGAAGCCCTCGACCTCGGGGATGAAGCCCGAGAAGCACATTAGTCCTGCGGGGCGGGGCCGTCCGGAACCGAGGCCCAGCGCATAGCTCATCACCGCTCCCTGGGAGAAGCCGCCGAGCACGGTTTTCTCGAGTGGGATGCCGCTCGCACCGAGCAGCTCGTCGAGCCACGCCGCGGCGGCCGCGTAGGTGGGGCTAAAGGTGGCCTCATCGGGATAGCCGACCCGGCGCACGACGTACCAGTGGGCTCCGCCCGGCGGCAAAGACAGGGGGCCGCGCGGGCACACCCCGAGCAGCCTTCGCTCGGGATCGAGGAGGTCGAAAAGCGGATAGAGGTCGTGCTCGTCCGCGCCGCGGCCGTGGAACAGCACGAGGACTCCGGCAGGCTCGGACGCCGCGGGCCTCATCACGTGTCGTAGTCCGCCGCTGCTATTCACTGCGGCAAACCTCCGGGACGGCCCCCGGCTTGGGAATGGGCAGGGCTTGAATCTGGACAACCGGCTTCGTCGGCAGGGGCTTGGGGCCGACGATCACGGCGACGTCGATACCCGACTTGGTCTCGCCCGCCCTCAAGCTCACGCCGGGCACAGCGGCCGACACCAACTTCGCCATCTTGGCGGCCCCCGGCTCGTCCTTGCTGTAGACGATCACCGTTTCCCTGTAGTTGAAGCGCTCGGCGTTGGCGACCTCTGCAACGTCCAGAGAGCCCTGAGAGGTCCGGATCGCCTTTTCCAGGGCTCGCTCGGCGGCGGCGGCTGCGCCGTCCTTGTAGGTCCCGTTGTAGACGCCGACGCTCACCGAGTCGGGGTCGATGTTCGGCACCTGATCGGCCTCGGCCGGTGATTCTTCCCGCGCGAGTGCCTCGAACATGACCTTCATGGCCGGCATGTCGGGTACGACTATGGAGAGCCCGTTGGCCGTCGTCCCGATGCCGAGGTTGGGGGCGGTGTAGGCCTCGAATTGCGACGGGTTGAAGGCGCGGAAGCGCTGTCCCATGCGCAGGAGATCGAACAGGCCGGTGCTCTGGTCGACAGTGATGTTCTTTTTGAGCACCCCTTGCAGCTCCTGGATGCGGCTGAGGTGCAGCAGTGTGTCGACTGAGGTGATCTTGTCGATAGCCGCAGCCATGAACTTCTGCTGGTTCTGGATGCGGCCCAGATCGCCTCCCTCAACCGAGTGGCGCGAGCGCACGAAGCGGACGGCCTTGCGCCCGCTGAAGTGAACAATACCGGGCTCGGCGATCTCGAGCCCGGTATTGGGATCGAACTCGATGGGCTCGGGAACGCACACGTCCACTCCGCCGATGGCGTCGACGAGATCCTTGAAACCGGCGATGTTGATCTGGACGTAACGATCGATATCGAGCCTGGTCAGATCCTCCACCGCCTGAACCAGCGCGTCCTCCCCGCTCTCCAGGGCGGAGTTGATTTTGTTCTTCTTATCGCCCACGCTCACCCACAGGTCGCGCGGAAACTGCACCATCGTGATGTGCTCCGTCGCGGGGTCGATCTGAGCCAGGATCAGGGTGTCGGCGCGCTCGCCCGGCACGTCGCCGGCGCCTAGATCGATCTTCTCCTCAGGGGTCAGGCCCACACGTGAGTCGGAGCCCACCAACAGCACCAACTCGGGCTTTCCCTCGGGCTTGGGGGAGTCGCCGTTGCCAACGCCGGAGATGTCCTCCTGGGTACCTTTCTCGGTGGAGAAGAACAGCCAGGCAGTCCAGCCCGCAACGCCGACCACGACCAGCAACACGACGATGCCGGTCAGCGCCCACTTGTTTCTGAACAGACGCGGCAACCTGCGCTGGCGCACCCGTCCGCCCCTGATCATGCCTGTGAGCCGGTCGGGGCCCAGCCGCTCCTTTCTTCTCACGCCGATCCCCCACAGAAGAGAGTCAAGCGCGACCGGGCACGCCGGGCTCGGTCATGGGGGCCACATCGAGAACCTTGTCGAGCTGGTCCTCGTTCATGAGCCCGTGCGCCAGAACGACCTCGCGAATCGTCTTGCGATCGGCGTGGGCCTCTTTGGCGAGCTTCGCGGTCTGCTCGTAACCGATGTAGTCGGTGAGGGCGGTGCAAAGCATCAGAGACTGCTCGAGAAGCTCCCGACAACGAGCCTCGTCCGCCTCGATCCCCTCCACACAGCGCTCGGTGAACGCGTGCACGCCGTTTCTCAGTAGCCTCATGCCGAACAAGAGGTTGTAACCAAACACCGGCCAGAACACGTTGAGATCCAGCTGGCCGCCGTGAGCGGCGAGCGAGCACACCTCGTCGCAACCGATGACCTGGAAGCAGACCATGTTCATCATCTCGGCCATCGACGGATTGACTTTGCCGGGCATGATCGAGGAACCCGGTTGCACCGGTGGAAGGATGATCTCTCCAATACCGGTCCGGGGACCGGAGGTCAAGAGCCTGATGTCGGAGGCGATGCGGGAAATCTCCACCGCGGCGTTACGCACAGCGCTGGAGAGATGAGCCATGTCGGCTCCCGACTGGGTGAGGCGGAAGAAGTTGTCGCCGCGCCGCACAGAGAAGCCGGTGATACCCGAGATGTGGGCAACGATCCCATCGATGTATGCGGGCTCGGCATTGATGCCGGTGCCGGCGGCGGTCGCGCCAATGTTGAGCTCCTCCAGACCTGTTGCTGCCTCGCCGACGCGCCGGGATGCAATGCGGACGGCCGCGCCCCAACCGGAGAATTCCTGGCCGAGGCGCATGGGGACTGCATCCTGGAGGTGCGTGCGAGACGACTTGAGGACATGGTCGAACTCGCCCGCCTTTGCGTCGAAGGCGTCTGCAAGCCTCTCGAGGGCCTCTCGCAAGCCCGGCACCAGGCGCAGGGCGCCGAGCCTGACCGCGGTGGGGTTGGCATCGTTGGAGGACTGTGCCATGTTGACGTGGTCGTTGGCGTTGACTGTGCGATCGGCGCCGCGTTCGCCACCGAGAAGCTCCGAGGCGCGATTAGCGAGCACCTCGTTGACGTTCATGTTGTGAGAGGTCCCGGCCCCCGCTTGCCACGGGTCGATGACGAAGTGCGCCTCGTGCTCTCCTGCCATCGCCTCGTTGGCCGCCCTAACGATCGCATCGCCGATCTGTTTATCGAGCCTGCCGGTGTCCATGTTGGCCAGAGCGGCTGCTTTCTTGACGACGATCATGCCCCACAGATAGTCCGGCTGCGGGGGTTGCCCCGAGATGCGGAAGTTGTCGCGCGCTCTACCCGTCTGGGCACCGTAGAGCGCCTCGGCCGGCACGCGTACTTCTCCGAGCGTGTCTCTTTCTGTTCTGTCGCTCACGTTGGTCCTCCTGCTGGGATGTCATTAGCTCCTGCGCGCAAAGGTGCACTAAGGACGGGATTCGTCGCACAGGACGGGGACTCTGCACGCTTCGAGCGACGACCCCACCTGAGCAAGGGCGACGCCGCTCAGCACCAGCCCCATTGCGAGTGCCGTCGCCCACCATTTCCACGGGAGCCGATGGGCCGGCCCTGGTCTGGTGCCGTCCATGGGCGCTGCCGGGCCCTGGAAGGCGGCTTCGGCCAGTGCGATGTGCGCGTCCTCCAGCTGGATCTTCAAGACGTAGACGGTCACCGGTGCCCACGGGTTTCCGCCCCCATAGAGCCATGCGCTCGGGGCGGCACGATCGGTAATGGTTCGGGTTTCGATCCCGGCCTCAGTGAGTCGCCCCACCAGCAGATGTGCTTCGATGTCGTTATCCGCTCGGCACAAACGCACCCAGCGCGAGTTGCCGCCCGTGGGAGTGGAGGTGGCGGGAGGCGGCAGGCCGACGGCGACCGACATCTCAGCCACCGAAGAGGTGCCGGGCGAGCACCACGCGCTGGATCTGATTGGTGCCTTCATAGATCTGCGTGATCTTGGCGTCGCGCATGAACCGTTCGACGGGATAGTCGCGCACGTACCCATACCCTCCCAACGCCTGGACGCAATCGGTGGTCACGTCCATGGCGACATCCGAGGCATAGCACTTGGCGATGGCGGCCCAGTAGGGAAGGTCAGACGCCTCATCGTCGACGGCAAGCGCGGCCCGGTAGACGGCGAGCCGGGCGGTCTCGATCTTCATCGCCATGTCCGCGAACATGAACTGCAGGCCCTGAAAAGCGGACACCGGCGAGCCGAACTGCTGCCGCTCTTTGCAGTAGTCGACTGCGACGTCGAACGCGCCCTGGGCGATGCCGAGCGCCTGCGCCGCGATTGTGGGCCGGGAGAAATCGAGCGTGCGCATGGCGATCTGAAAGCCCTGATCGACCTCCCCGATCACGCTCTCTCTAGGCGCACGACAGTCCTCGAGCACGACCTCCCGAGTGGGCGAGCCTCGGATCCCCATCTTGTCCTCTTTGCGGCCCAGCGAAAAGCCGGGCATGTCCTGGGACAAAAGGAACGCAGTGATGCCTTTCCCCTTCGGAGCGGATGGGTCGGTAACGGCGAAGTAGGTGTACAGGTCGGCGACGCCGGCGCCGGTGATGAAGCGCTTGGACCCGTTGAGCACCCAGCCATCCGAGTCCTCAACCGCGCGGCTCTTCATCGCCGCCGCATCCGATCCCGACGAGGGCTCGGTCAGACAGTAGGACATGCGATGTCTGCCT
Organism: Actinomycetota bacterium; assembly: GCA_013695465.1. Classification (GTDB taxonomy): domain Bacteria; phylum Actinomycetota; class CADDZG01; order CADDZG01; family WHSQ01; genus JACDAL01. The sequence goes on along the minus strand of JACDAL010000007.1, from coordinate 9,359 downwards.
TCGGAGATTCCCTCGCACACCATCGTCTTCTGCTGGGGCCGGCCGTGCAACAGCACCGGAATGGCCCCCAGCTTGTTGACGGCAGGGATTAGCGACACCCCCGCCGATGCCCGCGAGATCTCTTCGACGAGGATGCACAGCTCGACCGCTCCTCCGCCCGCACCGCCGTGCTCCTCGGGATAGGACACGGCTGTGAACCCGTTCTTGACGAGCAGCTCATCGAGGTCCCAGGGGTACTCATCGGTGGCGTCGATCTCCTGCGCTCGCGGCGCGATCTTGTCCTCGGTCAACTGTCTGATGGACGCTTGAAACGCCCGTTGTTCCTCGGTGAAAGAAAAACTCAGCCCCTCGCCCACCTATCAATCGTACCCGGTGCTGCGAGGGGGGTCAGAGGGCCGTCGCAGTCAGGCGTGGTCCAAGGCCCAGCGCACTGTTTCCAACAGCTCGGCCGCCACGAAAGGCTTTTGCAACAACTCGTAGCTCCCCTCGAGTACCCCATGGCGGGCAATGATGTCGTCGGTATAGCCGGACATGAACACGATCTTCACCTCCGGGGCGATCTTGTGGACCCGCTCGGCCAGCTCCCGGCCCGAGAGGCCGGGCATGATCACGTCGGTCAGCAATAATTCCGGCGAGCGCTCGGGACCGGCGAACAGGGCGAGCGCCTCGTGGGGATCGGCGCTCACGACTTCGTAGTGATTGGCTGCCAAGATTCGCTGCACCAGCCTCTTGACTGCGTCCTCGTCCTCGACCACGACGATTCGCTCTCCCCGGCCCCGGCTCGATTCCTTGGCTTTTGTCTCGACCGCAGCTGCAGGAGCCTCGGCGATCGGAAAGTAAAGGCACAGACCGCTGTGTCCCCGCGCGCTGGCGTCTCTCACCACGGAACCACCCCATCCTTCGACTATCTCGGTCACCGTAGCCAGATAGGGCCCTTCCGACAGAGCGGGACTCGGGACACCTCTGTCATCAGGTTCCCTCTCGGATGCAGAAGCCGCCAGACATACCCTGCGCCCGTGCTCGGGTCCGGTTGCCCCCACCCCTGCGCCCTCCTGAGCCGAGACGTTGAAGGTCTCGATCGTGAGGCGGCCGCCCAGGGTCAGGACCTTTTTCGCCTGCACGCTCAATGCTGCCAGGATCTGTTCCACATGTCCGGGATCGATTCGGGTCCGCCACATGCCCCGGCCCAGCCTCGTGACCATATCGATGTCATCGCCGACCGAGCTCTGCAACAGGTGCTGCATGTCGAGGACGATCTCGGAGATGTCGACGAGACGGGCCTCGCCGGTTTTCCGGCGCGAGAAGCTAAGGAACTGGCGGATGAGCGCCCCTGCCCGTTCGCTCGCTCGCTTGATCTCGTCCACGTCTGAGTGACGGGTGTCTGCCTCGCCGAGAGTTTCATTCAGGAACTCTGCGTAGTTGTTGATTATGCTGAGCAGGTTGTTGAAATCGTGAGCGATGCCCTCGGAAAGCTTGGCCACGGCCTCCAGACGTTGGGATTGCACGAGGTGGTGGGCGAGCCCTCGCCGGTCCGTTACATCGACTCCGGCGGCAACCACGAAGGTGCGGCCTTGGGCGGGCAGATTGACGACCTTCTGCGACCACACGAGCCGGTGCGGAGTCCCGTCGCGCCCGACCCACTCGTTCTCCTCGGTCGCAGGAATGGAGTCGAGCTGAAGGTCCGAGTAGGCCTGCGCCGCCGCCCGTGCCTCGTCGGGCGCCAGGAGCAGCTCCCAATGCGGTCTGTCCGAGACCTCCCCAAAGGAGTATCCGGTGAGCTCCTCGCAGGCACGATTGAAGCGGACGATGCGGCCTCGCTCGTCGAAAGCGACCGCGAGGACGACCTGATCCACAGCCGCATCCAGAGCGGACATCAGCCCGGGGTCGTCGTGGCGGCCTTTCGCTTGCCGCCACTGCGCCTCAGAAGTTTCATGTTTCGGTGCCATGGACTTCCAGTCACTCGAAACCCCACTGTGCTCGCTATCATCGGAAGCCTTAGCGCAAACCTGAATTGTGGGCAATGCGCCGCCCTGTAGTTGCCCGCCTCGAACGCCGGCAAGGCAAATGGCGGCCTGTGGCCTCGGCGCCCATGACCACTCGACGGATCGCCGGGCCGCGTAGGATGCGGGCATGCCTCTGCTCGCCCTCGATCACGTCGCCGTCGCGGTCACAAACCTCGACGAAGCGCTGGCTCACTACCGCGAAGTGTGGGAGCTCGAGCCCGCCCATGTCGAACGGGTGGTCGATCAAGGCGTCGACGAAGCCATGCTGGAATTGGCCGGTTCGTCCCTTCAACTGATCGCACCGAGCTCTCCGGAGTCGACCGTTGCGAGCTTTCTCGACAAGAGAGGGCCGGGCCTGCACCACGTCGCCTATGCGGTCGCGGACCTCGAGGCAATGCTGGCCCACCTCCGGAAGCGCGGGGTGGCGCTGATAGACGAGCAACCCCGAGTGGGGGGCGGCGGGACCCGCATCGCATTCGTCCACCCGAGCGCCAACGGGGGGCTGCTAGTCGAGCTCGTCGAACGGCGGTGAAGGGCGCCCCGTCGCCCTCCCCGCTTCAGGTGCCCGAGTTCCGGCGCCTCACCGCCATCTCGATCACGGTTGCACTCGGCTTCGGGATGGTCATCCCGGTGCTCCCCGACTTCGCCCGTTCCTTCGGAGTGGGGATCGCTGCGATCGGCCTCATCCAGCTTGTCTTCGGACTGACGCGGTTCTCATTCGGGGTCGTGGGAGGGCTCGCCGTAGACCGTTTCGGCGAGCGCACCGCCACTCTGACCGGGATCCTGATCGTGGCGCTCTCCTCCTACGCCGCCGGGCTGTCGCAGTCCTTCCTCCAGTTGGTCTTGGCGCGCGGCTTTGGCGGGGCCGGCTCGGCGCTGTTCATCGCGGGGCTCATGAACCGAATCTTGCGCATCATCGAACCCGCCGCCATGGGCCGCGCCACGGGCATCTTTCGCTCCTCCTTTTTGATCGGGATCGGCCTCGGCCCCCTTTTCGGGGGCCTGCTGGGCGACGAGCTCGGGCTGGCCGCTCCCTTCCACATCTATGCAACCGGGCTGCTGGTAGCGGCTGCGATCGCCTGGTTCGCCATGGCCGGCGAGCCGGCGCGAGGTCGGGCAGAGAAGAGGACTCCACTGGACGCCCTGCGGGCGGCGGCCCCCCTGTTCTCCGATATCCGTTACACCGCGGCCCTAACGGCAACATTCGTGGGGTGGTGGACGATCTCGGGGCCGGCCCAGATCCTCGGAGTGGTCTTCGCCAAAGACCGGCTGGGCTTCTCCGGCGCAGAGGTGGGGGCCGCCCTGACGGTGCTGTCGCTCGGCGAGCTGCTGATCCTTCCGCTGGCGGGGCGGGCCGCAGACACCTTCGGCCGCCGGGCGGTGCTGCTCCCGGCGCTAGCTTTGTCGGCGGTCTCGGTAGCGGCCGTGGGGCGCATCGAGACAACCCCCTGGTTGTTCTATGTCTTGATGGCGCTGATGGGAGCGTCGGTGGCCGCCGGAAGCACCGCAGCGGGTGGCCTTTTGGCCGACTCGGTGCCCCGCTCGGGATCGGGGGCCGCTGTGGGCATGAACCAGATGGCGGGCGACCTTGGCTATCTCACTGCCCCGACTGCGCTCGGCTACGTCGCGCAAGGCTCGTTCGAGCTCGCCTACCTGCTGGGCGCGGCCCCCGCGGCGCTCGTGTTGCTCGTTGCCCTCAGACTTCCGGGCCGCGAATCCAAAGATGCCTCCCCACGATTGCAAGAGGTCGAGCCAGCCGAGCCGGTGGCTTGACGGCAGCGCGTCTCGGGCCGTTCCTGCAACATCGCGCCCGCATAGCGTATGGAGTGTCGCCGAGCGCGTTCTTACGATGTTGGTAACCAAACCTAGGAGAATGCTTTGCGCCGAAAGCTGTTCGTCGTCATGCAATTACTTATGACGGCCTCGGATCGTTTTCGACCGCAGTAACATGCAGGACACCCAACAGACCACAGCCTTCCAAGTCTCGCTCATCACGAGCATTGTTGACGGCCTCATCGTTAGCAAGCGGGTGTGACCGCCTCCGAACTCGATGGATCTGCGCCCGGATCATCCGCGACAATCTGGCCTTGCGCGGTTCAGATATCGGGAGTCGTTGAAGCCGGTGACGATGATCCTCTCCGAGCCGTCCAGAGGCGCGTGATAAGCCCTCGGTTCGATTGGCGCGTCCGTAAGCAATGTCCAGTACGGGGTGACGTCACGGCTCGGCCGATCCAGAGGGACCCGCCCGCCTGTCGCGCTCGGACTTGGCTCGGTGACACCGCCAGCACCGTGGTTGCAGGTTGTCGTTGGCGGTGAGGCCCCCGGCGAAGCGCGGCTGGACGTGATCGAACTCTGTGCGAAAACGGTTACCGCAGTCCGTGCACAGGATCCCGTCGAACTCGGGGCCCGGTCCCAGCTCCAGAGCGACCCGCACCTGAATAGGAATCTCGCGCGACCATCGCTTGAGCTGCCGTAGGTCGGTGCCGTCGTAGAAGACGCCGTTCAGAAAGGCATCGGAGGCGATCTCCTGGGCCACTCGAGGGGCCACCGGCCCCACTCCGGGGATCTTGCAGAACTCGCCCTCCTGCACATCGCTCCAGCCTCTCTTAGCGACCTCGTGGCTCACCAGGATCACCAGCTCGGGCCGCTTGGCCCGGGCACGGGGCGAGCTCGACAGAAGCGACACGTAGGCGTCCGCGAGGTGGCGTTCGAAGGGCTCCTTTCTGCCATCGGCCTTGGCCGTGCGGCCGAGCCGCTGTGCTTCGGCTTCGGCTCGGGCAACGATGGGTGCACCCAGGTGCGGCTCGAGCTCCATATGGATGTGAATCATCCCCAGTTCGTCGGAGTGGCTGCGTGCCTTTCTCGCCTGATGCTGACGATTGCCCAGGTCACGATGCTGCTCGGCCTCGAGCTTCACCTTGCGCGCCTTTTCCTTGAGCACGTGGAAGGGTTGCTCCTGGGCCACGGTCACCAGCTCGCTTGCGGCACCGGGGGCAGACTCTTCGGCCGCGGCGATCTCTGTTGCCTGGTCGAGTGAGATGTCTCCATGCTCGAGGGCCGAGCTCAGATCCTCGGATGAGGCCATCACCTTTGCGGTCGCCGCCACATTCTTCGCCTTGGTCAGCGAAGAGCCGGTCAGCCGAGCCAGCTCCGAGGAGTCATCGAGCTTGCGAGATAGCGCCGCGATGCCGAAGGAGACGAGCTTGTCGGCGCGCGCATAAGCGCTCAACAGCCGGCGTGCCCCCTCGGCCGTCATGAGCTCCGGTTGAAGGTTTGCGTTCTCCTTCTCCAGGGCTTCGATCGCTTGCAAGATGCCCCTTTCCATACACATCAGCATGGCAGGGGGGTACGACACTTTTGAGGCTGGGCGGTGTCAAACCGACAACTTCTTGAATCTTTTTTGGGCCGTCATCTTCATTGAGGATGTCCCGGGTGTCATGGATTTTGAGACAGCCCTCCACTGAAGACAACACACTACGCGGCCTCCTCCGATCCAATCATGAGATAAGAACAAAAGTCGTTGCGCCAGCGCGCGAGCCGGCCGCACACCGCGTTGATGTGATTCTTAGAAACGCCGGACCACTAGTGGTCGAAACCGTGCCCCAGTCATCATGTGAACGACCTCAATTGCTTGTAGCTACTTCCGTGATACTGTTGCTACATGATCGAGGTCGGTGTCCGTGAGCTGAAGAACTCCCTAAGTAGCTACCTGCGGCGGGTCCGCCAAGGAGAAACCGTCGTGGTGACAGATAGAGGCGTGCCCGTCGCCCGGATGATCCCCGCGGGAGTCCCCGAGCACCTAGCGAACCTGATGGCCGACGGTCGAGTCACCTGGTCGGGCGAGAGTTTCGTTCCACCTCGAAAACTACCCCCCCTCGCCCCCGGGCCACCTCTATCCGACTACATCGCCGAGGACCGCCGGTGAAGCTCTACGTCGATTCCAGCGCGCTCATCAAAGCATTCGTTCCGGAGGAAGAGCGCGACACCGTTCTCGAGCTTCTGACCAGAGCGACGGGAGTAGCCACCTCCAGGATCGCCTACGTCGAGTGCCGGGCGGCGCTCTCACGCGCCAAACGCGAAGGTCGACTGCGGGCGCGGGGCGAGTCCTTGGCCGCCCGCAATCTGGATGACCGTTGGCTCCATCTGCAGGTTGTCGAGCTCGATGAGTCGCTAACAAAGAACGCCGGAGAACTGACTCGCGCTCATGCCCTCCGGGCCCTGGACGCAATACATCTCGCATCTGCTGATGTGATCGCAGAGGAGTCACGGGAAGAAGTCACCTTCGCCTGCTGGGACCGAAGATTGTGGGAAGCAGCCAAGGATTCGGGTTTCATGCTCGCGCCGTCATCAAGCCCCTAACCGACTGGCTCTCTCCGTGCCCTTTGGCAGACTCTCTTTTTTTGCCGACAACTCGGATGCGGCGGAGGGGCGGCTGATAGCGTGACGCGGTGGGCTCTCGGTACGACGACGTCGGAGTTAGGGGACAGGAGCACGCCCTGGGGGCCGTGCTCCGCCACCTCGGCCCCACCCTTGTCAACGCGGCCCCCTACGAGGTCCTCACCCGTTTCGGCCACTACGCCTCGGTGCTGCGGCTCTCAGAAGACCTGGGCCTGGCGGTGTGCACGGACGGGGTGGGCTCCAAGACCATGATCGCCGCGACCCTCGATCGCTACGACACCATCGGTTTCGACTGCATGGCGATGAACGTCAACGACCTCCTGTGCGTGGGAGCGCGGCCCGTGGCGCTGGTCGACTACCTCGGAGTCAACACGCTCGACGGTGCCCGCACCGGGGCCATCCTCGAGGGGCTGGGGGCCGCGGCGCACGAAGCCGGTGTCGCAGTGGTGGGAGGCGAGCTGGCGCAGCTCCCGGGGGTGATCGGCTCCGATGGATTGGGCGCTGGAGACGAGCGCGCCTTCGACCTCGTGGGCACCGCCTTCGGAGTTGTCGATCCCTCCCGGCTGGTGCTGGGGCAGGACGTTTCGCCGGGCGACGTGCTCATCGGGCTGCACTCATCGGGCATCCACTCGAACGGGCTGAGCCTCGCTCGCAGAGTCTTGCTCGACTCGGGCGCCTACCGGCTCGACGAGCAACCTTCGCCGCTGGAGCGCGCGCTCGGCGACGAGCTCCTCGAGCCCACCCGGCTCTACGTCGCCCCGATCCGGGCGCTGTGGGACGATGGAGTCCACCCAGTGGGCCTGGTCCACATCACCGGGGACGGCTTCTTCAACCTGTGCCGCTTGGAGGCCGACGTGGGTTACGTCATCGACTCCCTTCCGGAGGAGCCCCCCGTGTTCTCGCTCATTCAGAAGAGCGGCGACATCTCGGACGCCGAGATGTTCCGGGTGTTCAACATGGGCGTGGGCTTCGTCGCCGTGCTCCGCGCTTCGGAGGTAGAGCGGGCGCTGGAAGTCCTCGCCGCAGCCGGCTGCCCGGCCTCCGTCATCGGCGCGGTGACGGAGCGCTCGGGAACGGTCGAGATCGCTGCGCGCGGCCTCGTCGGGAGACTCGACGGCCCGGGCCGCTTCGAGCCCCCCACCTAGCCGTACTATTCGCCCCGGATGGACCCCGAAGAGATCGAAGCGTTACGAAAGAAGAAAGAGGAGGCCCTCGGCTCCGGCGGCGAGCGCGCGATCGCACGCCAGCACGACCAGGGAAAGCTCACCGCGCGCGAGCGCATCGCGGCACTATTGGATGAGGACAGCTTCGTCGAAACCGACATGCTTGTGCGCCATCGTTCTCACGGCTTCGGCATCGAGGAGCGGCGGCCCTACTCGGATGCGGTAGTCACCGGCTGGGGCACGATCGATTCCCGCAAGGTGTTCGTGTTCGCCCAGGACTTCACCGTCTTCGGCGGATCCCTGGGCGAGGTGGTGGCCGAGAAGATCTGCAAGGTGATGGACCTCGCCCTCGAGACCGGGGCGCCGGTGATCGGGCTCAACGAGTCGGGCGGTGCTCGGATCCAAGAGGGCCCGGTGTCGCTGGCGGGGTACGGCTACATCTTCGAGAGAAACGTGCGTTCCTCGGGCGTCGTCCCCCAGATATCGGCGATCATGGGACCCTCGGCCGGCGGCGTCGTCTACTCGCCGGCCCTCACCGACTTCACGTTCATGGTGGCCGAGACCTCCTACATGTTCATTACCGGCCCCGATGTCATCAAGGCGGTAACGGGCGAAGAGGTAACTCACGAGGAGCTCGGCGGCGCCATGACGCATGCCTCTCGCTCCGGGGTCGCCCACGTCGTCGCCTCGGACGACCAGGACTGCCTCGCTCGCATCCGCTACCTGATGTCGTTTCTGCCCTCTAACAACTACGAGTCGCCGCCCTTCTATCAACCAACCGACGACCCTATGCGTTCGTGCGACGAGCTCCTGGAGCTGGTGCCCGACTCCCCCAACAAGCCTTACGACATGCACCAGGTCATCGGCTGCGTATTCGACGACTCAGAGTTCTTCGAAGTGCATCAGCACTGGGCTCAAAACATTCTGTGCGGCTTCGCCCGCCTCGCAGGCCACACCGTGGGAGTAGTCGCCAATCAGCCCGAGGTGCTCGCCGGCACGCTCGACATAGCATCATCGACCAAGGCGGCCCGCTTCGTGCGCTTTTGCGACGCATTCAACATCCCGCTCGTTTGCTTTTGTGACGTTCCCGGGTTCCTGCCCGGCACCGAACAGGAGTTCTCGGGCATCATCCGCCACGGAGCCAAGCTGCTGTACGCGTTCTCCGAAGCAACCGTGCCGCGGCTCACTGTGATCACGCGTAAGGCTTACGGAGGCGCCTATCTGGTCATGAACTCCAAGCACATCAGGGCCGACGTCTCGTTTGCCTGGCCGACCGCGGAGATCGCGGTCATGGGGGCCGAGGGTGCGGTCAACGTCATACACCGCCGGGAAATCGCCGAGTCGGACGACCCCGACGCCACCCGCTCAGAGCTCATCGCCGACTACCGGCAGAGGTTCTCCAACCCCTATGTGGCGGCCGAGCGCGGTTTCGTCGACGATGTCATCGAGCCTCAGGACACCCGGCGCAAGCTGGTGCAGGCGCTCGAGATGTTGCGCTCGAAACGCGAGGCGACTCCGCCGAGAAAGCACGGGAACATACCGCTGTGACAGAGCGCGCGGCCCTCGAGATCGTCTCCGTCACACCCGAGCCCAACGCGCAAGAGCGCGCTGCGCTGCGCCGGGCCCTCGAGCAGATCGCAGCGTCCGAGGCGCAGGGGCGGGCGGCCTCGGTGTGGCTGCGGGCGGGCCGGGCGCGCGGGCGCAGGCTGGGGATGTACGACTATCGCGATCGCTTCGATGCCGCCGAGGCGTGGAGACTGTCGCTGCGCTTCCCGACTGGGGGCCGGGAGTATCA
>JACDAL010000172.1 GCA_013695465.1 Actinomycetota bacterium | reverse complement strand
TCTTGGTGGGCGTCGCGATCCTCCGTTATCGCCTCTACGACATCGACACCATCGTCAACCGCACGCTCGTTTATGGATCGGTCAGCGCCGTAATGGCTCTCGTCTATACCCTCGGAGTCGTGGGCGTGGGTGATGTGGTACGGCAGACCACCGGTCAGGACAGCAATCAGCTTGCGGTGGCTGGATCCACCCTGGTGGTGGCGGCGCTGTTCAGACCCGCGCGCAGCCGCATTCAGAACCTCATCGATCGCCGCTTCTACCGCAGCAAGTACGACGCCACCCGCACGGTGGAGGCGTTCTCGGCGAAACTGCGAGAGGAGGTCGACCTCGAGGCCCTGGCGGCCGAGCTCGAAGCAGTGGTGCGGCACACTATGCAGCCGGCCAGCGTCTCCCTGTGGCTTCGTCCCTGACTCGCCCCGCCCGCATCACCGCGCTCCAAACCCGGCCGCCGGCCTTTAGGGGAGCCAGAGTGCCCTAAAGGGCGCCGAGGGGCGCTCAAAACGCGGGGCCGGCCCCGGGGATTGGGGCGGTTGGCTAGGGTTTCGTAGCTACGAACAGCTCGGTCGAACCCGGCTCGAGCTCCGAGTGCTCGAACGGCACGCAGCGGGGCGTGAACCCCGCCTCGGTCAGCCACGACATCCACTCGTCACGCGCGAACAACCCGCAGCGATGGCGGTCGTGCTCGACATGAACGGCCCCGGTTTGGTCGCGCAGCAAGTAGGCGAAGTCCATGATGTAAGAGGTGCCGGCGGGGTCGGGGTCTGACGTCCACTGAAGAAAGCGCAGTGCGCGGCCCCCAGCGTCGTTGCCTCCGTGATCGGTATCGGGCTTGAAGTTCTCGCGCACATGGTCGGGAGCGAACAACGCCGCTCCTCGGGAGTTGCAGTGCACAAACGCCGTCTCGAACGCGGCTCGCAGGTCGGTCTCTGTCAACATGTAGTCGACGGCATCGTGGACGAACACCGCATCGAACGTGCGCCCAAGCCGCACGGTGCGCATATCTCCTGGAATGTGCTTGCACTCCGGGTTAATTTTCCGGCTCAACTCCAGCATGCCTTCGGAAGGTTCCACGAGCGTCAGGTCGAAGCGGGACTTCATATGGGAGGCGTTGTTGCCTGCGCCCGAGCCGAGCTCGAGCACAGCACGCGGGGGCGAATCACACGCCTCCTCCAACTCCCTGCTGTAGATGGCCGCTTCTTCCGCATACTCGGCCGGCGCACTCAAGAGATGGAACCACGATGCCAGGTCACCGTAGAGCCTGTTCTCCCCCATGAGGATCATCATAGGACGGGAGCCGAGAAGGTGTCGCAGGCGTTGGGATCCCCCTGCTCGAATCCGGTGCGGAACCATCTGACGCGCTGCTCGGAAGAGCCGTGCGTCCACGACTCCGGATCGATACTACCGGTCGATTGTAGCTGGATCCGATCATCGCCGACCGCGGCGGCCGCGTTCAATCCTTCCTCGAGATCGCCGCTCTCCAGCAGCCGACGCTCGTAGGTCGTGAACGCCCAAACCCCGGCAAGACAATCGGCTTGCAGCTCGAGCTTGATTGAGAGATCATTGGTGTCTGCGGGATTCCCCCTTTGCTCTGCGTTGACCCGCTCGCTTATTCCTATTAGCTGCTGTACGTGGTGACCGATCTCGTGTGCGACCACGTAGGCCAGAGCGAAATCTCCGGGAGCCCCGAAGCGTTCACGTAGATCTCGAAAAAAGTTCACGTCGAGATAGACGTTCTCATCGACGGGACAGTAATGAGGTCCCACGCCTGCGTTGGCGCCGCCGCATGAGGAATCGGTTGCGCGCTCGAATAGGATGAGTTGCGCTTCCCGGTACTCCCGTCCCGACTCTTGAAAAGTGTCGCCCCAGAAGCCTTGAAGATCGTCCAAGACGAAGGACAAGAAGTTGACGAGCTCTTGGTTCGTTTGGGGGCCTTCCAGGGAGGCCTCTGCGGAGTCGCTGGTTCCCGTGAGGTCGTCGAGGGGGGCGTCGATGCTCGTTCCCGAGCCCAGACCGCCGTTCAGCAGCACCACCAGAAGGACGACTACGAGGACCGGGAGCCCCAGCCCGCCGGCGACCATAGGCACGGAAGCCCCACCGCCGAGGCCCCTTCGGCCCCGTCGGACATCAATGTTTTCGCTGACCCTCCTCCTGCGCCATCGCACGTCGCCATTCTCCTACTTGCTTCAGTGATACGCAGCCTCACCTATCGTATGGGCGAGCCGAGTGAGAGGAGTTGTGACGATCCGCGAGACAGGCTTGCCCGAAAGGGCCTATGACGTGGCGATCATCGGCGGAGGAAACCTCGGCCTCTGGACCGCACATCGACTCGCAGCTCGGAGCTTCGGGACCATCGCAGTACTCGAGCGAGGCTGGGCCGGTGGCGGCGCCACCACTCGCTCGGCAGGTGTGGTGCGCCAACAGGGCGGTTCCTACGTAGCGGCCCTGCTTGGAAGGCTGAGCCGGACGCTCTACCTGGAGCTCGGAGACAGGCTGGGGATCGACTCCGGCTTTCGGGAGCACGGCTACTACATCATGGCGCAATCGGAGGGCGACAAAGTCGTCTTTCTGGAGCTCATCAATGTGCGCGCCGAAGCGGGAGTGGACAGCGAATGGGTCGAGCCTCACGAAGGCAAGCGCCGTTTCCATGATCTCGACTGGAACCTGTTCACCGGGGCGACCTACTGTGCGCAGGACGGCTTCGTCCACCCCGCGATAGCAGCTCGCAACATTACCTATGCGGCCCTCGACGATCCCAGTGTCGACCTCTACGAGATGTGCGAGGTGTCTTCGATCGAGCACTCCGGAAACCTCTACTCGTTGGAGACCACGCGCGGCACCATTGCAGCAGAGCGGATCGTAAACGCAGGTGGACCCCGCGGTTCCCGGGAAGTGGGAACCATGGTGGATGTCGATGTCCCGGTAAGGGCGGTCAGGCACCAGGTCGTCACCTTCCCCTTCCTTCCCGACGGGGTCACGCATCCCCTGCCGTTGATGTTCAACCTCGGCAAGGGGTACTACGTGCGGCCAGAGGAGCAGGGAGCATTGTTGGGAATGAGCAACCCTGCGGATGAATCCGATCGCTCGGATCGCTATCAGCTCGACTATGACTTTGGCTATCACAACAAGCTGCGCCTCGAGTGGGAGGCGGAGTTCCCCGCCCTGCGAAACTTGCCCATCTCACGGTCGTGGGCGGCCTCGATCGACTACACGCCCGACCACCTTCCGATAATCGACCAGCCTCGGGAGGGCTTCTTCGTCGTCGCCGCCGGCGGCCACGGAATGATGTGGGGGCCGGCTCTGGGCGAAAAGACGGCCGAGCTGATCGCGGAGGGCAATATTTCGGAACTGCCCTCCGGCGACATCGAGCTGGTGCGCTTCTCCGAGCAGGGGCGCAGCGCCGCGGCCGACTCCATCGCACTGCCGTTCCCCCAGGGCGAATAGTGAGAGCTTTCGAGGTCGGGGGCAGGGACCGTTTGATCACAGCAATGACAACCACTCGGACTCTAAATCCGGAATGGGCGTGGCTCCAGCGCTGAGCTCTAAGCCTTGTCGGCCTCGAGTTCCGCTTCAGCCTGCTCTATCAACGCGAACTCTTCCTCCGGCGCCTCGGCCACGAGATGATGCCGGCTCACGAAGTAGAAATAAGCCAGCCCCAGAGCGATGGCAAGAATCGTGAAGAAGACGCCGAGCTTGGCTCCGGGGACATCGTACGCGAGCGAGGAGAACATCGCCAGCACGGATAAGGCGATGACTATCCATGCGCCCGGCACCCCCACTGGGCTTCGGTAAGGACGCTCTGCGTCGGGCTCGTTTCGTCGGAACAGGATGAAGGCGGCCATCATGAGGACGTAGGTGATAAGAGCCCCGAAGACCGACATCTGCACCAGCACGGCCACCGCGTCGAGGGACTCGTTGTAGAGCACAATCAGCACGGACGCGATTACGGCCGGAACGATCAGCGCGAGATACGGCGTGCGTCTGCGACCGGTGACCGACAGGGAACGTGGGAAGTAGCCCGCACGCGACAGCGAGAAAATTATGCGGCTGTACGCAAACAAGATCGCGTGAAACGACGCCAGCAGCCCGGTTAGCCCCACGATCGTGACGACCCAGAAGAAACCGCTCTTTCCGCCGTGGGCGATCGAGACCACATCGGGGATGATCGTGAACGAGCCCCGGATCTGCTCGGCGCCGCCTACGCCGGCCCCCACCGCAAAGGCGATGATCGAAAACCCAACCAACGACCACATCGCAAGGATGCTGCCCTTGGGGAGGTCGCGCGCCGGGTCCCTCGCCTCTTCGGAGGCCATCGGGACGCCCTCGATGGCGAGATAGAACCACGCCGCGTACGGAAGGGCCGCGAGCGTCCCCTTGAACACGCCGAAGGGGAACGTAGAGCTGTTGCCCGCCGTCGGCTTGATGTTCGTGAAGTTAGATGGGTCGAAGTGTCCGCCGAACAGCAGCACCAGGGCCCAGATAACGAGGGTCACCGCCGCAATCACGGTGATCGCCAGCACCGACCACAGCGTCTGCTCGATGCCGGCCATGTTGACGGCGATGAAGATTACGTACGCCAGAATCGCGATCCAGGCCACCGGGTTCATGCCCACGATGGACGGCAAGCTGTCGCAGCAAGGGAGCTCGACGATGTAGAACCCAATAGTCATGGCGATGGCGGCGGTCGCAAGCACGTACTCGAGCACCGCGGCGATACCTATGGCAAATCCGCCCCACGGCCCCATGGTCCGGCGAGCAAACGCATAGGGTCCCCCTGTGTGGGGAAAGGCGGTCGCCATTTCCGAGACTCCATAGACCATCAGGACGTAAAGCCCGATCATCAGGAGGGTTGCGAGGAGCATCCCTCCGAAACCCCCGGCATCGAAGCCGAAGTTCCAGGAGAAGTACTCGCCGGAGATGACGTAGCCAACCCCCAACCCCCAGATGAGAAGTGGTCCCGCCACCCGGTCGAGGCGGCGCTTCTCCATATACCCAGAGCCGGCGTGCTCGTAATCGAGCGCCCCCACCCGCTGGGTTCTCGGCTTTTCCCCCTCTGCCATCTCTCCCCCTTTGTTGCCCGCCACCGTCGACGAGACCGCTCGACGGCGCGGCTCCTTTCCGGGGCTAAAAGGCTTGTCCCACGAATACTTGGGTCCCGGGCCAAGAAAGTCAAGTGCTTGGCTTTCTTGACTTCTTGCTATCGTATCCCCTTGGCCACCTGGTCATGCAGGGGCCCGAGGGCCGGCGTTGGAGGGGAATTGCAGTGAATACGGGCAAGGCGATGCGCATGAAACGGGTCATCGACGGTGCAGGAGTCTCGATCATCTGCGCCCTCGACCATGGGATGACCTCGCCCCAGTTTCTCGAGCCGCTCGCCGGGATCCAGGAGCGCACTGCGGAGGCGGTCGCAGGTGGTGCAAACGTGATAATGATGAGCAAGGGGATGATTCGAACCTGTGTTCCCGCCTTCTCGTCGGCGACGTCGCTGGCGCTTCTGCTGTCGGCCTCGGCGGATCCCGGTGCGGACCCCTCCGGCGGCGCGGAGGTCGTGCAGGTCGCGCGAGTCGAAGAGGCCTTGCGGCTCGGCGCCGACGCGGTGGTGTTGTTCGTTGCGCTCGCAGGGACGACCGAGCCCACCATGATCCGCGCCCTCGCCACCATCGGAGGTGAGTGCGAACGGACCGGCATGCCGTTCATCGCCGAGGCCGAGTTCCCCACCACCTACGCCAGCGTCGAGGACCTGAAGGACGCCTACGGTTTCGACTATCTCTCTCGCAACGTTCGGTTGTGCGCCGAGCTCGGGGCCGACATCGTCAAGACCAACTGGCCCGGTGATCGCGACCTCTTCGCCAAGCTCGTCGCCGCCACGTCGGGGATTCCCGTCGTACTTGCGGGGGGGAGCCGCCTCGAAGACCTCGAGCTGCTGAGTCGGATGGAGCAAGCGATGGACGCCGGCGCCATCGGTTGCTCGGTTGGCCGCAACATCTTCATGCACAAGGCCCCCGAGGCCCTGACTCGATCACTGGCGCGCGTCATTCGGGAGAGCTGGAGCGCGGCCAAGGCGCACGAGGAGCTCCAAGAGGCGACTGGGGGGCCCGGCGCGTGAAAGCGGCGATCATGCACGACGTCGCCAAAATGAAGGTCGAAGACGCGCCAGAGTCCCAACTCGACAAGGCCGGTGCCATGTTGCGCGTCGAAGCATGCGGGATCTGCGGGACCGATGCGCGCACTTTCTTCAATGGAGATCCGCGCGCCCCTGCCCCCTGGATCCTGGGCCACGAGCCGGTCGGCGCGCTCGAGGAGGTGGGGCCGGCTGCCCTACTTCCGGCTGGGATGGAGCGCGGGGATCGAGTCTTTCTGGGCTCGATACTCACCTGCGGCACGTGCCGGTGGTGTCTCGAGGGCGCTCAGAACCTCTGCGTTCGCCACGAGCTATACGGCTACGATCCGTTCCCCGGCGCGTTCGCCGAAACCGCCGCGGTTCCTCCGATCGCCCTCAAGAATCTCATCAAGTTGCCCGAGGAGCTCCCCTCAGACCTCGCCACCGTGGCGGATCCGTTCGCTTGTGCTCTCAACGGCATCGAGGTCCTGGACCCCGGTTACTCAGACGTAGTAGTGATCCTTGGAGCGGGGCCGATCGGGTGCATGCAGGCGGTGCTCGCGCGCGACCGTGGAGTGTCAAAAGTCTTCCTCCTCGACGTCAGCCCCGAGCGCTTGGAGCTGGCCCTGTCGGCGGTGGGGAGCGCGGTCGACGATTCCTGGGTGCCGCAGGACGACAACGGGGTCGAGGCGGTCCTCGAGAGGACGGGTGGCGCCGGCGCCGAACGCGTGATCGTCGCCGCCCCCTCCAAGGAGGCACAGCAAGCTGCTCTCGAGATGGCAGGGCGCAAGGCCAGGATCGTTTACTTCGCCGGCCTTCCGAAGTCCGATCCCGTGACGCCGTTCGATGCCAACCAGCTCCACTACAAGGAACTCGCGGTGCTTGGATCCTATGGCGCCACCCAACGTCAGTACCGTATTGCGATGGACTACCTCGACCGGCGTCAGGAGGAGCTGGCACGAATCGTGACTCACCGTTTCTCGCTCGATGCGATCGACGACGGCTTCGGGGCCATCCGTTCGGGTACCGCGCTCAAGGTCGTGATCGAGCCATGAACCCGTGAGCAAAGCCTTCGTCATCGGCTGCGACGTCGGCAGTCAGGGCACTAACGTCGCCCTCTACACCGAAGACGGGGACTTGGTCGCGTCCTCCTACCAGCCGCACGAGCTCTCCTATCCGCACCCCACTTGGGCGGAGCAGGACCCTACCGAGTGGCCTCGCTCGGTGGCCGCGGGAGTGAGGTCGGTTGCAGCAGAGATAGAGGACCGCTCCGCGATCGCCGCCCTTTCGTTCGGCAGCCAGCTCGACGGCATGGTCGCGTGCGACGACGCCGGCGCGCCGGTGCGGCCCGCTCTCATCTGGATGGACCGCCGAGCCGAACCTCAGGCGGCCGCGCTCGCCGAGAAGGTGACGCCTTCCGATTTCTACCGGCTCTCAGGGACCAACCTCGACTCGTCCCACGCGGTGTTCAAGGCGTTGTGGATCCGGGATCAAGAACCGGAGGCGTTCGCCCGCACCGCGCACCTGATGCCGCCCGGCTCTTATGTCCTCAAGGAGGTCGCGGGACGGCTGGCCGTCGATTATTCGAACGCGTCGTCGCTGGGTCTCCTCGACCCGGGCACTCGCAAGTGGTCGGATGAGCTGCTCGAGGCGACCGGCATCTCGCGCCGGGCCCTGCCCGAGCTCGTGCCGGCAATCGAGGCGGTCGGGACCGTGACCGAGGAATTCGCCGACGCGACCGGCCTCTCGCCCTCGACGGTGGTGGCGGCAGGCTGCGGCGACGAGATGGCCGCGACGCTGGGCGCCGGAGTTTTCGAGCCCGGCGAGGTGTGTGACGTCGTCGGCACCGCGGAGCCGGTTTGCGCCGCTTCCGACCAGCCCCGTTACGACGACACCATGCTGGTCGAGTGTCACCCTCACGCCGATCCCGATGCGTGGCTGCTCGAGAACCCCGGCTTCGTGTCGGGCGGGAACCTACGTTGGTGGCGCGACCACTTCGCTCCCCTCGAACGCCACAGCGAGTCGGCCGGTCTGGGGGACGCCTACGACCTCCTGTCCTCGGAAGCTGCGCTGGCCTCACCGGGCTCGGACGGCGTCACCTTTCTCCCGTGCATGCAAGGGGCCATGGCGCCGGAATGGAATGGAGCAGCCAGGGGCGTCTTCTACGGTCTCACCCTGGCCCACAACCGAGGCCACCTCACCCGAGCGCTGCTCGAAGGAAGCGCGTTTGCGTTACGCGACATCCTCGAGGCGATGAATGCAGCCGGGCTCGAGACCCGCAGGCTGACCATCGTGGGCGGCGGCGCCAAGGGAGCGTTGTGGCGGCAGATCAAGGCCGATGTGACCGGGCTTCCGGTCAGGGTTCCCGCGAACGTCGAGACGACGGCGACGGGAGCGGCCATGCTCGCTGCGGTCGCGGCCGGACTGTTCTCGAACGTGGCCGAAGCCGCTAGCGCATTCGTCGACTATCAACCGCAGGAGCACGTGCCCGCCGACGATCTCCGGGGCGACTACGATGCCGCCTACCGCCGCTACCGGGACGTCTACACCGCGCTGAAGCCGGTCTTTGCTCGAGCCGACGAATGAGGCCCTGTTGCCGTTGTGCTGGGTCGCAGCGGTCGAGAGCGCCGGCCGGCCACGGTGGCCGGTAAGGTCGAATGCATGACCCAAGCTAAATCCACCCGCGGCGATCGAGGGCAGGGTGATCGGGGGCTGTTCGGCCCCGAAAGCGTCTCCTGGCAGGTCCATCGCGAGGCCGCCGTAATGCTCGGAGGGGCGCGGGCGCTGCTGATGCACGCGGCCCACCCCCTGGTTGTCGCCGGCGCCCGGCAAACGGGCATGTACACGAGCGACCCGTGGATGAGGCTCGAGCGCACGCTGCGCCTCAACTACCTCGTCACCTTCGGCTCGACGGTCCAGGCCAACGCGACCGCCCGACACATCAATATCGTGCACGAAGAGATCAACGGCATCGACGAGGTAACGGGTCTGGCTTACGACGCCCTCGATCCCGAGCTGCTCTTGTGGGTGCACGCCTGCCTGGTCGACACCGCGCTGGTGATGGAGCACTTGGTGGTGGGAAAGCTCGACGAGCCCGGCCGCGAACAGTTCCATCAGGAATCCATGGTGGGGGCCGAGATGCTGCGCCTGCCACGCAGCTCGATCCCTAAGACAGTGTCGGGTCTGAGGTCCTACATCGCCGACGTCATCTCCTCGGGAATGCTGCGGCGCACGGACGGCTCAGAGGCGGTGGGGCGACTCATTATGGACCCGCCCCCCGAGACGCCCCAGCGGCCGTTGTGGCGTCTCATCTCCTTCTGGTCCTTCGGACTGCTGCCTGAAGGGTTGCGCAGCGAGATCTACGGCTACAGCTGGAACCCCGTCCAGGAGGCAGGCCTCAGAGCGTCGCTGGCCGCGCTCAAACGCTTGCGGCTCATCGCCCCTCCGCGCCTCCGTTTCCTGCCTCTTGCCGTCACAGCGCAACGACGAATTGAGGGGCGGGCGCCGGCCGGGGAAGAGGAATCGGAGTCCCTGTTGCCCGAGGGTTTTCGGATGCCAGACGACGCTTGACGGGCCGCAGGCGGACTCCCGGCTTTCGTGATAGGAGAAAGCATGCGCGTTTGCCTGATGATCGAGGGCCAGGAGGGGGTCACCTGGCAGGACTGGGTGGCGCTGGCCGAGACCTGCGAGCAAGCAGGGCTCGAGGCCCTGTTCCGCTCCACCACTACACCTCGATGTTCAACGAGCCAACTCACGGCTCGCTAGACGCCTGGGCCACGCTGAGCGGGCTCGCCGCCCTCACCTCGACTCTGCGGCTGGGAACAATGGTGTCGCCGGCTACCTTCCGTCATCCCTCGGCCCTCGCAAAGATGGTCGTAACCGCCGACCACATCTCCGGGGGCCGAGTCGAGCTCGGGCTGGGGGCCGGATGGTTCGAGCGCGAGCACTCCGGCTACGGCTTCCCCTTTTCGAAGACCTCCACCCGCATGAAGGTACTGGCGGAACAACTCGAGATCGTCCATGGGCAGTGGACCTCGGACGATTTCAGCTTCGCAGGTGACCACTACACGATTGAATCGCTAAACGCGCTCCCCAAGCCGGTGCAGAGCCCGCACCCCCCACTGATCGTGGGCGGAGCGGGCAAGAAAGGCTCGGTCGATCTTGCGGCGCGCTGGGCTGACGAATACAACACGGTGGGTCCCACTCCCGAGAGGTGTGCAGAGCTCAGGGGGGACCTGGACGACGCCTGCCGCCGACACGGGCGGGAGCCCTCGAGCCTTGCACTCTCCGTCATGACCACCGGCATCGTGGGCATCAACCAGAACGAATTTCAGGAGCGCGTCCGCGGCATGCTGCGGGCGGCCAACAACGACGACTCTCCCGAAGACTTCGTGCGCGAGTCTCGATCGGAGCAGGTTCTCGGGACCGTCGATGAAGCGGTCGAGAAGCTGCGGGCCTACGAAGCTGCGGGCGTCGAACGCATCATGCTGCAACACCTTCACCATCAAGATCTCGATATGGTGAGACTGCTGGGCGCCGCCGCGGCAGCCGTGAAGTGAGAACAAGCCGTCAATAGGAAGGGGGCTTCGTGAACGTTGTCGAGTTGCACCACAAGGCCGTCGACGTGTTTGACAGCCGCGTCGCAGCCGTCACCGAGGAGCTGTGGGATCAAGAGACGGAGCTGCCGGGGTGGGATGTGAGGACGCTCGTCAACCACCTCGTGAACGAGAACAAGTGGACGCCCCCATTGCTCAGCGGCAGCCGTATCGAAGATGTCGGCGACCGCTTCGACGGGGACCTCCTGGGGGCAGACCCCCAGGCCTCGTGGAAGGAGTCGGCGGCGGAAGCGAAGGCGGCCGTCACGGAGGAGGCGTCACAGAGAACGGTCCACCTCTCCTTTGGCGACACGCCGGGACGCGATTATGTGATGCAGCTCTTTGCCGACCACCTCATCCACTCCTGGGACCTCGCGCGGGCGGTGGGCGGCGACGAAAGACTCGATCCCGAGCTTGTGTGGGCATGCGCCCAGTGGTTTCAAAGCGTTGAGGATGATTACCGTAAGGCGGGGGCGATCGGCGACGCACCGTCGATTCCTCCGGACGCGGACGAGCAGACCGCGCTGCTGGCTCGCTTCGGCCGCACGGCCTGAGATTGCCGGGCGATCCCGACGCACCGATTTGCACGCATCTAGACACGATTGAAATCGCTGCGCCCCCGGATGAGATCGAGGGTTGCGAGGAGTGCTTGAAGATCGGGGCGCGCTGGGTGAGCCTTCGAATGTGCATGACCTGCGGGGGCATCCGCTGCTGCGACTCCTCTCCCCACCGGCACGCGAGCCAGCATGCGCGAACAAGCGGTCATCCGGTGATTCGCTCTGCCGAACCGGACGAGAGCTGGAGCTGGTGCTTCGTCGACGAAGTCGCCTTCGTCGTTGCCCCCGAGTGAGGTCCCGCTCGCGCCGGGGTCGGGGCCGGGATGAGCCGGCGGAAAGCAAACCGTAGACTCGCCTCCCACAGACCCAACGGGAAGGACTTGATATGGCTCCAACCGCTACCTTCGTGACAAGCCTGGGCAGCTTCAAAGCCCGGCTCATGCCCGACCACGCCCCCACCACGGTTGCCAACTTCATGGATCTCGCTCGCGGTAAGAGAGAGTGGCGGGACCCAGGCGACGGGGTGTCCAAGTCGGAGCCCCTTTACGACGGCACCATCTTTCACCGAGTGATTCCAGGGTTCATGATTCAGGGAGGCGACCCCGAAGGAACCGGCCGCGGCGGTCCCGGCTACAGGTTCGAAGATGAATGCCCTCCGGGTGGGCCAAAACTAGACCGAGCCGGCCTGCTGGCAATGGCGAACGCCGGCCCCAACACGAACGGCTCCCAGTTCTTCATCACAGTGGCGCCCGCCGCATGGCTCACCGGCAAGCACACGCTCTTCGGAGAGGTCACCGAGGGCATGGACGTGGTCGACGCGATCGCAGCCACCGAGACCGGCCCGCAAGACCGCCCGGTCGCCGACGTCGTGCTCGAAAAGGTAGAGATCGAGGACGACTAGATTCGCCGCCTAAGCGAGAGTGGCGGAATTGGCAGACGCGCCGGCCTTAGGAGCCGGTGTCCCCAAAGGACGTGGGGGTTCGAGTCCCCCCTCTCGCACGCTTGCTGGCGACTCAATCAACACGCGTCGGTGAGGGGCTCAGCGTGAAAGCTCGACGCGGCTTTGCAGCGGGCCTGTCCCCGGGGGACGTGGAGCCCCCCCATCCGGGGTAGACCCGGTCCCCCTGCCGAGGGGCTAAGGGTGGCGGATAGGGTGACTCGATGCCCCCCCAAAGTGAGCTTTCCTTTGCCCTCGAGCTCGCCCGACTCGGCGGGCGCATCGCCCTCGGCCACTTCAAGCGCAACCCACGGCGAAGCCTGAAGAGCGACGGCAGCTGGGTCACCGAAGCCGACTGGGCGGTCGAGGCGCAGATAAGGCTGCGGCTGGCGAGAACCTTTCCCGATCACAACGTGCTGGGGGAGGAGGAGGGCATGACCGCCGCCGGAGGCGGCCCGGCAAGAGCGGGAGCGCCCACCTGGGTCATCGACCCAATCGACGGAACTCACAACTACATGGTGGGCATCCCGGTGTGGGCGACGCTGGTGGCCCTGCGCGTGGACGAACAGTCGATCGTCGGGGTAGCCCACGCTCCCGCCATCCAAGAGACCTACGATGCAGGGCGCGGCCTGGGGGCCAGGCTCAACGGAGAGGTAATCCGCGTCGACGAACCTTCGAGCTTCGACAGGGCCAGCTACTTCTCCTCCGGAGAAGCGGCCGGGCCCTCAGGGGTCGGTGCTCTTCACCACGAGCTGATCACCCGCTGCTGGCGCCACCGCGGCTTCGGCGACTTCTGGGGGCACATGCTGGTGGCCCGAGGAGCGGGCCACGTCATGCTCGAGCCCGAGCTCAACCTGTGGGACGTCGCCGCTCTAGAGCCCATCGTGGAGGAGGCCGGAGGGCGCATCTCGGGCTTGGATGGGAATGCCTGGAAGAAGGGTCCCTGCCTCACCACCTGCGGTTCGCTCCACGACCAGGTCCTGGACCTCGCCCGAACGGTCTGAGCTGGCGGCGGCGCCCGCCCCCTGAACTGCTTCTAAGCCAGACCAGGGGCGGATTCCGCACCTTTCCTGGCACAAAGCCGAATTAGGGGCGGCGGGATGCAGCCTACGGGGAGAGGCGCTCCAGGGCCCACCCGGCCCCCTCACGCCGGTAGCGAAGCCGGTCGTGGAGACGGTCGTCCCGGCCCTGCCATAGCTCGATCTCTTCAGGAGCAAGCCGGAAGCCGCCCCAAAAGGGGGGCGGAGGGATCTCCCTGTCGCGGTAGGCATGTTCGAGGCGATCGACCTCCGACTCGAGCAGCCCCCGGTCGGCGATGACCTCGCTCTGGCGCGACGCCCACGCTCCCAGACGGCTGCCGTGCGGGCGGCTCAAGAAATAGGTCTCTACCTCAGAGGCCGGCACGGCGGACACAGAACCAGTGATCCTCACCTGGCGCTCGAGCTCGAACCAGTAGAAGACCAGGGCCGCGTGGGGGTTCTCCGCAAGCTCCCGCCCTTTGCGCGACTCGAGGTTCGTGTAGAAGACAAAACCGCGCTCGTCGAATCCCTTGAGGAGGACGATGCGGGCCGAGGGCCGCCCCGAGGCCGAAGCAGTCGCCAGCGTCATCGCGTTGGGGAAGTGGAGTCCGGCCTCGAGCGCCTCCTGCATCCACGCCGAGAACTGGGCGATGGGATCGGGGTGGAGGTCCTCCGCCAGCAGTGGGACCTCCTCGTGAGGGCGCCTCAACCCGGCGATCATGAGGCTCTGCCCCTTGTAGTCGGGGCCGCCCGGCCCCTCGATCAGCTGCGCCAGCTTCCTGAAAGCGCGCCCCCGGTGGCTGAAGGAAAGCTTCTCTGCGAGGGGAATTTCGCCCATAGTGCGGCTTTCTCCCGCCGGCACCACATGGGGGTCGTATCCGAAACCCAGCTCTCCCTTGCCCTCACGTACGACTCGGCCCTCGCAGGCCCCGTGGGCGACGACCTCTGTCCCATCGGGCAACACGAGGGCGGCGACGCAGCGGTAGCGGCAGCTCAAACCCTCGTCCGCCACCGATTCCAGCGCCGCGATGAGCTTGCGATTGTTGTCTCCGTCGGTGGCGTCGTCGCCCGCGACGCGGGCCGACCGAACTCCGGGCGCACCGCCCAGCGCGTCGACCTCGAGCCCGGAGTCGTCTGCTACGGCAGGCATCCCTGTGGCCTGGGCCACCGCCCGGGCCTTGGCCAGGGCGTTGGCCTCGAAGCTGTCGTGGGGCTCCGCCAGCTCGAGCTCGGCAGCGACCTCGTCGAGCATCACCAGCTCGATCCCCTCCAGCACCAGCGCAACCTGCTCGGCCTTGTGGCGGTTGCGAGACGCCAGCACTGCCCTCATGAAGTGGGGCGGGCCCCGATCGCCGCATTCTGCCTCTCGATGAGCTCCCGGATCCCGGCCGTCGCATAGTCGAGCATCTCATCGAGCAGGGAGCGCCCGAAGGTCCGTCCCTCCGCCGTCCCCTGGACCTCGACCAGCTCACCCGCGCCGGTCATCACCACGTTCATATCGACCTCCGCTCCCGAGTCCTCCGAATAATCGAGGTCGAGGCAAACGCGGCCCCCCACTATTCCGACGCTCACGGCCGCCACCGAGTCTGTGAGGGCGCTGCCCCCCAAGGCCAGGTGCACCGCTACGTAGGCGCCTGTGATCGAGGCCGTGCGGGTGCCGCCATCGGCTTGGAGCACATCGCAGTCGACGAGCACGCTGCGCTCGCCCAGGCCTTCGAGGTCGGTGACGGCTCGCAGCGAGCGCCCTATAAGGCGCTGGATCTCCTGAGTGCGCCCCGAGACCCGTCCCCGGTTGACCTCTCGCGGGATGCGCTGCGGAGAGGAGCGCGGCATCATGCCGTACTCGGCGGTTACCCAGCCCCTCCCCTTCTTCTGCATCCAGCGCGGAACCGAGTCCTCGATCGTGGCGGTGCAGATTACCCGGGTCTGACCCATCTCGACGAGACAGGAGCCCTCGGCATAGGGCATGAAGCCGGGAGTGAGCCGCACCGGCCGCAGCGCCTGCGCGTTGCGCCCATCAGACCTCATAGCGTCGTCCTTGCTCGGCCAGCTCTATGTCCGAGGAGGGGGCCGCGGCGCGCGCCTCCGCCAGCGTGACCGCGTGGTCCTTTTCCGGCGGCAGGTGGGTAAGCAGGGTCTTGCGGGCGCCGACGGACGCCGCGATGGCGCCCACCTGGGCTCCGTTGAGGTGGCCCTCCCAACTCGCCCCTGCCTGGAGGGTTGCCTCGCAGACGAAGAGGTCGGCGTCGTGAGCTAGCGCATCGAAGTCGGCGGCCGGGCCCGAGTCTGCGGAGTACGCCGCCACCCTGTCCCCTGCCTCGATCCGCACGCCCAATGTGATCGGGGGGTGAGCCATGTGCACGAAGCTTAGGCTTGCCCCCTTCAGCTCGAGTCGCTCCGAGCCCGACACCGAGCGCAGCTCGAAGACGTCGTCCATGTCTGAGTCGAAGCCGCTCAGGGCGTCGAGCGTCTCCTGCGGCGCCCACAGAGGGATCGGCGACAGCTTTCCGTGGGTGCCGAGATAGCGGGCGTGAAGCGCCTGGAAGACGTCGGTGGTGTGGTCGGGATGGCGGTGGGTCAAGAGGACTCCGCCGAGCTCCCGATAATCGGTCGTCGACCGCAAGCTCTGCCAGGTCCCGGCCCCCGCGTCGAGCCACAGCTTGAAGCCGTCCCACTCGACGAGATAGCCCGAGCAGGCCTCGGCGGCGGTGGCAAACATTCCCGATGTACCGAGAACGGTTAGAGAGAGAGTCACGGACGGTCCCAGGGGCGGTGCTCGACTTCGTTGAACTCCGGTCCCAGAAAGCGCCTGCCGAGCTCCGAGGAGATGCCTCTCTCGCTGGAGGCGATGAAACGGTGACGCCCGGGCCTGTTCGAGGGATTGAGCAGCCGCCGGTCCATCAGGCGGCGGTAGACCTCGTGCGCGGTCGCCTCTGCGCTCGAGATCAGCACCACCTCCTCTCCCATGACATAGTCGATCACGCCGGCGAGCAGAGGGTAGTGCGTGCAGGCAAGGATCACGGTGTCGACACCCTTCGCCTTCAGGGGAGCGAGGTAGGTCTGGGCCGCTTCGATGACCTCGGCCGAGGTCGTGTCTCCTCTCTCCACGAACTCGACGAAGCGGGGGCATGCAACCGAGTGCAGCGCGACGTTGGTCCTGGTGGCCTCGAGCGCCCTGTTGTAGGAACCCGATCCCACCGTCACCTCGGTCCCCAGCAGCCCGATGCGGCGGTTGCGGGTGGCCGCCAGAGCCGCTCGCAGACCGGGCTCGATCACCCCCACGATCTCGACGTCGTAACGCTCCTCCGCCTCGTCGAGGGCAGTGGAAGAGGCCGCGTTGCACGCCACCACCAGCATCTTGACCCTCTCCTGCATGAGCGCGTCCATGATCTCGAGTGCGAACTTCCTGACCTCTGCCTCCTCGCGGGGGCCGTAGGGCAGGCGGGCCGAATCACCGAAGTAGACGAGGTCCTCGTGAGGCAGGAGGTCGATGACGGCCCGAGCCACGGTCAGCCCGCCCACGCCGGAGTCGAACATCCCCAGCGGCCGGCTCGCCGTTTCCGTCACCACCACAGCACCTCCTCGACCTGGCTCTCGGCGACGTCGATTTCCTTGGTCCAGGCCTGGGTCGAAAGGTACTTCCAGCCTCCGTCCGGCAGCAGGCACACGACGTCACCACCGCCCTGGGATTCGACCAGACGCTCGGCGACCCGCTGCGCCACCCAGATCACCGCGCCGGCCGAGATGCCGGCGAAGATGCCTTCCTCCACCAGAAGACGCCTGGTCCACAGGATCGACTCGCGCGCCTTGACTTTGACTTTGCCGTCGAGGATGTCGGGGTCGAAGATCGGCGGGATATAGCCCTCGTCCAGGGAGCGCAACCCGTAGACGAGCTCGCCCAGCTCGGGCTCGGCCGCCACCACCTTGATCGCTGAGTTGTGCTCCTTGAGACGGCGGCCAACTCCGGTGAGGGTGCCCCCGGTGCCGAGCCCTGCCACGAACGCGCTCACCTCGGGCAGATCGTCGATGATCTCGCCGGCCGTTCCCTGGTAGTGAGCGGCGACGTTGGCCTCGTTCCCGTACTGGAAGGGCATGTAGTAGCGGTCGTCCTCACCGGCCAGCCGTTGGGCGAGCACCACGGCGCCGTTGGTCCCCTTGTCCCCCTCGGAGAAGATGATCTCGGCGCCGAAGGCCCGGAGCAGCTCGACGCGCTCGGTGCTGGCGTTGTCGGGCATCACCGCGGTGAAGCGGTAGCCGCGCACGCTCGAGACCATGGCAAGGGCGATGCCGGTATTGCCCGAGGTGGGCTCGAGGATGACCTTGCTCTTGTCGAGCCGCCCAGACGACTCACCGTCCTCGACCAGGGCCAGCGCGACCCTGTCCTTGACCGATCCGGTCGGGTTCTGGCCCTCGAGCTTGACCCACAGGCGAGTCTCGGGCGTGGGCGACAGCTTAGGGACCTCTACCAGGGGGGTTCCCCCAACGGTGTCGAGGATGGACTTGTGCCTCAAGCCTGCCGCCTAGCCGCCGGCGACCGACGGAAGCAACGAAACCTCGTCTCCGTCATCTGCCTTGGTCTCGAGCTTGCCCAGGTAACGGACGTCCTCGTCGTTCACATAGACGTTGACGAAGCGATGGAGCTCTCCATCGCTGCTGAGGAGCTGGCCCTTGATGCCCGGATAGCGGCTCTCGAGCTGGTCGACCACCGAGGACAGTGTGCCCGAATCGACCTCGACCAAGCTCTGCTGATCGGTGTACTTCCTGAACACCGTAGGTATGCGAACTCGAACCGACAACTTCCCTCCGTCTCTTACCGCGGTATGGCCACTTGGCATCGTATTCAACGCGACCGGCCGGCTTCGCGTTCCGGGCATTACCCTGTTGGGCCCGGGACAGGGGCAGGGGCCCGATCAGCTGTGGAGCGTCCCAGCGTCGAGAAAATTAGTTGCGCGGCGTTCTATGGGACTCAGAGTGCAGAAAACCGCGCTCTGAGGCGCTCAAAACGCGGGACCGGTGGTGTGTCAGTCGCCGAGGGTGACGTCGAGCTCCTCGATCTCCCCCTCCTCGGCCCCCCAGCTCTCCTTGCGGATCCGGAACGCCCTGATATCGGGGGCCGCGGAGGCGAGCGAGACGATCAGATAGGGGACGTCCTCTGAGGCGAGGCGCACGTCGGTCGGGGACGGGTAGGCTTCGGTGCGGGTGTGGGAGTGGAAGACGCCGGCCAGGTCCCAGCCTTCATCATCGAGCTTGCGGTAGACCGCGAGCTGCTCCCTCGGATCGAGCGAATAGCGCAAGGGGCTGGCGGAGGCGTTCCTCATCCGGAAGACCTTGACGAGCGCGGCCCCCTCGTTGGCGAGCACCCCGCACGCCTCGTTGGGCCGGCTCTCGAGGCAGTGCGCAACCATTTCGTCGGCGATGGCTTGAGGAATCTTCAAATGCTCGCTCACACCACCGTCACCACCGTTCCGTCGCGGCGGGGCCGTACGGTCCCGATGTGAGCCCCTTGCTCCCCGCGCGACTCCAGGGCTGCGAGCAGCCGCTCGAGGAGCTCGGGAACAACCGCCATCAGCAGGCCCCCCGAGGTCTGGGCGTCGAACAGAAGCCAGCGCCGGGCTTCATCCACGCCCGACGCATCGACCTGAGCGCGACCGGCCTCGTAGTTCCTGACGGTGCCGCCGGGGAGGACGCCTCGCCGGGCAAGCTCCACCGCGCCGGGGAGGACGGGTATCCGTTCGAGAACCAGCTCTGCCGAGAGATCGTCGCCCATCATTTGGCTCAGATGCCCTATCAGCCCGAACCCGGTGACGTCGGTGGCGGCCAGTACCGAGACCACGAGCATGGCGTCGCATGCGGCCCGATTGAGCCGTCCCATGGTTCGCACGGCCTCCGCCTCGTGCTCCGCCTCGGTGACTCCCTCCTTGACGCCGCTCGAGATGATGCCTGTACCCAGGGCCTTGGTGAGGACCAGCTCGGCCCCCGCCACCGCTCCCTTCTTGCGCACGATCCGTTGGGGGTGGACGAATCCAGTCGCCGCCATGCCGAACTTGGGCTCGGGATCGTCGATCGAGTGACCGCCGATGATCGTCACCCCCGCCTCCTCGCACGCCTGCCCGGCCCCATCGAGAACGCGGCCGAGCAGCTCGAAGCCGAGTGTGCGCGGCCACGAGATGAGGTTGAGCGCAGTCTTGGGCTCGGCCCCCATGGCGTAGAGGTCGGAGAGCGCATTGGCGGCCGCTATCCGACCCCAGGAGAAGGGATCGTCGACTATCGGTGTGAAGAAGTCCACAGTCTGAACCAAGGCGACCTCTTCGGACACCTGGTAGACGCCGGCGTCGTCCGGGGACTCGAGGCCCACAAGCACGGCCGGGTCGGAGGATGAATTCACATGGCGCAGGACCTGCGCCAGCTCGGCGATGCCGAGCTTGCAGGCTCAGCCGCCGCCGTGCGAGTGCGAGGTCAGCCGGACTTCCTCCATCAGCACTACCTCCCTCCTTGGTGGACATCCCAGGCCAAGAAGTATCACGCGGCGGGCCGTCCCCGGGGCGTGGGCCGAGCCTCAGAAGCGCTCATCTGGTCACTATTACGTAACCCCCGGCCGTGAATCGGACGGCTCGGCGTGCCGATTGACCAGCATGAGAGTGCTCCTCGTAGACGATCACGAAAGCATTCGTAAGAGCCTGCGCCAGCTCATCGAGCTTCGTGCAGAATTCGAGGTCGTCGGCGAAGGCTCAAACGGCTCCGAAGCGCTCGAGCGCACCGAGCTACTCCGACCCGACATCATCCTCATGGACATGCACATGCCGGTGATGGACGGGGTCCAGGCGACCCGGGTCATCAAGGAGCGCTATCCCAAGATCCAGGTCCTGGCGCTGACGGCCTTCGCCGACATGTCGCTGGTGTCGGAGATGGTCAAGGCGGGTGCCTCCGGCTACCTCCTCAAGGGCGGCTCCTCCAAGGAGCTGCTCGACTCGCTGCAGGCGATTTCCCGGGGCCAGGGGGCGCTCGACAAGGAAGTCACCAGAGGGGTCATGGAGGACATGGCCGACCTCTACCGCAAGGAGCAGGAACGGGCGGACGCGCTGGCGGAGCTCGATCGCATGAAGAGCGAGTTCGTCTCGGTTGTGTCCCACGAGCTGCGCACTCCGATGACTTCGATCAAAGGGGGAGTGGCGACCCTGCAGACGAATTGGGCAGCCATCGACGACCAGGTCAAGCTCGAGTTGCTGGATTCGATGGGCACGGAGTGCGACCGGCTGTCGCGCATGGTCTCCCAGATCCTCACTGCCTCCGGTATCCAGCGAGGAGGACTGGGCTTGCGGCCGACGCTGTTCTCGGTCGCCGTGGTGGCCCAGGCGGCGGTCGACTCCTTGGTCGACAAGCTCACCGGAAGGGAGGTCAGCTGCCACTTCGAGGAGATCTACTCCACGGGCGACGAAGAGCGACTCACCGAGGTCATCGCGGCGCTAATCGAGAACTCCCTCGAGTTCACCTCGGGCCGTGTCTCGGTCGACGTCAAGGCGGTGCTCGGCACCCCGCTGCTGAGCGTCTCCGACGAAGGCCCCGGGATCGCGCCCGAGACGGTCAGGAGGCTCTTGAACGAGCCGTTCTCGCAGGCCGACTCATCGAGCACCCGACAGGTCGGCGGACTGGGCCTGTCCCTCTACCTCGCCCGTCAGGTCGCGGAGGCCTCCGGGGGCCGGCTGGAGGTCGACACGGCCCCCGACCGCGGTTCGACCTTTACCCTGATCCTTCGCCCGGTCTGAACGACCCTCCGCCTCGTCTGCCACGAACTTCTCCACCTCGGCAGCGCCCAGCGCTCCTTTGGTGGAAAAGTTCGGCGACCTGCATCAGTATCCCCGTGCGATCCACTCCTGCAGATGAGGCGCCTCGGCCCCGATCGTCGTGGTCTCGCCGTGGCCGGGATAGACGACGGTTTCGGCGGGCAGGCTCAAAAGCCGCTCGCGGATCGAGGAGATGATCACTCCGAAGTCGGAGTAGTCACGACCCGTTGCGCCCGGCCCCCCTTGAAACAAGGTGTCACCGTCAAACAGCCGGCTCCGAACCGAGTCGTAGAGACAGACACCACCGGGGCTGTGCCCGGGGGTGTGGATCACCTCCAGGGTGGTTCCCGCGACCTCTAGGGAATCGCCGTCTGAGAGCTCGAAGTCGGGAGCCCTCTCCGGGTGCTCGGCGTCCCACAGCATCCGGTCCGAGGGATGAAGGCCGATACGCGCACCCAGCGCCGCGGCGAGCTCGGGAGCGGCGTTGATGTGGTCGTTGTGCCCGTGGGTGCAGACGATGGCGACCGTCCGCCGGTCCCCCACCCCCTCTACGATCGCAGATGCATCGTGGGCCGCATCGATGACCAGCACCTCGCGGTCGTCGCCCACCAACCAGATGTTGTCCTGCACCTCGAAGTCCTCGCCTCCGAGGGAGAAGATGCCCGCGGTCCTCACGAGGTCTACCCGCACCTCGCTCACAGCACCACCACCGAGCGCAGCACCTCGCCACGCTCCATCTTGTGAAAGGCCTCCTCGACCTCGTCCAGCGAGATCGTCTCCGACACGAAGCGGTCGAGATCGAGGCGGCCCTGGAGATAGAGATCGATGAGCAGGGGGAAGTCCCTGGTGGGAAGGCAATCGCCGTACCACGACGGCTTCAGGGCTCCCCCGCGGCCGAAGAACTCGATCATCGGCAGCTGCATCTCCATGGTGGGAGAGGGAACGCCCACCTGCACCAGCGTGCCTGCTAGGTCTCGAGCGAAGAATGCCTGGCGCAGGACCTCCGGGTGCCCAACCGCCTCGATCGAGACGTCGACGCCGAAGCCGTCCGTGAGGGCCTGGATCGCCTCGACCGGGTCCGTCTCGGAGGCGTTCACCACGTCGGTGGCGCCGAACTCCTTCGCCCACTCGAGCTTTCTCTGATCGAGATCGACGGCGATGATCTTGCGAGCTCCCGCCAGCCGCGCTCCCTGGATGGCGGCATCGCCGACTCCCCCGCAACCGAACACCGCGACGGTGTCGCCGTGAGTTACCTGCCCCGTATTGATGGCCGCGCCCAACCCCGCCATGACGCCGCAACCGATGAGCCCGGCGGCTTCCGGCCGGGCGGATTTGTCGACGACGACCGCCTGCCCGGCGGCGACCAGTGTCAGGTCGGAGAAGGCGCCGATGCCGAGCGCGGGGCTCAGCGGAGTGCCGTCCTCGAGCGTCATCGGCTGCGTCGCGTTGCGGCTCGCAAAGCAGTACCACGGAACCCCGCGCCGGCACGAGCGACACCTCCCACAGGGGGCACGCCAAGCGAGGATCACGAAGTCGCCGGGCTCGACCTCGGTGACGCCGGGACCCACTGCCTCGACGATCCCGGCGGCCTCGTGCCCCAAGAGGAAGGGGAACTCGTCGTTGATTGCTCCCTCGCGGTAGTGCAGATCGGTGTGGCAGACACCGCACGCTTGCACCCGGACGAGGGCTTCGCCGGGCCCCGGGTCGGGCACCCGAATGGTAGCGATCTCGACCGGCGCGCCCTTGGCGCGCGCTATCACTCCGCGTGATTCTGTGGCCATCAAGCGTTCCTTTCACTTTGCATCGATTTCAGAGTCAACCCGTGCAGACGCACACTGCGGCCCCCTTGCGGTTGAGGAGCCTAACCGTGAGCCGAGGTGGCCGGGGTGTCGGAGGAGCCGGCCCGCAGCCACAACGAAACGGACCGCGGCTGCATGCTCTCCTGCACAACTACCAGGAGGTCTTTGGTCAGGCTGTCGATGTCGACCTCGTCCCGCAGGCGCGCCGAGAACGCCTCCACCGTCTGAGTTGCGTCGTACTTGCCGCGATAGAAGCGGCGGTCGATAAAGGCTTGGACGCGAACGCGCAGGGGGCCGAAGAGCGCGGCGACGGCCAGGGTCGAGATCGCGATGGAGAGATCGGAGGTGCCCGTGAGGGGGCGGGAGAGCTGCTGCAGCAGAGCCACGGTCACGAGGTAAGCGAGCGCGAGAGTGGTGGTGAGCGAGCCGTAGACGAGCGCTCGATTGATGATGACGTCGATGTCGTAGAGGCGGTACTTGAGCACCGAGAACCCGATGGATATCGGGACGAGGCTGTAGCCGATCAGGGTGATGTTGGTGAGGACCTGACCCTCAAAGCTTGATGTGTCGACTCTCCCGAGCTGAAGTACGGCCATGACGACCACGGCGCTGCCTACGAACGTCAGCCCCCCCAATGCGATCCACTGGATCTGATGGCGGACCTTGTCGTCTGAGCGCCGGTACCGCATCACGAGACATGCAATCGCCCCAACAAAGCTCAGGGGAAAGAGAAAAAAGACCGGCTCGAGCACTCTTGCCCACTCGAGGTATCGGAGCGCCGGATTTCTAGTCCCGGCAATCCCCGAGACCGTATCCAGCTCCACGGCCGCGGACAGGCTCAAGAACGCCAGAACCATTGTGCAGAAACGGGAGTAGTGGCGCCAGCGCGGCGACAACAATCTTCCATCCGGCAATCTCAGCAACAAGTGCGTGCCGGCAACACCCAGAACCGGCACCCATAGCCAGTCCCCCAGCCAGGTAACCCACAGCCCGGGGTCGTTGGCCAAGCTGCGCGACTGGATGATCCAAAGACCAATCGAGAAGCTACACATGAGCGCAGTCCATAACAACCCGATCGCGAGACACATCCGGCCGATGCGATTCCTCGACTGGCGCGTAGCGATCAGCCACCCCACCGCGACGAACGCCACCCCCGGCAGCAGCAACACCACCGCACCGAGTGAGCCATTGGAGCCCCAGGTCGGCTCCACCGACAGACGCTCAGGCGTTGCCCGCTCGAGGAGGATCGCGGCAACAATCATGGTGCAAGTGAGGAGCACCGCCGCGTCCGCCGGCCACGTCCTGCGTACGGTGCTCATGCTCGATTTCTAGGAATCATGTCATCCAAGATAATCACCTTGCAGCCGAGGCGTCCCGGGATCGTTACGGGA
>JACDAL010000169.1 GCA_013695465.1 Actinomycetota bacterium | reverse complement strand
GGCGTTGACATCGGGATACTCCTCTACGTCGGCGCCGACGCGTGGCTCACTCGTGACGAGGACATGAAGATGATGCGACGCTCGGGTCACGCAGCCGCGGCAGGCATGTCGATGTCGATGCCGATCGGAGCCTGTGGTCGGGGGATAGGTTTACCTGAGGCCCTTCAGCCTGTGGAACCGTTATCCTGAGGCTCCCGGCGGGATGCCCGAGCGGCCAAAGGGAGCGGTCTGTAAAACCGTCGGCTGACGCCTACGAAGGTTCGAATCCTTCTCCCGCCACTACGCAGGACCGCCAGGTCGGCGCTACTTTGTGCCCGACGCCCGGGGGTGCTCCACGACCCTGGGGGCCGCGGCCGGCCGCGACGAGGCCGCAAGAGCATCACAATAGGTCTTTTCCAGGCCGTCGGCGAGTCGGTCCATGTCGCTGGGAACAGGTGCCCGCAGCGGTCCAGGTTCGGAATGTCCCCCCACGATAGGGCCTAGACTGCCGGCTTCTCCCAGACCGAGACGTGTTTGCGGCTGTCGCTCGTGAACGGCTCCCGTTTCCACCCGCTCCAGCGCTCGCGAAGCTTCATCCCGGCAAGCTGCGCCATCAGGTCGAGCTCCGAGGGCCACGCGTACCGGAAGGGTACCGAGTTTTGCGCGACTCGTCCGTCGACGATCTCGAAGTGATGGGATGTGAGGCCTTGCATCGCGACGTCGTACTCGTCGAGCCCCCAACTGGTCTCGCTCACGTGGA
This sequence comes from Actinomycetota bacterium, assembly GCA_013695465.1. GTDB lineage: Bacteria > Actinomycetota > CADDZG01 > CADDZG01 > WHSQ01 > JACDAL01. The sequence continues at coordinate 13,839 of JACDAL010000169.1, read as the reverse complement.
AGGCCCGGATGGTCTCGCCGGGCGGGAGCCGCTGGAGCTCGGGAACGCCTACCTCGATGACGAAGCAGCCGCCGGGCTCAAGGTGCGCCGCGACGTTGCGGAAACATTGGATCTGCGCCGCCTGCGTGGTCAGGTTCAAGATCGTGTTGAAGACCAGGTAGGCGACGGAGAACGTCCCGTCCACGGTCGTTGTCGCGAAGTCGCCGATCGTCACACCGATCTCTTCGCTGCCCGGCTTCGAGCGCAGTCTGGCCGCCATCGCCTTTGACAACTCGATCCCGTGCACCGGCACTCCCCGCCGCCGGAGCGGTAGCGCGATCCGACCCGTCCCGATCCCGAGCTCGAGCGCGCGTCCGCTCCCGGCGATCTCGACGAGGAAGTCGATGACCGGGTCGACGACCGCCGGGTCGAACATCTCCGCGATCTCACCGGACTCGTCGTATCTCGCGGCGACATGCTCGTCGAAGTAGCCGTCGTCGTCGTGCATCGCCGGAAACTACCGCGAATACGGCCGAGACGCGACGCCGAACCCTCGCCTCCCCTCGCCTCGACCGCATACTCCCCGAGCGCCTAGTCTCGCCGGGGTCGCGCCTTGGGCCGAGGTGTGTGCATGCGATCTGTCTAACCTGAGTGGCGACGGCAGAGGTGAGGAGACGGGGGCTCTCAGGCGGCGGCCTGGTCGCGGGAGGCCGAAGTGTCCCGAGCCGTCGCGGCGGGCTCGGGCGTCGTGAACAATCGAAGTTTGAAGTCGCCGATTTCGCGGGAGAAGGTTACTAAGAACAAGGGAAGCGATTGCGAGGGGGCAACTCATGGCCGAACAGACCACGACCACACCAACCCAGCAGGGGTCTCAGACCTCGGGGGCCGGCTCCGAAGGGGGTGGCGCTCTGGTCACTGAGCGGGGAAAGACTACGATCGCCGACGGCGTGGTCGCAAAGATCGCCGGGATCGCCGCCCGAGAGGTGTCTGGGGTGTACCAGATGGGGTCCGGTTCCGCTCGGGCCGTGGGTGTCATTCGCGACCGGATCGGTGAAGCCGTCGGCGGCAGCGCGGGGGGTTCGAGCCCCACGCAGGGCGTCAAGGTAGAGGTCGGCGAGCGCCAGACCGCCATCGACCTCGACTTGGTCGTCGAGTACGGCGTACCAATCGCGGACGTGGCCGAGTCTGTTCGCAGCAACGTTTCGACGAAGGTCGGGCGCATGACGGGTTTGGAAGTGGCAGAGGTCAATATCTATATCGACGATGTCTGGCTTGGGGACTCCGGCGACGAGGAGATCACAGCAGAACCACGAGTTCAGTAGCCCGGTGTCAATCGATGCGGATGTGGCGGCCGTGGCGGCCAGGAGTTGCAGATCGGTAGCCGGGCTATCGTCGGGACCTTTCGGCGACGTGGCGACCTACCTGCCCAACCGGCGCATCATCGGAGTGCGGGAGATGGCAGATCACCTCGAAGTTCGCATCGTCGCCAATTGGGTCCCGTCGCTCTCGCAGGTGGGCGAGCAGGTGCGGGCGGCTGTGAGGCCCGTCGCCGGGACCTTGCCCGTGGATGTGTTCATCGACGACATCGAGTCTCCCACTTACATGCCCGAAGCTGTGGGCGCCCGGGAATCTGCGCGACGGCCGCAGGGGAAGGAAGGACTGTAGATGACCGCTTTGGTCGGGTTGTTTGTCGGCTTGTTCTTGGGTTTGGCTCTTGCGTTCGGGGGCTTTGGCGACATGCTGATCGTCGCCTTCTTCGGCGCGCTCGGGTATCTCATCGCCAAGGTGCTGGTGGGAGAGCTCGACGTGACCGAATACCTCGGGAGCCGCGACCGGATCCGATGAGGGTGCCATGCGAACGGTGAACCGGCTGATCGCCGCCGTCCTCGCCCTTGGTCTCATCGCCGCGGGACTCTTGATCGTGGTGGAGATCATCCTTGCCGCGCTCCGCCTGGCCCCCCTCGTGGTGCCTTACGAGAGCTGGCTGGATTCGGCTCGAGGCTCCTCCTACGGCGACCGCTCGGTGATCACGGCGGCGATCGTACTCGTGGCGCTGGGTCTGGTCCTGATTGCCTTGCAGCTCTTTCGCCGGCCACTTAGCTATTCGCTGCAGCCCAAGCACGACGGTGCCGAGGCTGAGATCGACCGACGGAGCCTCGAGCAAGTGGCGGCTCGGGCTGCGCGCGAAGTTGATGGAGTACAGAAGGTTCGCTGCCGGGCGACTCCCAGCAAGTTGGCCGTAAGCGCGACTACGGGCCGCGACGAGACAATTGGACTCGACAGCAGGGTTCGGGCCGCGGTCGAGAATCGCCTCCTTGCCCTGCAGCCCTCCAAGAAGTTGACGGTGGCGGTCAAGCTCCAGAGCCCGAGAGGGCGATGAAGCGCACCGATTCGGTCAACCGGATCGTTCTGCTCACTGTCGGTCTCGCCTTGGTCGCGACCGGCGGCTACGGGTTGGCGCGCGCACTGGGAGTTACCGGCGAAGCCTTATCCGAAGGGGTAGTGCTCACATCTCGGATCTCGGATTTCGTGGGCCGCAACTCGGAATGGCTTTGGCCTCTGGTGGCGCTGGTGGGACTGGTACTCGCCTATCTCGGCTGGCGTTGGCTGTTGGCCCAGTTCCCCGCCCCCCAACAGGTGCACAATTTCGACCTCGCCAGCCGGGGCCCCGGCTCGACTCGCATGCGGGCCGGCAGCGCTGCTCGGGCGTGGGCGAAGGATGCCGGCAAGCACAGTGCCGTTAGCTCGTCACGGGCGTGGTTTCAGCTGGAGCCGATGGGGCCGCGTGCGGAGATGCGCCTCACGGTCCTCGACAACGGCGACCTCGAGGCGGTGAGATCCCACGTCGAGGGAGAGACGCTCGACCGGCTGCGTCTGAGCCTCGAGATGCAGGGACTCGAGGCTCATGTTGTGGTGCGGTTGCAGGAGTCGTCGGAGCGCTTCCTGCAGTAGCCTCCCTCGAAACCTCTAGAAAGGGCAGGAGATTGGAAACCGAAAACTCGGAGCTTCTGCCACCGCTGCCCGAGGATTGGGAGCGGGCGCTGGCGGTGGTCGCTCATCCCGACGACCTCGAGTACGGGTCTGCCAGCGCAGTAGCGCGTTGGACCTCTGAGGGTAAGTCGGTGTCCTACGTGCTCGTGACCAGCGGCGAGGCAGGGATCGATTCACTTGGCCCAGAGGAGGCAGGTCCCCTGCGAGCCGAGGAGGAGCGCGCCAGCGCCGCTATCGTAGGAGTCGACGCAGTCGAGTTCCTGGGACATCGTGACGGGATGATCGAATACGGCCTCGGGCTTCGAAGAGACATCTCGGCAGCGATTCGCCGCCACCGCCCGGAGATCGTGGTCACCATCAATCATCATTCGACCTGGGGCGGGAGGAGCTTCAACATGGCCGACCATCGAGTGGTCGGGCTTGCGGTGATCGACGCAGCCCGCGATGCCGGCAACCGCTGGCTGTTCCGGGAGCTGCTCGACCGCGGACTCGAGCCGTGGGATGGCGTGCGGATGGTGTGCGTGAATGGGTCTCCCCATCCCACGCATGCGGTGGATGTGACTGGGTTTCTCGAGCGCGGAGTTGACTCACTGCTTGCGCACCGCGCCTACCTCGACAACCTCGGCGAAGGTTTTGACGCGCGTGCCTTTCTCGAATCGGGTGCCTCTCATATGGGCCGGCAGGCTGGCGTCGATCATGCCGTCGGCTTCGAGGTCATCGACGTCTAGAGAAGTGCTCTCACCCTTTGGCGATGTCTGCCGCCTCGCGAGCTGTGGTTGCAGATCGCCTCGATGAAGGACTATCGAACACTCAGCCTGTGGCTCGACAACTGCGGTGACGACCTCACCCCGCGCCCCTCGCTGCCGGGGGATAGGGACGCGGATGTCTGCATCGTCGGCGCCGGCTACACGGGGCTGTGGACCGCCTATTACCTCCTGAGAGCCGATCCTTCGCTGCGCGTGGTGGTGCTCGAGAAAGAGATCGCGGGGTACGGGGCCTCGGGTAGGAACGGAGGCTGGTGCTCGGCGCTGTTCGCGGCGCCGCGCGACAAGCTCGCCCGGGTCGGTGGTCGTGGAGCCGCACTCGCAATGCAGCGCGCGATGTTCGACACCGTCGACGAGGTCGGCAGGGTGGTGGGGGCCGAGGGCATAGACATCCACTTCGCCAAGGGCGGAACCATCAGCGCGGCCACCACACGGGCACACGTCCCTCGTCTCAAAGGCGAGATCGCAGAGGAGCGGCGATGGGGATTCTCGGAGGACGACTACCGATGGCTGCGCGCTTCCGAGGCCTCCCGTCGCGTCCGAATTGAGGGCTCTCTGGGGGCTGCTTTCACGCCTCACTGCGCGGCCCTTCATCCCGCCCGGCTGAGCCGCAATCTGGCACGGGTGGTCGAGGCGCGCGGAGCAGCGATCCATGAGCTCACTCCGGTGCGCTCGATCGAGAACGGAATGGCGAGGGCCGATGGGGGGCGGGTCAAGGCTGAAGTAGTGGTGCGCGCAACCGAGGGCTACACCGCTTCGCTCGAAGGCCTGAAGCGCACCCTGCTCCCGATCTACTCGCTCATGATCGCAACTGAGCCCCTGCCCCTGTCGTTCTGGGACGAGGTCGGCTGGGCCCGCCGGGAGACCGTGACCGACGGCCGCAGGCTGATCATTTACGCGCAGCGCACGGCCGACGATCGCATCGCGATGGGGGGCCGCGGCGCGCCCTACCACTTCGGCTCCGACGTCATGGACTCCTACGATCGTGTCCCGAGCGTCTTTGCCGAGCTGCAGCGAGTGCTGGCGGCGTTGTGGCCGGGAGCGCGCGACGCTGCCATTACTCACAACTGGGGTGGGCCTCTGGGAGTGCCCCGCGACTGGTTCTCCTCGGTCGGCTACGACCGGGGTTCACGGCTGGCGTGGGCCGGCGGGTACGTCGGGGACGGAGTGGCGACCGCGAACCTGGCGGGCCGAACGCTTGCGGACCTCATCCTGGGCCGGGACACCGATATCACCAAGCTCCCCTGGGTCGGGCACCGCTCGCCTCCGTGGGAGCCGGAGCCGTTCCGATGGCTGGGCACCAACTTGGCGCTGCAGGTGATGGCGAGCGCGGATCGGGCCGAGCTCCGCTCGGGTCGCCCCGCCCGCCGAGCCGCCCTGGTTGCGCGGCTTACCGGCATCCACTGAGACTGCGCTTCTCTTGCGGCGAGTGGTCGTCAAATGTCGCTATCGAGCACCTGACGACACTCGGCAGGGGAGCGGACCAGCCGCGGCAGCGTTTCGCTCAGCGGTCCCCTAATTACCGCGTCGGCCCTCTCGTCGAAGGGGGTGGGCTCGGCGTTGAGGATCACGAGCCGGGCACCCGAGTCGAGCGCCACCTGCGGCAGCAGGGCCACCGGATAGACAGCCAGCGAGGTTCCCACCGCCAGGAACAGGTGACAGCGGGCGGCTGCCTTCTCGGCTCGCCTCAGGTCCTCGGCCACTAGGCTCTGCCCAAACGAGATCGTTGCCGACTTGAGGATGCCGCCACAGCAACGACAGTCGGGGTCCTGCTCGCCGCCTTTCACTCGCTCCAGTGCCTGCTGCATCGGAGCGCGCTCGCCGCAGGCCATGCACATCACCTCTCGCATCGTGCCGTGTATCTCGATCACGGCCTCGGAAGGAGTTCCTGCGCGCTGGTGGAGCCCGTCGATGTTCTGGGTCACGAGTGTGGTGAGCGAGCCGCGCCGCGCCAAATCCGCCAGGGCTCTGTGTCCGGGATTAGGCGCCGCCGTCCAGGCAGGATGGTGTAGGCGCGCTTGCCACGCCGCGACCCGCACCTCCGGGTCCTCCATGTAGTGCTGGAGGCTGGAGAGGCGCTCGGCCTGGGGGTTCCTGGTCCACAGCCCTTGGGGGCCGCGGAAGTCGGGTATTCCGGAGTCGGTCGACAAGCCGGCCCCGGTCAGGGCTGCTATCTCCTTCGCCTGAGCGACCCAGCCGGCTATTTTCTCGATGGTCTCCGCTTCGATCGACATCAGGGACATACTCTCACCCGGCTCTAGCAGTCGACCGCCGCAGGTAAAGTCGCGCATGAGTACCTGAGCACCAGAACCGCCGGCCGGCCCCCGACCTCTAACCTTGCGTCTCATGGCCATCGCGTTCGAGAAGCTCCAGGCGGGTCTCGTGCAGCAGCACCGAGGTCGAAGCCTCTCGGATATCGACGCGGGCACGATCGTGGTCATCCCCGCCATCACCTATTCCCCTGCCGAGCTGATCAAGATCACCGGCATCGCCTACTACGAAGAGCGCATGTTGTTCACGCTGCTGCTCCTGAGGAACCCCGACGTACGCGTGGTCTACGTCACCTGCCTGCCGATTGACTCCGCGATCATCGACTACTACCTCTCGTTTATCGCAGTCACCCGATCCGAGGTCTCCGACCGGCTCCAACTCGTGTCTGTGGGCGACGCCCGGCCCCTGTCGCTTTCTCAGAAGCTGCTCGAGAACCCAGATGTGCTCGACGATGTGGGTGCGGCCCTCGGCGATACCGAGGACGCCTACATCCTGCCTTTCAATGTCACGCAGCTGGAGCGCCGCGTCGCCGAGCATCTCGGAGTCCCCATCTGGGGGCCGCACCCGGGTGACGTGTGGCTCGGCTCGAAGAGCGGCGGCCGCCAGGTCGCTCGCAAGGCCGGGGTGCCGGTGTTCGAGGGGGCCGAGGACCTGCGCTCGACAACCGAGATATACGACGCCATCGCCCCCATCAAAGCGGCGCGGCCCCACGCGGAAGCCGTCGTAATCAAGCTCAACAACGGTTTCTCCGGGCAGGGCAACGCGGTCGTCGAGCTGTCGGGTCTCGGCTCTCCGCTCGAGCAGGCGCGTACCAGATTCTGCGGGGTGGGGGAGTCGTGGTCGTCGTTCGCGCCCAAGATTGCGGAGGAAGGCGCCATCGTCGAGGAGCTTCGGCGTTCGAGCGACCTCTGTTCTCCCAGCGTCCAGATGCGCATCGCGCCGGGAGGTGCCTTCGAGGTCGTTTCCACCCACGACCAGATTCTTGGAGGGCCCGACGGCCAAGTCTATTTGGGGTGCCGCTTTCCAGCGCACGAGGACTACCGGCTGGCGATCCAAGAAGCCGCTATCAGGATCACCGAGGTGTTGGCAGATGCGGGCGTCTTCGGCGCCTTCGGGATGGATTTCGTAGTGGTCCCCGGCGAGCCTCCCTATCTCAGCGAGATCAACCTTCGGGCAGGCGGGACCACTCACCCATTCCTCATGGCCAAGCTCGCTACGGCGGGCCGCTACGAGCACGCCACGGGTGAGCTCATCGCCGAAGGCCGGCCCCGCGCCTATGTGTCGACCGACAACCTCAAGTCACAGGACTATGTGGGCCTTGCCCCGGCCGGGGTTATCGACGCAGTGAGAGCCTGCGGCGCGGGGTACGAGCATGCGCGCCGCAGCGGGGTTAGCTTGCACCTGCTCGGCCCCCTCACGTCTCTTGGAAAGCTCGGCCTCACCTCAATCGCAGGCAACCACGAGGAGGCTGCCGCTCTGCAAAGCGAAGCGGTCGCGGCGATTGACGCCCTCGCAGCTCGCCGCAGAGATTAGCGGCCCTGCTATCGTTTTCCACCGGGGGCTGACGTGCGACGGTCGCATCTCAACCACCGAAAAGGGTGGCTCACGTGCGATGGTCGCATCTGAACCACCGCTGCGGCCGGAGGTAGCGCCGGACCGCACGCTTGACTCCGTCCTAAGATGCCCCGGTGATCCCTCGCTACAGCCGCCCCGAGATGACCGAGATCTTCTCTGAGCGCGCCAAGTTCAACCGCTGGCTCGAGATCGAGCTACTTGCCGTCGAGGCGCGCGCCCGGCTCGGCCAGGTCCCGATGGAGGAGCTCTCCGAGCTCAAGGCACAGGCGTCGTTCGATGAGGCCCGCATCGCCGAGATCGAGGCCGTCCGACACCATGACGTTGTTGCGTTCGTCGAGAGCGTGCGGGAGTGCACCGGCGAGGAGGGTCGGCACGTCCATTTCGGCCTCACCTCCTCGGACGTGGTCGACACCGCCACCGCGGTGGCGCTGCGCGACGCCTGCGAGCTTTTGATCGAGGGTGTGGGGCGGCTCACTCAGAGTGTTCGCCTGAAGGCTTTGGAGCATCGGGGCACGTTCATGGCCGGGCGTACCCACGGTGTGCATGCGGAACCCACCACCTTCGGCCTGAAGCTGGCGTCGTGGGCGTTCGAGCTCGAGCGCGATCGAGGCCGCCTGCGACGGGCCCGTGATGCAGTCGCCACGGGAAAGCTCTCGGGGGCCGTGGGGACGTACTCGCAGCTACCCTTCGAGGTCGAGGCTTACGTCTGCGACCGGCTGGGCCTTTCCATCGAAGACGCTGCCTCCCAGGTGGTGGCCCGCGATCGCCACGCCGAATCGTTGGGCGCAATGGCCCTCACCGGTGCCTCGCTCGAGCGCTTTGCTCAGGAGATCCGCCACCTCCAGCGCACCGAGGTGTCCGAGGTGCAGGAGCCCTTCGCCGCCGGTCAGAAGGGCTCCTCGGCTATGCCGCACAAGCGCAACCCGATCGTTTGCGAGCGCATCTGCGGGCTCGCCCGGCTGCTTCGGGCGCATGCACAGACCGGGCTCGAGAACGTCGCCCTGTGGCACGAGCGCGACATCTCCCATTCGAGTGTCGAGCGAATAACCCTGCCGGACTCCTGCATCCTGCTCGACTACATGCTGGAGCGAATGAATTGGGTGGTGACCGGCATGATCGTGAGGCCGCAGAGGATGCTCCGGAACCTCGACGCCTCGCTCGGCCTGGTGCACTCGCAAAGCGTACTGGGGGCGCTGCTCGAGAAGTCGCTCCCTCGCGAGCTCGCCTACGAGCTGGTGCAGCGCAACGCGGCGGTGGCCTGGGACGAACAGCGCAGCTTCCTCGAGCTTCTGAAGTCCGATCCCGAGGTCACTCAACATCTGGATCCGGCGGAAATCGAAGCCTGCTTCGACAACGCGCGCTACGTTGAGAACGCAGACGTGATCTTCGAGCGCCTGGAGGCGCTCTGAGCAACAGGCCGCGGGAGCAGCAGGCTTCTCAAGCAGCGCTGCGGAAGCAGCTGTCTTGAAAACAGAAGAGGCGAAAGGATCGGGATGAGACACATCGGGTCGGGCAAGGTCAGAGATCTGTTCGAGCTGCCGGGTGACCGCCTGGTGCTGGCGGCCTCCGATCGCATCAGCGCCTACGACGTGGTGCTCCCCACCGAGATTCCCGATAAGGGCGTGGTCCTGACTGCGCTCTCCCATCACTTCCTCGAGGCGACCGCCCACATCTGCCCCAGCCACCTCGTCTCGGTGCACTCGGAGGACCTTTCGGATCTCCAGCTCGAGGGCCGCGCCATGGTGTGCCGCAAGGCCGAGCCCATCCCCATCGAGTTCGTCGTGCGTGGCTATCTCTCGGGTTCGGGCTTCAAGGAATATGTCCACTCTCAAGGGATCTGCGGGCATCTCCTGCCCGGCGGTCTCGTCGAGTCGGACCGCCTGCCCGAACCCCTTCTTACCCCGGCTACCAAGGCAACCGACGGCCACGACGAGAACATTACCGAGCCGGAGGCCGCTGCCGTGGTGGGAGAAGACGTCTATGAGGAGGCACGCGCCTACGCCCTCGCCGTCTACTCGGAGGGCGCCCGCCTGGCCGACGAACGCGGGGTCATCATCGCCGACACGAAGTTCGAGTTCGGGCTGATCGAGGGACGGGTGACCTTGATCGACGAGGTGCTGACACCGGACTCGAGCCGTTTCTGGCCCCAGGAGTCCTATGCGCCCGGCGGCCCTCAGCCGAGCTTCGACAAGCAGTTCGTACGCGACTGGCTAGATCGGGTGGGCTGGGACCATTCCCCTCCGGCCCCCGAGCTGCCCTCGGACGTGGTTTCAGCCACCAGGAGCCGCTATGTGGAGGCGTACGAGCGGCTTACCGGCAAGACGCTCGAGTCGTGGATGAAGGAGGTGCGGGGCTGAGCCTTTCGGAGGCTCCCCGCAGCACCCGCGCCTCGGTGCGGCTGGCGTTGGTGCTGCGATCGGTTCTCGTCTCTCCCCGCGTTGGGTTTCAGAGTGCACTCACTGCGGCGCGTCGCCGCGAGCGCGTGGGCCAGACCCGCACCGAGGGGATGGCGCCGTTCGTTCTGACCGCTCTCGGGGGGGCCGCCCTCATGCTGTTGTGGCTCAAGCTGGCCGGCATGATCGAGCTGCGCTCGGTCGGCCGCAGTGACTACTCGGACGGCTTCTTGGCCCTGGCGCTGGCCGCGGGGGCCGTGTTCGCCATCGTCGCCCAGATCGTGAGTGCCGCGCCTGCGGCGCGCGCCTCTCGTGTGCTCGGAGGAGGCGGACGCTCGGTCGACCTCCGCATCGTGTGGGGCACCGCGGCCTTTCCCCAGGTCTTCGTGCTGTTGATACTGCTTCCTCTCGACCTGCTCATAGCCGGCCCCCAGACGTTCACGACCGAGCCAATGGTCGACTCGCTGGCAACGGCCTGGGCCGCGCTCTCGATTGCCCTGCAGGTGGCAATCACGCTGTGGTCCCTGCTGCTCTACGTCTTCGGAGTGGAGGTTGCAACGGGGCTCGGCAAGCTCAAAGCGGGCCTGGTCGTGACTGTGGCCGGGCTCGGCCTGGCACTCGTGTGCGGCTCGGTGATCGCCCCCGCGGCTGTGGCCGCCGGAGCCCTGTGAGCCGCTACCTCGCCAAGGTCGACGTCATGCCCAAGGACGGGATCTCCGACCCGCAGGGCCAGACAATCGAACGGGCGCTACCCGCCTTGGGACTTCAGGGCATCAGCTCGGTGCGCGTTGGCAAGAGCATTTCCTTGCAGATCGACGCCGCCGACGAGGGCGACGCCCGCCGGCGCGTGAGCGAGGTCTGCTCCCGCCTGCTCGCCAACCCCGTGATCGAGAGCTTCCATGTCGTGGTGCTGCCCCTGTGACGGTGCGAGCCGCCGTGGTCGTGTTTCCCGGCACGAACTGCGAGCGCGACTGCGCGCTCGTGCTGGAGCGGCTCGGGGCCGGCGTCGAGCTGCTGTGGCACACCGAGAGCGACCTCCACGGCGCCGACATCGTCGTCCTGCCGGGAGGCTTCGCCCACGGCGACTATCTGCGCACCGGCGCCATCGCACGCTTCTCTCCCGTTATGGACGCGGTCACGACTCACGCTCGTAGCGGCGGCCTCGTGATCGGCATCTGCAACGGTTTTCAGGTCCTGTGCGAGGCCGGGCTGCTGCCCGGCGCGCTGAGAAAGAACCGCGGCCTCAGCTTTCTGTGTCGCTGGATCGAGGTGCGGGTTTGCAATTATGGGACCCCCTTTACCGGCCGCGCCGAGCAGGGCCAGACGCTCAGGCTGCCCATCAACCACTTCGAGGGCGGCTACTACTGCGACGATTCCACTCTTGCCGAGCTGCAGGAAAACGGGCAGGTGACGCTGCGCTACGAAGACAACCCGAACGGCTCACTCGAGGACATCGCCGGGATCACCAACGCGGCCGGCAACGTCCTGGGGCTCATGCCTCATCCGGAAAGGGCATGCGAGGCGCTGCTGGGCTCGGAGGATGGCGTGGTCCTGCTCGCCTCCATGATCGACAGCGCCTTGCAAGCCGCGTGACAGAGACGCTGCACCGGGACCTAGGGCTCACCGACGGGGAGCACGAACTCATCGTCTCGATCCTGGGACGGCTCCCGAACATCACGGAGCTTGCCATGTTCTCGGTCATGTGGTCGGAGCACTGCTCCTACAAGTCGAGCCGGGCGCTGCTTTCAACGCTGCCCACCGAAGGAGAGGGGGTGTTGGTCGGCCCGGGCGAAGGCGCCGGTGTGATCGAGGTTGCCCCCGGGGCGGCGGTGGCGTGGAAGATCGAGTCCCACAACCACCCTTCGTTCGTCGAGCCCCACAATGGTGCCGCCACAGGGGTCGGCGGGATCGTGCGCGACATCACCTCGATGGGAGCGCGCCCGATAGCGCTGCTGGACTCGCTGCGGTTCGGCTCGGCGGGTGGGACCCGCACCGCCTATCTGGCCTCGGGAGTCGTGGGGGGGATCTCCTCCTACGGCAACGCGATCGGAGTCCCCACCGTGGGAGGAGAGTGCATCTTCGAACCCTCCTATGAGAACAACCCTCTGGTAAACGTCGCCTGCCTCGGCATGGTCGAGACCGAGATTATGAGGGGCCGTGCCGACAATCCGGGCGACCTCGTGATCCTGTACGGCTCCGCCACCGGACGAGACGGCATCGGGGGCGCCAGCGTTCTCGCTTCCGCCGAGCTAGGGCCCGACTCGAGTGACAAGCGTCCTTCGGTGCAGGTCGGGGACCCACTGACCGAGAAGCTCGTGATCGAAGCGTCGCTCGAGCTGGTCGCCAAATCCATCATCTCCGGTCTCCAAGACCTTGGGGCCGGCGGCATCTGCTGCCCCGCGTCGGAGATGGCGGCCAAATCCGGCACCGGCATCCGCATCGACCTTGAAGCCATCCACCTCCGCGAGGCAGATATGGCGCCGTTCGAGATCATGATCTCGGAGTCTCAGGAGCGCATGCTGGCGGTGGTTTCCGCCGAGCGCGCTCCCGAAGTGCTGGAGGTATGCCGGACTTGGGAGCTCGAGGCCCGAGTTGTCGGCGAGGTCACCGATTCGGGCCTTGTGGAGGTCGTGGTCTCGGGCGAGATCGCCGCCTCGGTGCCGGCCGCGGCGCTGGCGTCGGAGGTCCCCCTGCTGAAGCGCGAGACCGGGCGACCGGAATGGCTCGACGACCTGCGCGCCGCGCCGAACGGCGATGATCCTCATTCCGACCTTGGCGCCTGCCTGCTGGCCTTGCTGGCGTCTCCGGGAGAGGCCTCCGCCCGCTGGATCTGGGAGCAGTACGACCACATGATCCTGCTCGGCACCGTGGTGGGCCCGGGAGGCGATGCTGCGGTCATCCGCCTGCCCGGCTCTGCCGCCGCGGTCGCGCTGTCGCTCGACGGACCCGGACGGCTTTGCCACCTCGATCCTTACGAGGGCGCCCGACTCGCGGTGGCCGAGGCGGCGAGAAACGTGGCCTGTACCGGCGCCCGGCCCGCCGCGGTCACGAACTGCCTCAATTTCGGCAACCCCGAGAGGCCCGAGGTGATGTGGTCCTTTCAAGAGGTCGTCCGGGGGATCGCAGATTCCTGCCGCGCCCTGGGCCTGCCGGTCACCGGCGGCAACGTCTCCTTCTATAACGAGACCTCGGGCCGGGCGATCCATCCCACCCCCGTGATCGGGATGCTGGGGGCCCTGGAGGACGCGGGGGCCGCGGTCGGCGTCGCTTTTAGGGCCGAAGGCGACGTGATAGTCCTGCTGGGGACCACGCACCCGGACGACTTCGGCGGCGGTGACTACGCCGCGGTCGTTCACGGCGCGCTGGGCGGGACTGTGCCTCACCTCTACCTCGAGCACGAGCAGGCCCTGCACCGGCTCCTGGCTCAAGCCGCAGCCGATCTGCTGCTGAGCTCGGCCCACGATCTCTCGGGCGGCGGGCTGGCGGTGGCCCTGGCGGAGAGCGCGCTGGCCGGGGGTCTCGGCTTTCGGCTCACCGAAGCCGAAGCGGACATGGAGACCCACCGGTGGCTGTTCTCCGAATCACCGAGCCGCGCCCTGGTCTCCCTCCCCCCTGAGAACCTTGACCGACTGCGCACTGTCGCCGCCGCACTGGGCGTGCCCATCACGACGCTGGGGGAGGTGGGGGCCGACACTCTCGACTTCGGGGCTTTCGAGGTGTCGCTGACCCAGGCCGCCGCGGCCCATGCCTCCCACCCCTTCGGCGTCGCTCCGTAACCGCCCGACCCCACTCAGCTCTCGCGATCCTCCCCGTGATCGCGGGGACCGCGTTTTGAGCGCCTCTCGATACCGTTTTCGGTACTCTGA
>JACDAL010000148.1 GCA_013695465.1 Actinomycetota bacterium | reverse complement strand
GAAGGAACACAGCGAGCCTCATGTCGCCGGAGGCTTGGCTTCGACCGGCAATCTGAAATGGCGGTGCTATGGGTGCCATCAGAACAAGACCGCGGAGGATCGAAAAGAAGGAAAGCTCACACCTCCGTACCCGGATTCTTGGCGGGGACCGCCGGGGCAGTGACGGCCAAGCTCGACGAGATCGACTATGTGATCTCAGGACATGATTACAGCATGCACTGGGTACTCAGGCAGCTCAGTCAATCGATGTAGATCAGCTCATCCTCGGTCACCAGCGCGTCGAGGAGCTCGTCGTGATCCTCTCGGGGGACTCTCTCGACGATCTGGCAAGCGAAGCAGAAGCCCACCCGCAACGTCTTTGCGCTGAGCAGCGCGAGCGTGCGGTCGTAGTGGCCGCCCCCCTGGCCCAGCCTTCCGCCCTCTCGGTCGAAGGCGACACCCGGCACGACGATCACATCAAGCGTGGAAGAATCGATTGCAAGGCCCTTCGGCTCCAATACTCGTCTGTATCCGGGGTCGAGATCGTCAAGCGAGGAGGCCGGGGCGAACTCAAGCAGCTCGCCCTCGACGCGTGGGAACACCACTGCGATGTCTCGTTCGACAAGGAGCGGTAAAGCGAAGGACGCGTCGGCCTCCGGCCCCAGACGGGAGTAAAGCGCCACCGTGCGGTCGGCCGCGATCATGGGCATCGCCAGCAGCCGCTTGCACGCTGCCTGTGAGGCTCGTTGTCGATAATCAGGCCCGAGTTGAAACCTCATCTCACGGACCCGGCGGCGCAGCTGCGTCTTGGCCTCAGCCGAGGTCACAGCCCGCTTACCAGAAGCTCGTCACCGCGTCGCGCTGTTCCTCGGGAACGGTCGAGACCCAATGGTCACGCAAGAGCTCAAGAGAGTCGCGGCGACCGTCCGCCCTGCGTTCTGTCGATCTTCCGTGTGAGCGCAGCGATTCTCTCATGCGTAGGTCTCGATGAGACCGCATGCGGGTGTGGGATGTGGAGATACCGCTTCCCAGCAGGCGATCGAGCCGGAACAGCTCGATGTTGTGGCGCGTCTCTTGTCGCTCGGCCAGATCCGCCATCACCTCGCCGATGACGCTTGCGAACTTGAAGCCGTGTCCCGAACACGGTGACGCAAACGACACCTGCGGATACTCGGGATGGAGGTCGATGATGAAATGGTTGTCGGGCGAATTCGTGAACAGGCACGACTGCAACGCCATCGTCGGCCCGCACCCGGAAGGAAAGTGGCGCGCCGCGAACTCACTGAGGAGTTTCTCATCTTCGTAGCGCGGCTCCCGATCGAAGTCGTCGGCATCCCAGCGCTCCTCGAAGTGATGGTACTTGCCGAACTTGAAGCCGGGCACGCCGAACACCGGGAAGCCGTAGAAGCGGCCTTCATCGACTAGCAGGTTGAAGACCGGGAAGATTTCGGGTCTGAAGTGCTCGGGTCGCTCGGGTTGCAACCAAGCCAGCACCTGTCGTTCAGGGACGGCGAAACCTTCGAGGAACGGAAGCAGCTTCGAGTTCCACGCGCCGGCCGTGATCACGAGGCGGTCGGCCTCGTAGCGGGCGTGGTCGGTAGTGACCTCGACCCCGTCCTCGGTCGGCGCCCACTCCAACACTTTCTCGCGGCCGTGGATCTCTGCTCCCAAGCCCTGCGCGGCCGCCACGTAAGAGACAATGCAACGCTCGGGGACCAAGAACCCACCCTGGGGTTGATAGAGACCGAGCGTCTCCCGCGGGAGCCGGTAGCCCGGCCAGCGCTGGGTCATCTCCGCGCTGGTCAGAACCTTATGATCGAGATCGTGCTCGAGGCACGACTTGAGCGATCCCTTGAAGACCCAGCTCCCGGGCGGCGATGCGTCGATGGAACCGGTGACGTGCAAGAGCTGCTCGCCTGCATTCGACTGCAGTTCGCGCCACAACTCGTAGGCACGCTGCAGCATCATCACATAAGAAGGATGCTCGTAGTAGGCGAGGCGGATGATGCGCGTCTCGCCATGAGAGGAGCCCATTGCGTGGGGAACATCGAAGCGCTCGAGGCCGAGCACCCGCTTGCCTCTGCGGGCCAGATAGTAGGCGGTGGCGCTCCCCATCCCGCCTACTCCGATCACGATGACATCGAAACGCCGAGACATGATCGTCATCCTCTGAGCCTCGCTCCCTGGGGATCGAAGAACGGCGTCTGAGAGACAGTGGCGGGAACCGGCCTGTCCCCTACCGATACCACCAGTTTTGCCCCGGGCCAGGAATGGGACGTCCTCACATAGGCCAGGGCGAGCATCTTGTCGACCGAATGTCCCTTGGTGGAAAACGTTATCCGTCCCAGCGGCTCGCGTCCCGGAAGAATGCGGTCTTCCTCTCTGCCCGCCTCGGGCCCGGTCTCGATCTCTTCGGCATCGGGTACGACGTCACCGACCGCGCTCACCCTGTCCCCCACCGA
The DNA here is from genome assembly GCA_013695465.1 of Actinomycetota bacterium. GTDB lineage: Bacteria > Actinomycetota > CADDZG01 > CADDZG01 > WHSQ01 > JACDAL01. The sequence goes on along the minus strand of JACDAL010000148.1, from coordinate 64,838 downwards.
AGCGGGAACGGCGCTGTCGAGCACGAGTCCCACCCAGCGGTGATCGGGACCTCGCTCCTGAATCTCGAGGAGCGCGTCTCGTCCCACGAACTGGGGCTTGTCGAAACGGATCCAGCGGTCGAGGCCGACGTGAAATGGTGTGTAGTCTTCGTTGACGTCGTTTCCGTAGAGCGGATAGGCCTTCTCAGTCCGAAGGCTCTGCATCGCAGCCACGCCGTAGGGCAAGAGCCCGAACTGTCCGCCGGAGGACAGCAACCGCTGCCACACGAGTGCAGCCTCCTCCGCGGGAACATAGAGCTCGTAGCCAAGCTCTCCCGTGTAGCCCGAACGAGAAACGGTCAGCTCGGTGTCTCCGCAACGCGCCGCCGAGAAGCGAAAGAACCTCAGCGCGTCGATCTCCACTTCCGACAGAACCGCATTGACTAGGTCCCGAGAGCGCGGCCCCTGTACCGATATCAACGCGATAGCGCCTGAGATGTCTGTGACATATGTGCTCGTGCCCACTGCGTGGTCCGCGATCCAAAGGCCCGTCTTCTTGCGCGGCCCCGAGCTGGTGACGACCATGAAGTGCTCGTCGTTGAACTTGTAGACGGTGACGTCGTCGACCACACCGCCTCGTTCGTTGCAAACCGTCGAATAGCGAAGTCGCCCAGGTTGCAGATCTCGTATTTCATTGACCAGGAGGTAATTGAGCAGCCGCTCCGCACCCGGGCCTTTGATATCCACCTCCCCCATGGAGGAGAGATCTTGCATACCGACGTTGGTGCGGGCGTTCATGTGCTCCTGCATCGGGGACGTGTACGACAGCGGGAACATATATCCGCCGCCGCCTTGAACCATGTCCGCGCTCATACGCTTGTGCACGTCGTATAGGGGAGTTCTTCTTTCCTGCATGTTCGCTCCTGGGCTTTGGCTCATAGGACTGTGCGGATCGCTTCTTCGAAACCGGTTATGTGAGCCCGGATGATCTCCTCGGCCCGGTCGGAATCCTGCTGCAAGATCGCTTGCAGCAGCTGCCGGTGCTCCTGGACTGCTGCGTCGAGCCGCTCAACGCGCTCGAGCACCAAGAACCACAGCCTCAGAGTGAGCAAGAAGTGCTCCTCGAGAGCTGCGCGCAAGAAGGGATTGTGGGCGCAACGGTAAACGTGGCGGTGGATCCTTTGATCGAGATCGATGAGCTCGTAGGTCCCCGCCCTATCCGAGAGGTAGTCGAGCTCTGCGATGAGCTCCTCGCACATGGCCCGTTCGCGGGATGTCGCCCGCTCGGCGGCGAGGCGGGCCGCGCAGCCCTCGAGCTCGGCCCTCAGCTCGGAGATGCTCCCGAGGTCACGAATATCGACGCTCGAGACGAAGATGCCCCGTCGCGGATAGACCTCGACGAGATTCTCGAGCGCCAGCCGCTTGAGCGCCTCTCGCACGGGAGTCCGCCCGAGGCCAAGCTCTTGGGTCAGCTCTTTCTCGTTGAGCGTCGAACCGGGCTCGAGCGCCAGCGTCACGATCCGGTCACGAATGAGGAAGTAGGCCTTCTCTGAGAGCGAGGCCGGGGCAGGCAGATCTGGGTCCACGGTGGAGGGCCCGTGGAGCTGCCGGAGCACTGACATATCACTAATATATCAGCATCCGCGATGATCTTTTCAGCGTCAGCAGCACCTGCCGCTCCGTTCATGGAAAGCCGCGGGAACCCGGAAGGCCGGGGAGCGTGGGGGTCGAGGGGCCGGGGAGCGTGGGGGCCGAGGGGCCAGGGGTACCGGACGCTCCGAGTCATGCTCTCCCCGATGCGTCAGTATTGCCTTATGGGCACCCAGACGCTTGAGCAAATCATCGACGATGCCGGCCGCCTACCGGTCGATCATGATCGACTCGAGGACCGCTACCGGGGGGTGATGCTGGGAGTGGCCGCAGGAAACTGCCTCGGCATCCCGGTCGAGGGCCAGTCGGCCTCCGCCATCAGGCGCCATCACCCAGACGGCGTCCGGGACATCGACCCCGCCGAGCACGACCGGCCGTGGGACGACGACCTCGCCCAGACCGTGATGGTGGCGGAGACGCTGCTCGAGGACTCAGAGCTCGACCCCGACCGCTTGGCCGCCAGGTTCTTGCGCTGGAGCCGCGACAACGGGCGTGGCATCGGAGTGCTCACCCGCCAGGTGCTCGACGAGATCGCGGCCGGGAAATCCGCAGCTGAAGCCTCGCTGGAGGTATGGGAGCAAAGTGGATGGTCCACGGCCGGCAACGGCGCAGTGATGCGTTGTGCGCCCGTAGCGCTGCGGTGGCGACGTTCCGGAGCAGCGTTGGTGCGAAACGCACGCGCCAGCGCGCTGGCCACCCACTACGACGCCAGATGTGAGTGGAGCACGGTCGCCTTCTCAGCCGCACTTGCGACCACTTTGTCCGGGCCCACGGTGCCCGTGGACGAGCTCGCTTCTGCCCTCGAGGAAGCAGCCGGCACGGACTGGGCCGCGGCGGGAGTAGGGCACGTGGTCGAAGCCATCCGCCAGGTACCCCAGCGCGACCTGCAGGAGCTGAGGCTCGACGATCCCATGGACATGGGATACACGCTCAAGGCCATGCAGGTGGGGCTGTGGTGCTTGATGCAGCCCGGCGAGCTCGAACCGTCCTTGATTGGAGTGGTCAGCTCAGGAGGAGACGCCGACACGAACGGCGCGGTCTCAGGGGCCGCTCTGGGGGCACGCGCCGGCGCTCAGGCATTGCCCCCCCGCTGGCTTCGACGGATCGGAAGAGCCGAGCACCTCGTTCGCCTGGCCGACCGCCTGCGCTCGATCGAAGGGGATGATTGAGCGACGCCGGCGAGAGCAGAAACCGACTGCACGCGGGAAGCGCAAGCGGCTGGGCTCGCGATCGGGTTCGGCCTGGTGGCGGGCTTGCGGCAGGGTGTTAGGAACTCGGTCGCCCTCGGCGTGCTGTTTGGATCCCTGATGATTGTTCCAGAGATCCTCCAAACCCAACGGGCGGCGCAAGGAACAGCGTGAGGCGCAGCCGTGAGCTCGCCGGGTCGAACATGGTCGAGACATGCGCGGCTTTCCTCGACCACCTCGGCGGCCCGAGCAGAGATGCAGCGTTGTTCGCGTTTGATGACGCTGAGCGCCTGAACTGGACCTATCTGCCCGGCCCCCGCCGGGGCCTCCCACTGGGAAGCCTCACCTCCGAAGACCGAGGCCGGCTGCAACAGCTGCTTCGTTCGGGGCTCTCGGAGCACGGAGAAACGACCGCCACTGCGATCATCGAACATGAACTAATTCTCGGCGCGCTCGAATCCAAGCAAGGGCTAGACGCGAGCGGGCGCGATCCTGCCCTATATTTCTTGAGCGTGTTCGGCGAGCCCCAAGGGGCCACTGAGTGGGCGTGGAGATTCGAGGGCCACCATCTCTCCTTGAACTACACGTTGCTGGGGGACACGCTGATGGCCAGTACGCCCTCCTTCGTCGGTGCCAACCCCGCTCGCGTTCCTTACGGGACACACGAAGGACTGCGGATCCTGGCTCCCCTCGAAGACCTCGCGTGTGCGTTGATGTCGAGCTTCAGTGAGGGACAGGGACGGCGCGCGCTGGTGGCCGACACCGCGCCGCGCGACATCATCACCTCGACGCAGCGCCGCATCAGCCTGGGAAGAGCCGAGGGCCTGCCCTCCTCGGCGATGTCGAACGAGCAACGCGCTCTGCTCGAAGCTCTAATCGACGCCTACGCCCAACGCCTGGCAGAACCGTGGCGGGCGGAAACACAAGACGCAGTCGGCCCAGTTCACTTTGCGTGGGCCGGAGGCTCCGTCAAAGGAGAACCTCACTATTACCGCATTCAGGGAGAGTCAATCCTGATCGAGTACGACAATGTTCAGAACGGCGCCAACCACATCCACTCGGTATGGCGCGATGTGTCAGGCGACTTCGGCGCCGATCCTCTGAAGCAGCACCACGAGATGCATCACCTGGCCGGTCCGCCGAGCGGCTGAATCAGTGCTCGAGCACGTAGCGGCCCGGCGAGTTGCCCAGGACCGGGAAAGCCTTTCCGCCCACGGGCGGTGGCTTGCCCTTGCTGCCGGCGCGCTCTGCTATCCACGTGGTCCAGTCCTCCCACCAAGAGCCTTGCTGTTCGGTCGCAGTCTGCAGCCACGTTTCCGGATCCGGCGGAAGCTGCTCGTTGGTCCAGTGCTTGGCCTTGGGGCTGGGAGGGTTGACGATCCCGGCGATGTGGCCTGAGGAGCTGAGCACGAACCTGATATCACTCTTGAGCAAGTGAGTTGTCTTATAGGAGCCTTTCCACGGGGTGATGTGATCGTTGACCGCGGCAACTATGTACGCATCCTGTGTTAGCTCGTCCAAACGCAGCCTGGTGCCCGCCAGCTCCATCTCGCCGTTCGCCAGCTCGTTTTTCAGGTAACAGGAACGGAGATAGAAGGAATGCATTGCAGCCGGCATACGAGTGCTGTCTGAGTTCCACGCCAGGATGTCAAAGGCAGGGGGATCCTGTCCCATGAGCCAGTTGGATGCCACGTAGTTGTAGATGAGGTCGTTGGCGCGCAGCAGATCGAAGGTGAGCGCCATGTCGCGCGAGTCGAGAAAGCCCTTCGACTGCATCTTGCTCTCGAGCCGGGCGACCGTCCTAGGATCGGTGAAGCTGCCCAACATGCCCGGCTCGGAGAAATCAAGCAGGGTATTTAGCAGGGACATCGAACGCACCCGGTCATCCCCGGAAGTGGCGAGATAGGCGAGCATCATGGCGGTTAAGCTGCCTCCAAGACAGAGCCCGACTACGTTGACTTGATCGGCTCCGGTTATGCTCTGCATTACTTCGATGGCACGGATGGGACCGTTCAACAGATAGTCGTCAAGCGTCATCGCCCGCATTGTCTCGTCGGGATTGCGGTAACTGATGGAGAACACAGTGTGACCGTGCTGGACTGCCCACTCGATGTAGCTGCGGCCCGGCGCCAGATCCATGATGTAGTACTTGTTGATCCAGGGTGGGCTGCACAACAGCGGAATCTCAAAAGTCTTCTTGGTCTGTGCTTCGTACTGGATGAGCTCCATGAGTTCGTTCCGAAACACCACCTTGCCCGGCGTGGTGGCAAGGTTCTCTCCCACTTTGAACGCAGAGGGGTCGACCTTTCGCGGGAGGCCCCCGTTATGGGCTACATCGTCGAGGAAGTTCCTGAGCCCGCGCGCAACACTCGCCCCTCCGGTATCGAAAGCCTTCTTCAAGGCGACCGGGTTGGAGAAGAGAAAATTGGCGGGGCTGACGGCATCGGTCACCATGCCCGCCATCATCCGAGCCTTGGCGGCAGTGGCCTCGTCGATGTCCGAAGCATCTATCAAATCCTGAAGCAGCCGCGAACGCAGTAGGTAGTTCTGGTGAAGATAGGAGTACCAGGGATTTTCCTGCCACGCGCAGTCCCTGAAACGCTTGTCGGATGGCGCGGGCTCAATCACATTGGGAAGGGTGGCCCCCCACCAGCGGGCGGCGCTGGTATAGCCCGCCGCCATGGTTGCGGCCGAGTATCGCAAAAAGGCCGTGAGCGAGTTCACCGGGTTGCGGGAGACGCCTGCGCCCACCTGGAAAAGAGCCTCCAAGAACGACACCGGGTCGAGAGCGGCAATGAGACCTGCCTCCGGCGCGAGCGCCTCGGCGGCCTGAGCCGCGCTGTGTTGAGCTTCAGTGTTCTCCATTTCGCCTCCCAACGACGCTTCCGGGCTACCCGGGCACAGCCTGAGTCAAGCACCTCTCCGTGAACGAACAGTAGATGAACCAGCTGACCCTTCGTGGCCTGTATTTTCGCGCTTACTACAGTAAGCGAGGGCCCATTTTGTTTAGCAGAAGGAAGGAAGGTGGGATGACCGCAGCAGAGCAGGCAGCCCCGCTGGTGCCGGCGCCCCTCAGGCTCCAGCTCCACGACCTCCACACGAAGGTGGGGCAGCACCTCGGCTACAGCGACTGGCACCGCATCGATCAGGCTCGGGTCAACGCCTTTGCGCAGGTCACAGGCGACGACCAGTGGATCCATGTGGACCGGGAGAGAGCCGCCTCCGGGCCGTTCAAGACGACCATCGTCCACGGCTATCTCACTCTGTCACTGCTCCCCGTTCTCCTCGATGAGACCCTGATCGTCGAGGGCTGCTCTCGAACGATCAACTACGGGCTCGACCATCTCCGCTACCCGGCCCCCCTGCCGGTGGGCTCGACGCTTCGGATGGGGGTCGAGCTGACTGCCCTCAAGGACGTCTTCGGGGGAGTGCAGACCACATTCAAGTGCACATTCGAGGCGAAAGGCCAGGTCAAGCCCTGCTGTGTGGCGGAGATCCTGTTTCGCTACTACCACTAGCGCGTGCCTCGCGCGCCGCTACAGAGGCGGCACTCAGGTAGCTCCTAGCCTAGAGGGCGGATTCCGCATCCTTCAGCTCAGAGCGACAATTGGGCGGGCCCGGCGTATTTCGGGCGGCGGTCAGTCCTCGGTCAGAAAGCTGCGATAGACGCCGATAAGAGCCTCCTTCTGGGCCGTTGTTAGCGAGGGATCGGAGCGGATCGTGAGCTCCGTAGCGTTGACCCCTGCCGCCGCCACCTCGCCCGCCTGCACTATTAACCCCGCCTGCGCCAGCAGCGTCTCGGCCGAGACATTGAGCGCCTGGGCCACCGATTGCAGGACTCTTACCGAAGGCTGGTGCAGTCCACGCTCGATCTGGCTGAGATAGGCGTTTGACACCTTGGTCATGTCGGCGAGCTCTCTCAGAGAGAGTCGGGCCAGCTTCCTTTGAGTCCGGATGAACTCCCCCAGAAGCGTCAGTTGCGACCGCCAGGGGTCCTGGTCGACCATCCCACAACCCTAAACGCGCCGCCGGACGCGACAGCGCCCCGGGTATCCGCCGGGGCGCGGTTTTACTTCGAAGGTGCCTTACTTGGACTTGGCAGCGGTGGTGCGGTTGGACTTGGCAGCGGTGGTGCGGTTGGGAGCCCCGGAAGCCTCTTCCGCGGCCCGCTTGGCTACGGGGCGGGTGGTCTGAATGACGCTCTTCGTGAACGCCCGCTGATTGGCGAGAAGCTTGCCGGCGAAGTCGAAAGCGTTGTCGATGCTCTCCTCGGCGGACGGCCACTCGTTCAGGAAATTGGGGGCATTGGGCGTCTCGGGGATCATTTTCTCGACCGCATCGGCCCATACCTTGAAACCTTCGAGCGCAGCCTTCTGAGTGAGCTCGATGCTCTCGAGCATCTGCTCCTGGGCGCCTCGGGTGACGTCGGTGGTAACTGACATTGTGCGACCTCCTTGATTGTTCGTCTATCTTCTTCGTGCACGCGGTTAACTATAGTACGCAGCGCACAGTTTGTCAACCGCCGGATGTGGTCCGGAAAGCCCAGGACCGCGTACTCATTGGCAACCTCGGGGCCGGCCCACGTGGGGCCTCTCCTACCACGCGTAGGCTTCCGGCGCGGCACCTCCGGGGCCGGGGAAGATCTGGTCGATGAGGCCCATGATCTCGTCCGACAACTCGATCTCCAGAGCTTTCAGGGACCCCTCGAGCTGGTCCGGGTTGCGCGGGCCGATGATGGGGGCGGTCACTACCGGATTCTTCAGCAACCATGCCAAGGCGACATCTGCGGGGCGCTCACCGATGTCGGCGCACAGCTTCTCCCACGCCTCGAGCTTGTCTCGGTTGCGCTCGACCCTCCGGCGGAAGTTCTCGTCGCTGCGGCGGCCCTCGGACGCCTTCTCGAGGGCCCCGGCCAGCAACCCGCCGGCCAGAGGGCTCCACGGAATGACGCCCAACCCGTAGCGCTCGCACGCGGGAAGCACCTCGAGCTCGACCGTACGGGCGTCGAGGTTGTAGAGGCTCTGCTCCGAGACCAACCCCAGGAAGTTGCGCCGGGAGGCGATCTCGTTGGCCTGGGCGATGTGCCAACCCGCGAAGTTGCTGCTGCCCACATAGAGAATCTTGCCGGCGGCCATCAGCTGCTCCATCGCCTGCCAGATCTCCTCCCACGGGGTATCCCGTTTGATGTGATGCATCTGGTAGAGATCGATGTGGTCGGTCTGCATGCGTCTGAGGCTCGCGTCGCAGGCCCGGCGGATGTTAAGGGCACTGAGGCCGTCCTGGTTCGGCCATTCGCCCATGCTCCCGTAGAGCTTGGTAGCGAGAAAGACCTTCTCGCGCCGGTCGCCGCCCTGCGCGAACCAGCGGCCGATGATCTGCTCGGTCACGCCCTCGCCGGGCTTGGGGTTCTTTCGCCATCCGTAGACGTTGGCGGTGTCGAAGAAGTTGAGGCCGTGGTCCAAGGCCCGGTCCATGATGCGGAACGCGTCCTCCTCGGGCGTGCCCAGGCCTTCCCATCCAAAGTTCATGGTTCCGAGACACAGGGGGCTGACCTTTACGCCGAGGCGGCCGAGATTGCGATACTCCAAAGAGTTCTCCTTTTCGAGAGGGTTTCAGTCTTCCTACCCGGTTCAGCGCTCTCCAACAACTAGCCCTTCCTCGCTGAATAGCCGAAGGGCGCGATGCTTGCCGGCATGGCGAGCGTGGGGGACAAGGCCAGACGCTCGAGGAGGGTTCGAGCCGAGGACATCACCCTGTTCACCGAGATGACCGGGGACCGTAATCCCCTGCACTACGACGAGGAACTCGCCACCCGGTCCCGCTTCGGCGGCCTGATCGTCCAGGGAGGGGTGACGAGCGGGCTGCTAAACGCCGTGGTTGCACAGGACCTGCCGGGACCGGGCAGCGTCTTCTTGCACATCGACTGGAGCTTCAAGGCACCGGTAAGCCCCGGCGACGAGATCACCGCTGAGGTCGAGGTGCTCGAGACGCGCAGCGACAAGCCGATCACGAAGTTGAAGACGACGATCGTCAACCAGGACAAGACCGTCGTGCTGGAGGGAACCGCGCTCGTCTACACCGAGCCACTGTGACACCCGCAAGGGCGCTGACGCTTCAATCCGCATCGCTGCTGCTGTCCATGACCACTTGGCTCTCTGCCAGCGCGGTGATTCCGCAGCTCCGGGAAGAATGGGGCATCTCGGCCTCGACCTCGTCGTGGCTCACGATCGCGGTTCAGCTCGGCTTCGTCGCCGGAGCCCTGCTCTCGAGCCTCACGAACCTGGCGGACTTAATCCCCCCAGCAAAGGTCATCCTGTGGGGCTCGCTAGGGGCCGCGGCTGCCAACCTCCTCCTGCTGGTCGCTTCCGGGGTAGCCCTCGCCCTCCCCCTGCGGTTTCTCACGGGGATGTTCCTGGCTGGGGTCTACCCACCCTCGCTCAAGCTGTCCTCCACCTGGTTCCAGAAGGGAAGGGGAGTGGCGCTGGGCATCTTGGTGGGCGCTCTCACGATCGGGTCGGCGGCACCGCATCTCGTCAACGGGCTCGGCGGTCTCGAGTGGCGGACGGTGATCTGGGCTACCTCCGCCCTGACCGTCATCGGCGGGCTCGTCGCCGGCTTCCTGGTTCCCGAAGGGCCCCATCCCTTCCCGCAGGCACGCTTCGACCCCACCCAGGCGGGCCAGGTGTTCTCCAACCGCGCCGTCCGTCTGGCCAGCCTGGGCTATTTCGGCCACATGTGGGAGCTTTATGCGATGTGGGCGTGGTTCTTCTTGTTCTTCTCCGAAGCCGTGCTGGGCGGGCGGGGCGGGGCCGCGGCATTCGCCACTTTCATGGTCATCGGAATCGGGGGGCTGGGTTGCTGGGCGGGTGGGGTGCTGGGCGACCGCTGGGGCCGGACTCAGACCACATCGCTGATGATGGCGGCCTCGGGTCTGTGCGCGCTGGTCATCGGCTTGTTCGCAGGAGCCCCGGCGTGGATCGTTCTGATCGTGGGATTGGTATGGGGGTTCACAGTCGTGGCTGACTCGGCCCAGTTCTCGACCATCGTCACGGAGGTGGCCGATCAGGCCTACGTAGGAACAGCCCTGACGCTGCAGCTCGCCCTCGGCTTCACCTTGACCGTCGCCACTATCTGGCTGATCCCCATCCTCGAGGGGGCGTTCGGCTGGCGCTGGGCCTTCGCTTTCTTGGCGCCCGGCCCCCTGCTGGGAATCGCCGCCATGACTCGCCTGCGAGCGCTGTCTGCGGCCTGAAGAGGCTCCGATTGCGGACTTGCCAGTTGGGCACAAAGTTGCGTACGGCCGGCTCGCTCAGTGCGTTTTCGCGCTCATTTGCTCCACCAGCCCCGACAACCGGGAAGAGGGCTCCACCCTGTAACGCTGAGCCGGCGCCCCCAACCGGCGCAGGGTGGGAGGGAGCTGCTGGAGCCCTGTGCGGCAGCGCTCCCTTGCAGCCTCCAGGCCATTGTCTGCATCCGTGCGTTCGCCCCGCTCCATTACCTTGACGAGCAGGGGCCTGCCCCCCCTAGACTCCTCGCCCTCGAGGACGATCTCGTCTCGTTCGAAGATCCCGTCGCGCTCGAACCGAAGCACCTGTTTGCGCCCGGGCAGAGTGGCCTTGCCGGTAGACAGTTTGATCTTGGGCCCCCGCTCGTCCGCCACCAGCTTGTAAACGGCTCCCAGCGTGGGGGCGTCTGCGCTGGTGCCGAGCTGAGTACCCACGCCGAACGAGCTCACAGGCACACCGTCGTCCAGCAATGCCTTGATTCGGTACTCATCGAGATCGCCGGAGAGGATGATCTCGACTTCCTCGAGCCCTGCGGAGTCGAGGATTGCGCGCACCGATCGGCTCAGCGGGGCCAGGTCCCCGGAGTCGATCCTGACGCCCTTGACGATCACCCCTTCGGAGGCCACGTCGGCGGCCACACCGGCCGCTCGCCTGGCTCCCTCCAAGACGTCGAAGGTATCGATCAGAAGCACAGCGTTGTTGGGGAAGTCGTGCACGAAGGCTCTGAAGGCCCGCTCCTCGTCCTCGAAGGCCATCACATACGAGTGAGCCATGGTGCCGCTCACCGGGATTCCGTAGAAATGGCCCGCCAGCACATTGGAAGTTCCGGAGGCGCCGCCAACATAGGCGGCCCGGGCCGCCTTGAGAGCGGCATCGGCGGCGTGATCGCGACGCGGCGACATATCGAGGAAACGCCTGTCGCCGCAGGCAATCGCGACGCGAGCTGCTTTGGAGGCAACCATGGTTTGAAAGGCGACGCAATTAAGCAGAAACGTCTCCACGATCTGAGCCTCGATCAGGGGGGCCGTGACTCTCATCAAGGGCTCGTTCTCGAAGACGATCTCGCCCTCAGGCGCCGCCCACACCTCTCCATGAAAGCGAAAGCTCGCGAGATGGGACAGAAAGTCGTCCGAGAACATCCGAAGGGACCTCAGGTACTCGAGGGCGCTGTCCTCGAAGCGGACTGTGTGAAGGTAGTGAAGAGCGTCGGAGACTCCACATGCGACGAGGAAGTTGCGACGATCTGGAAGTTGGCGGATAAAGAGGTCGAAGGTGGCTTGGTAGTTCATGTGGTGGCCGTGGTAGCTGGCAGCCATGGTTAGCTCGTAGAGGTCGGTGAGCAGGGATGCGTTGGAGTCGTCGACCCAGACCATCAGCGGCCTGAGGTGGGGTCGATCTTGCATCCCACTCGGCAAACCTGGTGCACAGCCTCTCGGCCCATGCGAATGGGATCAGACGAGGGCCAGCTCGCTTTCAATGGCAACGATCGAGTCCCTCGACGAAAAGAAGTAATCGAGCAGGTCCAGATCGAAGTGGCTGCCGCGCTCTGCCTTCATGATCTCGATGGCTTCATTCATGGGCACGGCCTTCTTGTACACGCGCACGCTAGTCAAAGCGTCGAAGACATCGGCGATGGCGGCGATCCGTCCTTCGATCGGGCGAGTATGCGGACCAACAGACCAACGATGGCGCTCTCGTCGTCGACGATCAAGATGTGTGTGCCTTGCTCCAGGGGCTTCGCAGGAGTCATCGACCACTCGAATCGTTCGACACGGCATCCACGATATAACATCGGCATGCGAGCGGAATCGCGCTCTGCGTAATCATGGAGGGTTCCGGCTAGGCTGGGCATTATGACCCCTACCGCGATCCGAGTGCGCGGGCTCCGCAAGTCGTATGGCGAGCTCGAGGCCGTCAAAGGCATTGACCTAGATGTGGCGGAGGGGAGAGTCTTTGCTCTGCTGGGACCTAACGGAGCGGGCAAAACCACGATCGTCGAGATCCTCGAGGGCTACCGCAACCGCTCTGCGGGCGAGGTCTCGGTGCTGGGGAGTGACCCTCGAGATGCCGAGGCATCGTTCCGCAGGAGGGTGGGAATCGTTCTGCAGTCGACGGGGGTGGAGCCCTACCTGACTGTCTCCGAGCTGATCGAGCAGTTCCGCGGCTACTACCCCGATCCCCGGCCACTGGACGAAACAATCGAGTTGGTGGGGCTCACTGCAAAGAGGAACGACCGGGTCAAGCGGCTTTCGGGGGGCCAACAGCGCCGGCTCGACGTCGCCCTGGGGCTCGCCGGCAACCCCGACCTTCTGTTCCTCGACGAGCCCACGACCGGGTTCGACCCGGGCGCTCGCCGGGACGCGTGGCAGATGATCCGAAACCTCAGAGAGCTGGGCGTCACCGTGTTCCTGACCACCCACTACATGGACGAGGCCCAAAGCCTTGCGGATGAGGTCGCGATCCTGGTCGACGGGCGCATTGCGGCACAGGGTCCTCCCGCGATCCTCACTTCAGGAAAACAGACGCGTATCCGCTTCAGGTTGCCGGAAGGGACTCCCCCGCCTGGCGGCAGCACGGTCGCGGGCGATGCTTTCGAGATCCACGCCGACGAGCCCACCAGGGAGCTGCATGAGCTGACCTCGTGGGCGGTGGAACGGGGGGTTGAACTCGACCAACTAACAGTGTCACACGCCTCGCTCGAAGACGTCTACCTGGAGCTCACCCAACCGGAGAACGGCGGAGGCCGGTGAGTGGGCTCGCTCTCGCCCTGAGGCAGGTCCGATACGAGAACCTTGCCTTCTGGCGCAACCCGGCGGCGGCGTTCTTCACGTTCGCGTTCCCACTGATGTTCCTGGTGATCTTCAACCTCGCCTTCGGCAACGAGCTGATCAGGATCGAAGGCGGTCGCACGGTTCGCTTCAGTACGTTCATCATCCCTGCCATCATCACTCTATCGATCGTAAACACCCAGTACACCAACATCGCCATGCGGATCGTCTTCGGGCGCGACGGCGGCTTGCTGAAGCGAGTACGAGGGACCCCACTTCCGGCCTGGTCCTTCGTCCTCGGAACGATCGCCCATGCAACCCTCTTGGGGCTGCTTCTGGTGGTGATCACCATCGCGGCCGGCGCGCTCTTCTACGGCGTAGATGTTCCCACAACCACACTTCCGGCCTTGGTCGTGACGCTGATCGTGGCGGCGGCCGGCTACAGCGCGCTGGGGCTGGCCATCACGACTGTGATCCCCAACGCCGACGCGGCCCCCGCTATCGTCAACTTTTCGATCCTGCCCCTGTACTTCCTCTCCAATGTCTTCATCCGCATCGAAGATCCGCCCGCGTGGCTCGACTTCATTCGAGAGCTCTTTCCGATCATCCACACGGTTCGAGCCGTCGAGGCCGCCTTTAGCCCTCTCACCTCAGGATCGGGACTCCGCCTGGGGGACCTTGCTTTTATCGCCCTGTGGGGCGTGGCCGGCGCAGTGATAGCAGCCCGTTTCTTCTCGTGGGAGCCGCGCCTCTAGGAGCCCTTCGTGCCGAGTGGTCCACAAATTGTCGCTACGACATCTGACGACACATCTACCCGCGAATCCTCCAGCGGATCGCTCGACCCGATGTTAGTAGTGGCGGACCTTGGCTCCCAGATGGAGGGCGTCGATGTAGCGCACGGTGCCCGAGAGCGACCTCATGACGATCGACTGCGTATTTGCCTTGCCGCGGCGAAAATGCACCCCTTTGACGAGATCCCCATCGGTGACGCCGGTGGCGGCGAAGAAGACGTTGTCGGACGAGACCAGGTCGTCGATCGTGAGGATCTTGTCGAGGTCGTAGCCCTGCTGCACCGCTTGGTCTCGTTCCTCCTCGTTGCGCGGCCACAACCGGCCCAATAGCACACCACCCAGGCACTTGAGCGCGCACGCAGCGATCACACCCTCGGGAGTCCCCCCGATGCCGATGTAGAGGTCGTCGCCGGTGCCTTCCCGAGCAGCTGCTATCGCGCTTGCAACATCGCCGTCGGGGATGAACTTGATGCGGGCGCCGGCATCGCGCACTTCCTTGGCGATCTCCTCGTGACGGGGCCGGTCCAGGATCACGACTGTTAGTCCCTCGATGGATGAATTCTTGGCCTTGGCGATACGTTTGAGGTTCTCTTTGACCGGGGCATCCAGATCGACTACATCAGCCGCCTCCTCGCCGACCGCCAGCTTCTCCATGTAGAAGCAGGGGCCGGGGTCGAACATCGTGCCGCGCTCGGCGACCGCGACCACAGCCAAGGCCCCCGGTTGCCCCTTGGCGGTCAGCGTCGTGCCGTCGATCGGGTCGACTGCGACATCGACCTCGGGAGGTTCACCTGTGCCGATGCGCTCACCCCGATAAAGCATCGGCGCCTCATCCTTCTCGCCTTCTCCGATCACCACGATGCCGTCCATGGCGACCGTTCCCATCATCAGCCGCATCGCGTCGACGGCAGCTTGATCGGCCGCCTCTTTGTCCCCTCGCCCCAGCCAGCGGGCACCGGCGAGGGCGGCGGCCTCGGTGACTCGGCAGATCTCGAGAGCCAGGTTTCGATCGGGGGCAGACATGCCTTGGGCCATATCAGAAGTCTCCTCTTCGTTGGTTCGACCTCACCACAGGTTATGCGGCATTCCAACCTGCACGCCTAACATGAAGCCTGGGTCCGCCCAGCAGGAGGGTCGATCAGGCGCAATGCCCCGTCTCAGACAGGTCAAGTGCTCCGGGCCGGGCTTCAGGAGAAGGCGCCGCGGAAAGGTCTTCGAGTATCTAGACGAGGGAACGGAGGGTTACGCCGAGCAAAACCAGAACCTACGGGCTCGCCACCATGGGTCGTCCGCCACGCGGGGCGGACCGGATTGGTGCCGGGGCCCTCAGTCGTGGACGAAGACCGCCCGTCCCACTGGGTTGCGATAAAAGAAGCCCTTGGCCACATACATCGGCAGCCGGACGCAACCGTGTGACGCCGGGTACACGGGCACCGACGGACTGCCGTGAATGGCGAAGCCACCGATGAAGTAAGAGGGGTAGTAGAGGCGCCCGAGGTGGCTGACCCTCCAGCCGGCGATCTTGCGCTCGATGCGGAAGGCCCCTCGCGGGGTGCGGGCAACGTATTCCACTCCCTCAGAGACATAGGGCTCGTTGTTGCCACTGGAGAGTGGCAGAGTCTTGATTACCTTGCGTCCCTTCACCTCGAACAACACCTGGCGCGAGATGTCGATTTCAACGAAGCGCCGCGGCCCTCGCTTCGGTGCTCGGGGCCTCTTCGTTAACAGGATCCTGCGTAGCTCGGCCGGAGGAACCACGCCGTCCCGCGGCATGCCGTGAGTCTTCTCGAAGGCAAAGACCGACTGCAGGAGCGCGTAGTCGAAGACTTTATTGGAGCCTCCCGCCGGATAGGACTGCGAACGCAGTCGCCTGTCAAGAAGACCCACGGTGGGCCCGGTTGCTCCCGCGCTCAGCGTTACGTCCCAACGCACGGGTCTCACGTCTTCCAGAGCATTGATCGTCCTAAATGAAAAGCCCTTGTGCTTGAGCCCTTTGATCATTCGGGGCAGGGCGCGGCGATGGCTCTTGCGCCACAGGTCAAGAGCGATGATCGAACCCGGGCGCGCACGCTCGAGGACCCGGCGTCTCACCTTCCTCGAGGAAGCCCCGCCCGGGTGATGAGTGGAAGACACCATTCCGTATCCCATTGAGCCGGCCACGCTCATCACCCGGAGATCGAGCGCGCCCTTGGGCGCTCGCAGGAAGGGCCGCGGATAGGCACCTACGCGTCGCAGGGCTCGTTGAGATCGTCTGATCGAACGCCTCAACGCGATGTCGTCGAGCGAAACCAAGGAGGCCCTCCCGTAACCGTGGTTGCCGAGGATGTGTCCCCGTCGCACCACCCCGCGAGCACGCTTCTTGTGGTGGGCGACCCAACGGCCGGAAAGGAAGAAGGAGGCCTTGACGTGGCGGCGCCGGAGCACTTTCTTGACATGATGGAGCCCCTTTTTCCCCGCCTCTCCGTTGAAGGTCAGCAGCACTGCCTTCTTGTGCGGCCCCACCACCCACTCGCTGGGAGGCCTCGCCGGGGCTGCCGCCGCTCCGGCCGCGAGCGCGACCGAACCCACAAGGGCGAATATCAGACAGGTGGCGAACCTCGTAACAAGAGTCGGTTGCATGAGCTGGGCATCTTAAGTGCTCCGCACCGGACCCAGGGAGGTGCGCTAAGGCGAGAAAGACTCATCCGAGGAGTTCGGGCAGTCCTGCTTCTCGGGACCCTTCAGCCGAAAAGCCTCGATGTAGGCGCGTATCGCCTGCGGGCGTGCGGAGTCGAGCTCGATCTTCTCTCCCCACGAGGACACCACGACATTGGGCCCCATACCGGGATAGGGGGCCGAGAAGACGTGGGTCTCGTAGCCGGCCACGAAGTCCTCGATAACCACGATCTGCTCCGGGTCGAGATCGGGACGGTACTGGATGCCGACCGCGCCGTGCTCGAGGGTGTGGACCTGCTCCTCGTCGGAGATCGGCTCGGCGTACGTGCCGCAGGCCGCCGGCTGGGGAGCATGGGGGCCGGCCACGGGAGGGGTCGTTTCGTATTCGAGGGAACCCGTGCGATGCACATTGACCCCGCTGGTCGAGAAATTCATGATCCTGGTCCCGGCGATCTCCGTGAGCGGCTGGTTGCGAAAGAAAAAAAACCAAGTCGAGACGCCCAGGACAAGGACAAGGATCGTGCGACGCAGGAAGTCGCGCCGGCGCTTCGCCCTGGCCTCACGGGCAACCTCTTGCTCCTTCGCCAGCCGCCGCTCTTCGAGACGTTGTTGGCGCCGCTCGTGCTGAGCCGACTCGGCCTTGCCCCGTGTGCGTGAGCTCTTCTTCTTGGCCACCGCAGAAGGCTATCTTGGGCCTCGATATGGGCGAGGACATGTGGCGGATAGTGCTCAGTGGGGGCCTCTGCCTCAATGCGGTAGCAGGATTCGCCTATCGCCTCTTCCGACTCTCCAAGGGAGGCCCGCTGGGCGACGTACTGGGGCAGGCGGTGCTCGGGGTCATGCTCCTGGCACTCGCTGTTGCGGCGGCCACAGGGGCCTCGTTCGCCGCCTGGGCGAGCCTACTGTACGCGACTGCGTTCGGTGTGGTGGTCATGCCCCTGTGGGTGGTTGCGGTGCTGATCCCCCTGCGACCGCATCGGGTCGATCTAGTCTTCACCGCCGTCTACTGGCTCGCGCTGATCGGGATCGGAGTGGCGGCGCTGGCGCTCTAGGAACCGGGCGAATCCTTCTTTGTAGATCCACCTTAGTAGATCCACCCACCTCAGCGGTGGCACTGCTCGAACAGTTTCGCCCGACATCGAGCGTCCGCTAACCCCGGTTGACCTCACTCGCCGCCTCAATAAATGATCAGCGACAAGAGTGACCGACGAGGGCGCTAGTCCACATCCTCCATGTAGCCGTCGGTGTCGTGCCCAAAGCGATGGGCGAGTTGGCCGAGGTTGTAGGTGACCAGCTCATCGCTCTCCCACACCGCCCCCAGGCTTTCTGCTTCATAGGGCTCGTTGAGACCCTCGGGTTCGGTTCCCGTCCACTGGAAGCCCACCATCGTCGTGTCATCACGCCGCCCGAGAACGACTCTTTCAGACGGTACCGAATCACTCATGTGCGGCCCTGCACGGCTCCGCCGAGGTCGGAATTGGGATTCAATCGGTGCGAGCTTCGTCGTCGGTGGGCTCCTGCTCCTGATAGAAGCCGCCCTCGAACACGCGGCTCTTCAGCACATCTTCGGCTTCGATTGTCACCAGATCCTTCTTGGTCAGCCTGCTTCCGTCCCGTCCACCGGCATAGAGACGGATCGCTTGACGCATGCGCGCCCGATCAAGCGCGTTTCGGATGCTGCGGCCATTGGCAAACTGGGGTTGCCCAACTCGCAGCTTCAGATAGTCGGTGAACGTTCTTTCGGCTTCGTCGGAGAGGCGGTAGCGTTGCTGCTCCGCCATGAGCCGTGCAATCTCCATCAGCTCATCGGGGGAATAGTCGGGAAAGTCGATGTGGTGCGCGATGCGCGAACTGAGGCCGGGTACGTCGGCGAAGAAGCGACCCATCTGTTCCTTGTACCCGGCCATGATGACGACGATGTTCTCCCGCTCGTTCTCCATCACCTGCAGCAGCAACTCCACGGTCTCCTGCCCATAGTCCCGCTCATTGTCCACCCGATAGATGTGGTAGGCCTCGTCGATGAACAGCACCCCGCCCATCGCCTTCTTCAAGACTTCCCTGGTCTTCGGAGCGGTGTGGCCGACGTACTGGCCGACCAGGTCGTCGCGCGTCACGCTTACGACGTGGCCCTTCCGTACGTAACCCAGCTTGTAGAGGATCTTTCCCATCTTCGCCGCGACGGTTGTCTTGCCGGTTCCGGGATTGCCCGTGAAGCTCATGTGCAGTGTCGGGGCCGAGGCCTCGAGTCCGATGCTGCGGCGCAGCCGGTCGACCAGGAGCAACGCGGCGATCTCTCTGATACGTCCCTTTACGTGCTGAAGCGCGATCAAATCGCGATCCATCTCATCGAGGACCTCGTCGACGCGGGACTCCCTAAAGATGGCTGCAGCATCTACGATTGCATCGTCCGGAATCTCGTGCAAGGGATCTTCGAGCTCGGCGAAGCGTTCATCCACTTTCCCGCGCCCGTAAGGCTCCTGGGTGTCTCGAGGGGGAACTCCCGGACCAAGCGAGGGGCCGCTACCTGCTTGCGTCCGGGCCATCGCTCGAATAACGCTCGCCGTGGGGCCGGTCTGCCGCGTAGGACGTCAGGGTGTACTGCACCGCTCGGTTCGACCCCTCCTGGCGTTCTAGGCGGAACCCAGGCTCGTGCTGCGGACGGTTGACGAGGAACTGAAGCGCGATGCTCTGCTTGGTGAGCTTGCGGTTATAGAGGCTCACCTTAATGTAATGATTTGAGAACGCCTCCCGGCAGCGGTTGACCTCGTGCAGACCGGCAGCCGCGTCCTCGATATCGAACATCGGCATACCCCACATGTCCCAATAGATATTGCGGGGATGCGGATCGTCGGTGTACTCGATGGCCACCGCCCATCCGTTGTCGATGCCGTACTGAATCTGTGCCCTGATCTCGTCATCGTCGAGCTCGGGCAGGTAAGAAAACGTGCCCTGGGTAATGTGCACTCCTGTCGTCATGCTGTTGTCTCCTTAGTGTCTACTCGTCAGGCGACTGGCGTCGGTGTCTCGATGACGTCCGGTGTGTCGGTGGACTCGAACTCAAAACTGATATCGCCCCATGTCTCGATCGCCGAGTCGAGCTCGGGTGACTTCTTTGCGGCCGTGCGCAAGATGTCGGGGCCTTCCCGCATGATGTCGCGGCCCTCGTTGCGAGCTTTGATCATCACCTCGGTGGCGACGCGATTGGCTGTTGCGCCCGCCGAGACACCCATTGGATGCCCGATCGTCCCACCCCCGAACTGCAGGACGACATCCTCACCGAGATAGTGCAAGAGCTGATGCATCTGGCCGGCGTGAATGCCGCCGGATGCAACCGGCATCACGCCGGGCATGTGGATCCAATCCTGGTCGAAATAGAAACCGAGGGCCGCATCCTGCTTGTTGAAGTCGTCGGTGCACGTCTTGTAGTAGCCGCTCACGGCGTTCGGGTCTCCCTCGAGCTTTCCGACGACTGTTCCTGCGTGAATGTGATCGACTCCGATCATTCGGCACCACTTCGCAAGGACACGGAAGTTGACTCCGTGGTTCTTTTGGCGGGTGTAAGTGGAGTGTCCGGCACGGTGAAGGTGAAGGAGCATGCTGTTGGCGCGCGCCCACTTCGACATCGACTGCATCGCGGTGAACCCGATCGTCAGGTCGATCATGATGATTACGCTGCCGAGCTCCTTAGCGAACTCGGCGCGCTCATACATCTCTTCCATTGTCGATGCCGTGACATTCAGGTAGTGGCCCTTGACCTCACCTGTTTGTTCCATCGCTCGGTGGACCGCCTCCATGCAGTAGAGGAAACGCTCGCGCCAGCGGTTGAAGGGTTGTGAGTTGGTGTTCTCGTCGTCCTTGACGAAATCGAGCCCGCCCCGAAGTGCTTCGTAGACAACCCGCCCGTAGTTTCTCGGCGAGAGCCCGAGCTTGGGCTTGGTGGTCGCTCCCAACAGCGGCCGACCGAACTTATTGATCATCTCGCGCTCCTGGATGATTCCGTGCGGAGGGCCCTGGAACGTCTTGAGATATGTCTGTGGTATCCGCAGATCCTCGAGCCGGAGAGCGCGCAGCGCTTTGAACCCGAAGACATTGCCGATGATCGACGAAGTCAGGTTGGGGATCGAGCCCTCTTCGAACAGGTCGAGCTTGTAGGCGATATAGGCGATCCACTGAGGGGGGTCGGCACCCGGTACCGGTGTGACCTTGTAGGCCTTGGCCTGGTAGTTTTCATACGCGGTCAGCTGATCCGTCCAGACCACCGTCCACGTGGCCGTCGACGATTCTCCGGCGACCGCGGCCGCCGCCTCTTCGGGATCGACCCCCGACTGGGGCGTAATGCGAAAGGCGGCGATGATGTCGGTGTCTTCGGGCTCGTAGTCGGGCCGCCAGTAGCCCATCTCCTTGTAGGGAATAACACCGGCGAGGAACCGGTCCCGCTTGGTTTCGCTCCCGTTACCTTGAGCCATCTTGATTCACTCCTTTGGCTGTCCGCCGCCCGCAGAATACGCCCACGTAGGCAAGATCACAATTTAAATGTTCCATCTGACTATTAGGTTTATGCTTAAGTAAACGATGACCTTTGGACAACTGCGGACCTTCGTCGAGGTAGCTCGAGCAGGCTCCATACGTGGAGCGGCTGCGGCACTCGTCGTTACCGAGCCCTCGGTATCGTCGGCCGTCAGCTCTCTGGCGCGCGAGCTCGAAGTCTTGCTTATCGAGCCGGCAGGCCGAGGGATCCGGCTGACCGCAGCCGGCCATGAGCTCGCACGCTACGCAGCGCAGATTCTGGGTCTATCCGAGCGCGCCGTCCAGGCGGCACGGGAAGCGGCGGGCGCCCCCGGCCACCTGCGGATCGCCGGAGTGACTACGGCAGGGGAATACGTATTGCCCCTCCTGCTGGCGAAGTACCGAGAACGCCACCCGGAGGTCCAGATCTCGCTCGAAGTCGGGAACCGAGCCACCGCCATCAGCCGCCTGCTCGACCGCGAGGCGGATCTGGCGGTCGGAGGCCGGCCGCCGTCCTCATCTGGGATTGCGGGAGAAGCTTTCCTTGACAACGAGCTTTCCGTCGTCGCCCATCCGGTCCACCCGTTGCGCCAACGTCGTGCGATCCAACCGGTCGAGCTGTCGGAGGAGACATGGCTCCTGCGCGAGCCGGGTTCCGGGACCCGCGAAGCGACCGAGGAGTTCTGGGCTGCCTCGGGGATCACTCCGCAATCGGTAATGACGGTGGGGAGCAACGGGGCAATCAAGCACGCCGCTACGGCGGGTCTAGGGATCACCTTGATCTCCCTCGATGCGGTGGAGGTCGAGCTTCAGTCGGGAGTGGTGGTGCGTCTCCGGGTGCAAGGAACACCTTTGCAACGGCCGTGGCACGTGCTCTATGTCGACGGGTCTGAGCTTCCCCGTTCTGCGATGCTGTTCCTGGCTCTTCTGCGTTCGCAGGGTCGGCCTCGAGCTGACGCCGGGTAGTCAAGCGCGCATCTGGGTCCCTTTCTAGCCAAGTGGGCAATAGCGCGAATAGCGCGCCCCTCGGGTACCGAATGCCTACCAGGCACGCTCTGTGCGTGTTCGAGCTTCGGTTTGCGGGGCAAGGGAGTGTGGGCTGGGCCAGGTTCGTCGCATCACCCGGTTAGCGTAGGGATTGTGAAAAACCAGTTGGTCGCCTCGGTGTTGAACGCCGACCTCGGTCGCTTGGGCGAGGTCTGTACCATTCTCGAGGGGGCCGGGCTGAATGCGATCCAGTGGGATGTCATGGACGGCCACTTCGTACCCAACCTGACGGTCGGGGCCGGAGTCATCGCTGCCTGCCGTCCGGCAACCGGGCTTCCTTTCGAGGCCCACCTGATGATCGATGCCCCCGAGCCTTACCTCGCTGAGTACGTGGAAGCAGGCTGCGAGACAATCATCGTCCACGCGGAGACGTGCACGCACCTGCACCGGACGCTCGACTTGATCCACGACCTCGGAGCGAAGGCGGGGTTGGCCCTGAACCCATCGACGCCGCTCGATGCATGCGTCCACGTGATGGATCTCCTCGATCTCCTCCTGGTCATGACCGTGAACCCGGGTTTCGGTGGGCAGAGCTACATCGAGACCATGGAGTCAAAGATCGCCGCGGCGCGCAATCTGATCGAAGGGTCCGGCCGCGAGGTGTCGCTCGAGGTCGACGGAGGTGTATCGCCTGCAACGATCTCGCAGCCCGCCGCGGCCGGCGCAGATCGCTTCGTGGTGGGGTCGGCCCTCTACAAGCAAGGGGACCCCGCCCGGGTCGTGGACGAGCTCAAGCTTTCTCTAGGCTACTCGTCAAATCCGCCGCGAGCCGAGTGAGGTTGTTCAGCGCCTGGGAAGGTCGGCCCACCAGATCGCAGCATCCTCCTGGTCCCAACCCGCGCCCACCAGCCGACGGCCCACCGCCGCCACGAACTTCATCTCCTGGGCGCGATCCCCTCCAAAAACGCCCTCCTCACTGGGTGTGCGTACCCATTCGAGGCCATCCTCGGAAGTCCACACCGCAGCATCCGATCCGCCTCCGGAATCGTCACGGCCCACTGCGATGAAGGTGCCCGCGGAGAGCTCGACTCCCCACAGGAGCTGATCCCCATCGCCGCCGAAGACGGCTTCGTTGTAGCTCAGGCGGCTCCAGTCCATCCCGTCCTCTGAGGTCCACACCTGCGCGTCGAGGTCGGACCTGACTTCGTCCCAGCCAACAGCAACGAAGCCTGCCTCCGAGGCCACCAATGAGGTCATGATCTGCTCCCCCGGCCCCCCGAAGACGCCGGGTAATTGTGCCCGGCGTTGCCATCTGGTGCCGTCCTTCGAGAACCACGCAGCGGCGTCATAGTTGCCCGCAAGGCCGACCTCTCCCACCGCTACGAGGTTCTCCCCCGATGCCGCAATACCGCGCATCTCCTGCGTCTCGTGGTCGCCTGGTTCCTCCGGAACCTTCGCCCGGTACCAGTCGAAACCGTCGTCCGACACCCACGCAGCAGCATCGCGATCTCCTCCAAGACCCTGATAGCCCACTGCGACCAGACCGAACTTGGTCCGAGCGACGCGATTCATGACCTCGTTTCGGGCACCCTCCAGGTCGTGGTCGCCCTCGACGGGCGTCCATTCCCGTCCATCCTCGGAGGTCCACACCGCGGCATCGAGGGTTCCCCCATGGCCTCGGTAGCCCACCGCGACGAGGCCGGGGTCACCCGAGGCGACTCCCAGCATCCCCTGCCCGCCGGGCTCGGCCAGAGTATCGGGGGCTCTCCGGGTCCAGGCTTCCCCGTCCTCGGAAGTCCACACCGCGGCGTCGGGCCGGCCGGAGGAATCATCCTCGCCGACCGCAATGAACCCCTCATTGGAAGACAGCAGCCGGTTGATCCTCTGATTCCCGGGGCCACCGAGGCTGGCGGTCGAGGGGTTCACCTCCACCCAGGTCAGCTCCTCGGGGAGACTTTGCGTGGTCAGTTTCGAGTCGACGGCAATGATGCCCGCCACTACCAGGGCGAGCGTCACTGCTGCCGCCACTGCTGCCTGAAGACGAGGAGAAGCGGGGGACCAGATCCGCGCCGAGCGTTCAGGGCCCTGACCCCGGCGCACCGGTGACGGGCTGCGGCGTGGGCCTCGCAGCGGCACAGGGGAAAAACCAGCGGGGCCCGGGGACCAGGCCAGCTCGCAGCAGGAGACCGGGGTCGCCACTCCCTTCAGGGCAATCCAACCCAGCTCCTTCCATTCGAAGTCGCCGCGGCTCCCAACGATGTCGTGCACCAGCTCGGAGGCCACGATCTGCCCACCCTCCGCCCCGTCGCAGATCCTTTTGGCGATCACCACAGACTGTCCGAAGAAGTCGCCTCCCTCCTGTACGGGCTCGCCTGCATGAAGCCCGACCCGAAGGTGCAACCCCTCGTCCTCGTGCTCGGAGTTATGATTGTGAAGGGACTGCTGCATGGCGACTGCGCACGAGACGGCATCGACTGCACTGGGAAAGACCACCATGAGCCCGTCCCCGAGGCTCTTGATCTCGTCGCCGCCACAGCGCTGCACCGAGCCCCTGAGCAGACGGAAATAGCGTCGTCGGACACGGTCCGCGGCGTCGTCTCCGAGCCGCTGGATCAGTTCCGAGGAACCGACCAGGTCGGTGAACAAGAGGGTGACTGTTCCTGTTCGCATGGTCACGCGTTCACAAGGCATTGTCTCGCGAAAAGCGAGAAGAAGTAAACAGGGGAAACGGGGCGAAGCAGGGCAATTCCCAACGAGTGGGAGCAGAGATTGGCTAGGAGCAGAAGAATGAGAAAGTGGGAATGATGGAAACCAACGAGCTGGTGTGGCAAGGAAGGGTAGGGACGATCCCGCTTCGGGTCGGCGTCGCCCATGCCGGGCGGATTATCGCCGAGTGGGACACGCCCCAGGGTTCACGCCAGAAGATCACCGGCTCGACTGAGGAGTTCGAGCGCTCTGTGCTCCTCCAACTCCTATTGAGCGGCGGCGAGACCGATGTCTCTACTACCGAGGAGATCACTCGAGCCATCACCGAGGCGCAGGCCGAGCGCCCCCGCCCCACCGCGGTGCAGCCGGAGCGGCGACGCAAGAACCCCAAGCAGCGCCAGCACCGCCGCTCCCGCAGGCCTCCCCGCCGCCGCTAGAGCAGCCATCGAATTCGACTGACGATGACCTCGTCGTCCTTTTTCCTGGCGCCAGAGGGGCACCGCACCCGCGTGCTCGACTCAGGGGTTGGTCACCCCGTTGTTGTCCTGCACGGATGGGGCGGCCGCATCGAGTCGATGACCCCGGTGCTGACCTGCCTGGCTCCCGCCTTCCGGATCGTGGCGATCGATCTTCCGGGGTTCGGCGAATCGGCAGCTCCACCTCCGGAGTGGGGCACGTCGGAATACGCGGTCCACGTGTGCGAGATCCTGGACGAGCTGGAAGTCGAACGAGCCCATTTCGTGGGGCACTCTTTCGGGGCGCGCACCTCGATGTACATCGCCGCCACCGAACCCTCTTACGTCAACCGCCTCATCCTCCAGGCGCCCTCCGGGCTCCGAAGCCCACCCACCATGAAGGGGCGGCTCAAGAAGGCGGCCTCCAAAGGGGGCAGGCTGGCCGGTCGCCTGGGACCCGCAGGGCGGCGCTTCAAGCAGAGCATCTATGAGCGCGTAGCGTCGCAGGACTACCAAGAAGCAGGGGCGCTGCGGCCGGTTCTAGTGAGGGTCGTCAATGAGGATTTGTCCAGGTCGCTCCC
The DNA here is from genome assembly GCA_013695465.1 of Actinomycetota bacterium. GTDB lineage: Bacteria > Actinomycetota > CADDZG01 > CADDZG01 > WHSQ01 > JACDAL01. The sequence continues at coordinate 39,287 of JACDAL010000148.1, read as the reverse complement.
CGCAGTCGAATCCTCAACCCTTCTCATCTGGGGCAGCGAAGACGACGCCGTTCCGGTGGCACATGGTCGCCGGATGGAGGACCTGATCCCGGATGCGGGACTCATCATCTTCGAGGGAGCGGGCCACTTCGCATACCTGGAGGAGCCCGATCGCTTCTGCCGGATTACCCGCCACTTCCTGGACTGATGGGACGGGCCGATCCGTTCATCGCGTACTCGCTGTTGCTGCGAACGATCATCTTCGGGTTCATCCCTGCGCTGACCATCGTCCAGTACTTCAGGCTCAGGCGAGGGCTGCACGTCTTCCAACTCGAGGGTTACAAGCGGGCTTCCTTCTTGGAGTGGTGCAAACGGCATCCCCGGCGAGCGCTCTGGCTGGCCTCCACTCCGCAAAAAAAGCCGTTGGTGATGACGGGACGCGCCCGGCGCACCCTCGTCGCCTCCCTTGCGTTCTTCGTCGCCGCCTCTCTGGTCCTGCCGGGGCTCGCCCATCTCTTCTTGGGTGGTTGGCCCGCAGACGTTGGAACCTGGGCAGTGGTGACCGCGCTATTGGTCGTGGGCTCGCCGCTGTTGCTGTCGGCGGCCGACGTCCTGCTTACTCCGGCGCAAAGTGCCATCAACCGGCGTTTTACGAATCGGGCCCAGGCGCGGCTTATGCAGGTCGACCCCGTAGTCGTGGGGATCACCGGGTCGTTCGGCAAGACCTCCACTCGGGCCGCGGTAGAGGGGCTGATTGCGCCGACCAAGAAAGTCATCGCCACGCCAGGTTCCTTCAACACGCCGCTGGGCGTCGTGCGGACCATCAACGAGCGCCTCGACGAGCACCACCGTTTCTTCGTCGTGGAGATGGGGGCTCGGCATCCCGGCGACATCGCGGAGTTGTGCCGCTTGGTGAGCCCCCAGATCGGCGTGCTCACCGCCATCGGCTCCGCCCATCTCGAAACCTTTGGTTCCCTCGAGAGGATCGCCACTTCCAAATACGAGCTCATCGAGGCGCTTCCTGAGGACGGCGTCGCGGTGATGAACGTCGACGATCCCACCGTGCGGGCCCTCGCAAATGCGACCGAACGTGTGGAAGTCGTGCGCTACGGGCTGCTGTCACAGGCTGGTCCCCATGTCACCGCCTCGGACCTCACCATCACCCGCACGGGCACCCACTTCAAGCTTGTGGATACTCGCTCTGGTGAAAGCTGCGAGGCCTCGACTCGGCTGCTTGGCCGACACTCGATCGGACACGTACTGGCGGGGGTTGCGGTGGCCGTGGCCGCCGGTCGCCGGTCCCTCGACCTGGTCGAATCCATTGCAGCCCTCGCCCCGGTCGAGCACCGGCTGCAACTAATCGAGGGCACCGGGGGCGTCACTGTTATCGACGACGCCTACAACTCCAACTCCGACGGGGCCGCCGCCGCGCTCGAGGTGCTACAGGCGCTGCCCGCTCGCCGGCGTGTGGTGGTAACACCCGGGATCATCGAGCTCGGCGCTCTGCAGGAGCAGGCCAACGAGGAGCTCGGCCGCCGGGCCGGCACCGTCGCCGACACCGTCGTCTTTGTCGCCCCTACAAATCGGGCGGCGCTCGTGCGAGGGGCGAACGGAGCTTCCGCTCGGGTCGTGGTGGTCGACTCCCTCGCCCAGGCCCGGGTAAAGCTTTCGTCGCTCCTCGGGCCGGGAGATGCGGTCCTGTTCGAGAACGACCTGCCGGACCACTACGAGGGTTGAATTCCGGAACCGGTGGGCGTTCTCCTAGGTAGATTTCCCCCAAGGTTGGCCCCTGAGTACGGAAACGGAACCTGCAAGCCCAACATGGGTGGACCATTACCTCGTTCAGGAGGGGCCGGGAGGGGCCGGGCGGGGCCGGGCGAAAGCTTTTCGGCCGTCACCAAACGTCGCCGGAGCGCCAGTCGCACATCAGGGGAAGCGTCGTTTCAAGTTGCTGGGTGTACCTGGTGCGTAGCACCATGACACCGCCGTCTTCCTCTTCCGTCCGCAGCGGCCCTCTCGGCGAGCTCGTGTAGGTCGGCCCCGGCCACAGCTCCCATCCGAGCCGGGCATAGAAATCCGGGAGGCACGTGGAGAGGCTTCCAAGCTCGAAGTGGGCTCGAATGAGCCTGCCGATCTCTCGCATGACCGTGGAGGCGTGACCCGTTCTCTGATGCTCGAGTGCAGTCGCGACGCCCTCGACATAGCCGGTTCGAAGGGGCCGGTCTCCCGCCATCAGGAGCCGTTCAACGACTGCGGCATGAGAGACGATGCCGCCGCCCACGGCGAGCACATGAAGCCCGCCCACCGTGTGGTCCCAGTCGTCATCGCTGAAGCCGCCCTCGAAGGCCTCATCCAGCAGTTCACGGAGCGCATGCCACTCGGGCTCGGAAAGCTGGTCCGTTGCGAGGATCCGGACATCGACCACAGCTCAACCCTCAGCAGGGACGGCAGGGCGTGCGTGTCCTCGCTGTAACCGCGTGAGCACGCTCCAGCCGAGACGGTCGTAGAAGCGAGCGGCTCCTGAACGTTCCCGCTCGGGAGAAACTGCGAGAATCACACGCTCGTACCCGCCGCGCCGCAGCAATGCGCTTGCGCTCTGCACCAGCCATGAGCCGAGGCCCCGGTTTCGCCAATCGTCCTTTACCCACAGATCGGCCACTTCCGCCCAGGCGGCCAACGCCTGCACATCGCCTCCACTGCCGAGGTCAAGGCTCCATTCGCAGAATGCGATTTCATCTTGTCCGAGCATCGCCGAAAAGCGCACGAACGTCTCTGCGGTCCTCCGTCTGAGGTCCACACCGGAGACCGGGGGCCTCGATGGCTCGGGCACCGATGCGAGCAGCCCGAAGCGGACTATCTCTTCGGCCTCGGGGCTCGGCTGAAAGCCGACCGCCGCAATGGCCTCTGCGACATGGGGCCATTGATCCGGCACGCCGTCCAGCGCGGGCAACCAAAGATCTTCTGACGCGTACTGCTTGGTCACACTCCACTCGTCTAGCTGCGCCAGCGCGGCCCGGAGCAGCGCCTCAGCCGACTCGGCGAACGAGTACGGAAACAGGTAGCGGCCGGGCGGGCTCGGTGGCCAGGCCAAGAACCAGGCTATCTCCCCGGCCCTCTGGAAGTCCCCGCCGACCTCGGGGCCTGATCCGTAACGCACCAGATGAACGGCTCCGAGCAACCGGCCTCGCTCGAGTGCACACAGGGTCCTGCGCTCGATTACCCACGGGTCGGTGACGTACTGACCGGGATTGCGCCCTAGATGGCTGGAAATGAAGTGTGAAGAGAGCGCCCAACCGGGGACGACCGAGCCCAAATGGCAGTTGATCAACGACTGGAGTTGGGCCAGGTGAGACTCACGAAACGGCTCGAGATGCAACAAGTATTTCCTCCTCACTAGCGCCGATGTGCATGATCGTGAGGAGATGCGGTGGGCCTCGTGGTCGACTGTTGGGCCGTTAGGTCATGACGAAACGAGTATAGACCTCGCCGAAAACGGGTCAACCTCTAGACTGCCCGTCATGGACAGGTTGGCAGTAGGCGTGATCTTCGGCGGGCGCTCGGTCGAGCACGATGTATCGATCGTGACCGCCCACCAGGTCATGGCCGTCCTCGCTGCCCTCCATCACGTGGTCCCGATCTACGTCACGAGGGAGGGTCGCTGGCTGCACTCGGAGGCACTCAACGATCTGGGCGTCTACCGGCGCCGAACCTGGGACGAGGTCGCCGGCGAGGCCTTCATTCCCCCGAGCACGGGCCGCGGTGGGCTCTATCTGCCCGGCGGGCGGCTCAAGCGGGCCCGCTCAGTTCCACTCGATGTCGTGTTCCCCGCCATCCACGGGACCTTTGGCGAGGACGGCACCCTGCAAGGCCTGCTGGAGCTGGCCGGGATCCCCTACGTCGGCTCGGGAGTGCCGGGCTCCGCCGCAGGCATGGACAAGGTGATCATGAAGGCCGCCTTTCAGGCCGCGGGGCTACCGGTGGTTCCCCACGTGATGGTGGAGGCCGAGCGACTCGAGGCCGATGCCGGGCGCACCCTCGACGAGGTCGAGAGCTCCCTGGCCTACCCCGTGTTCGTCAAGCCGGCGCGGCTCGGCTCCAGCGTAGGAATCGGAAGGGCCGAGGACCGAACCGGCTTGGCGCGGGCTCTCGACGTGGCCTGTCGGTACGACCGCAGGATCCTGGTCGAGCGGTCGATGGAGGGCTGCATCGAGGTCAACTGCGCGGTCCTAGGCGGCGCGGGGGTCGAGCCCCGGCCTTCACTTTGCGAGCAGCCCGTTCCTTGGGAGCAGTTCCTGACCTTCTCGGACAAGTACCTGAGGGGGGGCAAGCAACAGGCGTCCAAGTCCTCGGGCATGGCGAGCGAGAGGGGGAGCATACAGGCGTCCAAGTCCTCAGGCATGGCGAGCCAGGAGCGCCGCTTGCCGGCCCCCATCTCGGACCGTCTCACCAAAACGGTGCAGGACAATGCAATGGCCGCCTTCAGGGCGGTGGACGCATCCGGAGTCGCCCGCATCGACGCCTTCGTGGACGAGGAAGCAGAACAGAGCTGGGTCATGGAGATCAACACAGTTCCCGGATCCTTCGCCTTCTATCTGTGGGAGCCTGCAGGAGTCTCTTTCGAGGAGCTCGTCGGCACCCTCGTCGACATCGCCCTCGAGACCCACCGACGGCGAGAGGGGCTCCTGTTCAGCTTCGAGTCGGGCATGCTCGAGGCGTCAGGAGGGGCAAAAGCGGGTGCCTGACTCGAAGGCCACAGGCCTCGCCGAAGAGGACCGGCAGCGATTTCAGGACGAGGTTCCTCCCCTGCTCGACTCTCTCTACGGAGGTGCCCTGCGGATGACCCGCAACCCCGCCGACGCCGAGGACCTAGTGCAGGAGACGATGCTGCGGGCATACCGCTCCTTCGATCGTTTCGAGTCGGGCACCAACCTGAAAGCGTGGCTCTTCCGCATCATGACCAACGCCTACATCAACACATACCGTAAGAAGCAGAGGGAGCCCCAAAAGCTATCCACTGATGAGGTCCAGGACTTCGACCTCTACCAGGAGCTCAAGAACCACGATACACAGTTCACCGAAACCCCCGAGTCCCTGGTTCTCGACGCACTGGTGGACACGGACATCCTCCAGGCCATCGAGGATCTGCCCGACCAGTTCCGGCTGGCCGTGGTGCTATCCGACATAGAAGGCTTTTCCTACGCGGAGATGGCCGAGATCATGGACGTCCCCATGGGGACCGTCATGTCGCGCCTACATCGGGGAAGAAAGGCACTGCAGAAACGGTTGTGGGACATAGCCAGAGATCGAGGGATTGTCAAGGGTGGCCCGGCCGGAGACGGACAGGGCCCACGAGGATGACAGCGAGCAGGGGAAAATGAAGGAGTACTGCCGGACCACGCTGGAGCTGATCCACCTGTATCTCGATGGGGAGATCCTCAGCGAGTTACAGCGTCAAGAGATCCGCGTCCATCTCGAAGAGTGCGGCCCCTGCTACGAGCGGTTCGGCCTGCAGAGGCGGGTCACCGTGATCGTTTCTCGGCAACGGCGGCACAGCTCGTGCCCGCAGGAGCTGCGGGCCCGCATCAGCCAGATCCTCTTAGAGGGCTGACAATACTTCCCAAGTTATCAGGTGGCCGCACCGTGTGCGCTACCGATCTTTCAAACCAAAGCCGTGCCCGTCCCGGCCTGCGTATAATTCTGAGATTGCTCCCACGTTACTTTCCAGAGTGGGTTTCCCGTACTAGATTACTTGATGTAGTCTGCGAAACCTTCCGACAGAAAGCAGTCACATGGCTCGTACGAACCTTCACCTATTAGCAACACGGTTACTCAACGCTCTCGACCAGGCCGCGGTCGATGGTCAGTTCGAAGGCAAGCTGCGTCAGGTCGCTACCGAGGCCGGCCTCAACTCCGTTCGCTCCGCCGAAGCGGTGAAGCTGTTGGAGGGCCTCGGCCGCATTGAGGTGATTCAGCGGGGCCGGCGGGGGCGGGACACCATAATTGCCATGCAATCGACCGAAGAGGTGACGCTCGAGGATGCTCAGTCCTCTGCTCAGGCGAAAGGCGGACGCAAGAACGTTCGCATCGACTACAACGACGTGGGACGTGCCGTGGTCGATCGGCTTATCCAGCTCGCCCGCGACGACTCCCTGCGCGCCGCCCAGGTCGACGCCTTCGCGACTCTGGGCGAGCAGCAGAGCCTTCGCCTCGAGAAGCTGGAGGTCGAGATCGAGGAGGCACGTCTCCGGGAGACGGATCTCCGGATCAAGCTGAGCGCCGCCGAGAAGGCGCTCGCTCGAGCCGAGGAGAACTTGAGCCGCGCCTTCGGCTTCGATCGCAAGGCCGGTGAGCCCGTCAAGGTCGAAGACGACGACGCTCAGGCGGTGCTCGAGATCCTCAAGTCGGGCCGCTCGGTGGACCTCACGACGTAAACCGCGGCCGAACTTGGCGGAAGATCGCCACGCCGACCAGAATGAGGAGGAAGACCGGGAGCAGCGTCCCGGCCCCCACGATCACGGCTGCAACGACTCCCAGGGCGCCTTCGAGGGCCCTGTCCCATGCCTTGGCCAGAGTCCCGCGAGTGGCGGGGGCGGGGACGCCTTTTTCGGCAACAGTGATGCTCAGCGTGGCGAGCGACGTCTGGTCCTCGAGGTAGCGAAGGCGTCCCCGTAGCTGCTCGCTCTCTAGCTGGACTCGGCCGAGCTCGGACTGCACTCGAATTGTGGCGGCGACCGTGGTGGCCTTGTCGAAGAGCCGCAGCAGAACCGCTTCCTGAGCACGCAGGTTTCTCAGGCGCGACTCGAGATCGACGAACTCCTGAGTCACGTCTTGCCCCGAGATGCTCTCGGAGCGAACATCGCCGAGGTTTTTGACCTCGTTGACAAGCTCCTCGAACCTGTCGGAGGGAACCCTGATGACCAGGGTGCCCGAGCGAGAGTCCTTTCCTTCGATCGAGGTCGACAGGACGAACCCCGAGAAACGGCCCGCCAGGGCGACCGCGTCCTGAGTCGCCTCCGAGAAGCCGTCCTCCGACACCGTGAGCTTGAGATAACCGGTCTTGATGACGGATGGTCCGACGGTCGGCAGCCTTGCCGCCGTCTGACCGCCATTGGTGGAGGCTCCCGCTCCCAACTGCGCTTCCTCGACCCGGAGTTCGGCGTCGCCGTGGGTGGCGCTGCCTACGCCGCTGCTACTACCGCCACCGCCGGCGTCGGCCCCGCCGGCGCTCAGATCGCTGCCGCTGCAGGCGGTCGCCACCACAGTAAGAGTTGCGGCCGCCGCCATGATTCTCCACGATCTCATCGTCATTCCCCTCTCGGTTGCTACTCGCCTCAAGCTTTGTTGGGGCTTGGACGGAGGCGCTCGCCTGATAAGTTCCACGCGGAGTAGCCTCGGGGCCATGGCGGCTCGCTCGGACAAGCCCTTCGGCCGCCTGACATGGCCGGGGCTGGCTCTCGTGTTAACCGGCGCCTACGGAGTGGCCGGCTACATGCTGATCGAACGCTGGTCGTTCGTGGACGCGCTCTACATGACACTCCTGGCGCTCACCTCTGTGGGCTTCGAGGAGGCACGGCCTCTGAGCCTCGCCGGGGAATGGTTCACGATCAGCCTGCTGGGGCTGGGCGTGGGCATCTTCGTCGTTACGCTGTCACTAATGGGGGTGGCGATCTCCGAAGGGGCGTTCGGTCGGCGAACGGTTAGGAGACGGATGAAGAGTCGCATTGGGACGCTCAGCGATCACTACATAGTTTGTGCCTACGGACGAGTCGGCCGCACGGCGGCGCGCGAACTCGCGGAAGAAGCTGTTCCCTTCGTCGTGGTCGAACCAAAGGACGAGCTCATCGAGCTGATGGAGGATGACGAAATTCTCTTCATCATCGGTGATTCAACGTCCGACGAATCCCTTCGGACGGCCGGCATCGAGAGGGCACGCGCACTCTTGTGCGCGGTCGACTCGGACGCCGACAACGTCTACATCGCGCTTGCTGCTCGCTCACTCAATCCCGACATCTTCATCGTGGGACGGGCCTCGGATCCGACCGCTGCGGCGCGGCTGCACAAGGCCGGCGCCGACCGGGTCATCTCCCCTTACGCATCGACCGGCCAACACATGGCGGCTATGGCGCTGAGACCCCGCGTCGTCGACTACCTCGAGCTGACCCGGCGCGGGGGCGCGCCGCTGAGGATCGAAGAGCTGCAGGTCGATCCTGGCTCGGAGCTATGCGGACGCTCGGTATCGGACGTATGTGGCACGACGGTCCCGCTCGCGGTGTTGAGATTCGAAGGGGAGATAGTCGCAAACCCCCAGGGCGACCTGCTTCTCGAGGACGGAGATCTCCTGATGCTGTTGGGTGACGAGGAAGCACTGCGCCCCCTAGAGGGCCCATGAGCCTAGGTGCACCTGCGCGTAAGTCCGACGCTGCTTCCGCGCAGGAGCACTAGTCCTTCGGCTCGGTACCGAACAGACGGTCGCCGAAGTCCCCGAGGCCTGGGAGGATGTAGGCCTGATCGCTTAGCTCTCGATCGATTGCGGCGGTCACCACTGGCACGTCCGGATGCGCCTGCTCCAACGCTTTGATCCCCTCCGGCGCGGATACGACCGATACCATCCGGATCCACTCGGCCCCCGCCTTCTTGACCGAGTCGAGAGCCGCGACGGCCGAGCCCCCTGTTGCCAACATCGGGTCGAGCACGAAGGCATGGGCGTCCGTCATCTCCGGCAGCTTGGCGTAGTACTCGGAGGGTTGAAACGTAGCCTCGTCGCGCTCGAGCCCGAGGTATCCGACACGCACCTCGGGAAAGAGCTCAACCACCGCATCGAGCATTCCCAGCCCGGCCCGCAGAATCGGAACCGCCACCAGAGGCTGAACCAGCGTGCGGCCCTCGGTGACCTCGAGCGGCGTGGCCACACTCCGGGGTCGCGACGGAAGGTCCCGGGTCGCCTCCAGGATGAGCACGGTCGTGAGCCTCTTGGTGAGGGAGCGAAACCACGTCGGCGGCGTACTGCGATCCCGAAGTGAAACCAGCAGATGGGCGGCGAGGGGATGGTCGACGACCGTGATGCTCATCGGCCGAGCATAGCGGCGGCCCCGAAGCCGCGCCGGGTGGAGCAGATGGCGATCAGCCTTCGCCCAGCAAGCCCAGGAAGCGCTCCTCCAAGACGCCGCCGGCCGAGCGAGCCTTATCGACGCAGGTTTGCCGGTCAAAGGCCACTCTTTGGTGCCGCAGCAGTACCTCAGGCCCTTCGAGATCCACCAGCAGGTAAGAGGACGTTTTCCCGTCCATAGGGAGCCCTACCGAGCCCGGGTTGCAGACGATCGTGCCCTCCTTGAGACGGCGGACGAAGGCGCGATGGACGTGGCCGTAGAGCACCAGCGATGCCCGGCCTTCGTAGGGGACGAAATCGAGCGCCGGAGCATCGGGCAGGGGGGCATCGAAGGCACTATCGGGGGTTCCGTGCACCATCAGAATCGAGCCCGTCCCCGAATGCGAGTGGGGAAGGTCGAGCAGCCAGCGGGCATCCTCGGAGGAAAGAGCGTGAGCCGCGGCCACTGCCTTGAGCTGAGCGCGCTCGGCGTCGTCCGATACGGTCTGCGGGTCGCCGGTGATCCACACATCGGCGTTGCCCTTGACCGTCGTCCACCCCTCGTCCCGCACTTTGGCGATGCACTCGGCGGCCCAGGGGCCCACCCAACCGAGATCGCCGGCGCACCAGATCTCGTCGGGAGAGTGGCGCTGTAGGTCGGCCTCGACGGCCTCCAGCGCAGGCAGGTTCCCGTGGATGTCCGAGATCACGGCGATGCGCATGAGGCAATTGAACCAGGTGAGCTCGCCGCCGCAGAACGGCTGCCGGTCGGCGCGGGAACGGCTGCCGGTCGGCGCGGGCGGCCCTGTCGGCCGCCCCTCAGCCGGTTCTTTGCCAGATTGGGGGCGGATTCCGCACCTTATCCTGGCACAAAACCAGATTGGGGGCGGTAAGCGGGCGCGGGCGAAGCGGCCTCTAGGGCCCTGCCCCCTGCGAAGGCGACGGCTTGGGTGTGGGCGATTCCTCCGGGGTCGGCGAGCCTTGGTCGCCGCCGCCCCCGTCGTTGCCGACACCCCCGTGATCGTTGCGCTTACCCGCCTGGCCGTCGACGTCCTTGCGGTTCTTTACCTCCTGTTGCGGCTCGGGGGTCGGTGTCGGAGTCGGCTCGGGCACAGGCTGGGGGCAATACGCGGTCGGGACCAGCTGGCGGAGCATCTGGCGCGGCTCCCCTTCGCACCAAGGAGCCGCCAGCAGGCCGGTCGCGGGGTCGATCAAGACCGTCACGAGCTCCCCTTCCGGGAGCACGAAATCTCGCACCGGCTCATCCGCAAGCGCGCTCGCCATGAAACTGCGCCAGATGAGAGCTGGGAAGGTGCCGCCCGACACACGGATGCCGTGCACGGAGGTCATCGGGATGGCCCCCTCAGGATGGCCCACCCACACAGCCGCGACCAAGTCGGGCGTATAGCCGACGAACCACGCGTCTGCGTAATCGTTCGTAGTTCCCGTCTTACCTGCGGCGGGGCGACCGAAGTTGGCCGCCACCCCCGTCCCGCGCCGGATCACCTCCTGCATCACCTGAGTCAGGAGATAGGCGTTTCCGGGGGAGATCACGCCCTGGACCACCCGCCGGTCCGGGCGCAGGACGTCCCCGCCGGTGAGCTCGACCGAACGGATCGTGGTGGGCTCGATCATGGTGCCGCCGTTGGCGATTGTGGCGTAGGAGGCCGCCATGTCCAGCACGGAAACCTCAGCCCCGCCCAGGGCTATGGAGGGGTAGGGCGGAAGCTTCGCCTTGACCCCCATCAGGCGCGCCTGGGTTGCTACCTGGTCTGCTCCGAGCTGGAGAATCAGGCGGGCGTAGACGCCGTTGACGGAGTGCACCAGGGCCTCATCCAGCCTGATCAGGCCGCCGGCTCCGCCCTCGGCGTTGTGCACCGGCCACGCCTCTCCCGAGGGCAGGGTGAATGTCCCTCCCGAGGACTCGTAAAGCTCGTCGAACGTGATTCCGCTCTCGAGAGCGGTTGCCGCCACCAGAGGCTTGAACGACGATCCCGGCTGCCGGCCAGAGCCTCCGCCGCTGATGCCAAGCGCAAGATTCACCTGCGAGGTGCTCCAGTCCCGGCCCCCGACCATCGCGACGATCTCCCCGCTCGAGGGCCGAATCGCAACCAGGGCGGCTTCTGGGTCCCCCGGTTGGTTCAGGACCCCGGCCACCGCCTTCTCGGCCGCCCGTTGGAGCTCCAGATCCAAGGTGGTCTCGACCTCGAGACCCCCGGTCCACAGCGCGGCCGCCCGCTCCCGTTCCGTCGTGCCGAGGCGACGGTCGGCCATCAGCTCCCGCTTCACTGCCTCGACGAAATAGGGCTGCTTGGTCGGCACTCGCAGCAGCCGTTCAACCACGTGGAGACGGGAGTGCCGTGCCCGCCGCACTCGACGAGAACCGATCAAGTCGAGCTCGGCCAGCCGGCGCAGGATGTAGTTGCGTCGCGCTAGCGCCGTGCCTGGATGGTTGCGGGGGTTGTAGTGCGCGGGGGATTTGATGACGGCGGCGAGGAGCGCAGATTTGGCCGGTGTCAGCCGGCCAACGCCGTGATCGAAAAACGTCTCCGCCGCCGCCCTGACGCCGTAAGCCCCGTCGCCGAAGTAGACGGTGTTGAGGTAGCGCTCGAGGATCTGTCGCTTGCTTAGCGTGTGTTCGACTTCGAGAGCGATCCTCAGTTCGCGCGCTTTTCGCTCGAGTGTGCGCGGGGCACGCCTGAAAAAGGCGTTTTTGACGTACTGCTGGGTGATCGTGCTCGCCCCTTGGACCACCTCCCCGGCGGCGAAGTTGGCCACCGCCGCTCTCGCGATGGAGCCCAGGTCATAGCCCGGATGATCGAAGAAACGGCGATCCTCGGCGGCCAACACGGCAACGACCAGGCTGCGGGGGACCCTCTCCAGCGGTACGAGGGCCCGGTTCTGCTTGAACAGCCTGGCGAGCTTGGTGCCATCCGCCGCCGAGATCGTCGTGCGCTGGGCAAGCGGCCGCTCCCGATCGAGGTCCACGGGAGGAAGAGAGCAGGCGCCGGCGCCGAGAATAAGGGCGAGCGACACCGCGCCAAGGCGGCGTCCGGTCACTCCTCTAGAGCTTCTCTGAGCTGCCCCAACGTCCGATTGAGCAGCCGGGACACATGCATCTGGGAGATTCCCAGGTGCTGTGCGATCTCCGACTGAGTGAGCCCGCGAAAAAAACGCAGGTAAAGGATCGTGCGCTCCCGGTGCGGCAACTTGGCCATCTCGGGAGCCAGCGCGGTGCGGTACTCGAGGACTCGCAACTGGTCGTCCTCGGCCCCGAACTGGTCGGCGAACGAAACCGAGCCGGCGTCGTCCTGATCCACGGGGACATCGAGGGAGGTGAAATTGTAGGCTTGGGCGATCTCAAGCCCTTCGAGCACGTTTTCTTCCGAGTGCCGGGTGTGTTCGGCGAGCTCGGGAACCGTGGGGGAGCGACCGAGCTCTTGGGAGAGCTCCGAGACCGTCTTACTCAGCTCGAGATGAAGCTCCTGCAGGCGGCGGGGCACCCTGACCGCCCACCCCTTGTCCCTGAAGTGGCGTTTGAGCTCCCCAACCACCGTTGGAGTGGCATAGGTCGAGAATTCGACCTCGCGCTCGAGATCGAAGCGATCGATGGCTTTTAATAGTCCGATTGATCCCACCTGCACCAAATCCTCTGTCGGCTCTCCTCTATTACGGAATCGGCGCGCCAGGAACTCGACTAAACCCAGATATTGCGATACGAGGGTCTTGCGATGGTCAGCCCTCTCCTCCTCGTTGGGAGCGTCCTGGTAAGCCTGGAAGACGGCACGAATCTGCTCTCTGGAAAGCTCAGTCCCGTCGTCTGCGAGACGGCGATCAGGCGCGGGTCTTGCTTGCATGAAAGGTAGGCGTGGCGCCGACGCGCTCCAGAGAAGCGGACTCGGTCACGGTTTCCAGAATCATGCGAGACAGCTCGGTGAGGCTGGTTCTGACTTCCTCCGGCTCCTCCAGGCGGCCGTACCCCTTGAACGAGATGCACTCGGCGTCCAGGGAGAAGACCACCTCCAGAAAGCCCAGGCGCCCCTGTGAGCCGGTCACATAGGCAGCGAGCTCGTCGACGGCAATCTTGAGGTCCTCGATATCATCGAGCGAGAACCCCTGGCGAGCCGCCAGCCCTGCGGCGACCAACCGGATAACCCCGACGTATTGAGGAGATGCGGGGATGGTTATCGAAACTGCGTCCACGGTCAGGCTCCTGGGGGCAGAGGCCTCGGGATCAGGATGCGGAGACTGCCTGGCGATTGGAGTCGCCGCCCTTGCTGTTGGCCCCGCGCCGCTCCTTCGCCTGGGCGACGGAAGCCTTGAGGGCCTCCATCAGGTCCACGACCTCGGCGGGTCCCTCCTCTTCGGTTTCGGCCGAAACCGTGATCTCCTGGCCGTCGACTTTCTTCTCGGCCAACTCCTGCAGGCGGGTGCGGTACTCGTCCTCGAACTGCTCGGGCCGGAAATCATCGGACAGCTGTTGGATCAGCTGTCTCGCCATCTTGACCTCGTTGTCTCTGACGTCCACGCGCTTGTCCAGCTCCTCGAAGGAGGGGGTGCGAATCTCGTCGGGCCAGTGCATGGTCTCGAGAACGAAGACCCCGTCCTTGAGCCGGATGGTGGCCAGATGCTCTCGTTCCCGCAGGGTGACCTTGGCGACCCCGACCTGGCCCTCGGCCTGGAGGGCATCCGCCAGCAGCCTGTAGGCCTTCAGCCCTGAGCTCTCCGGCGCGACGTAGTACGACTTGTCGAAGTAGATGGGATCGACCCTTTCCAGCGGGACGAAGGAGACGACGTCCACGGCCTTGATCGAGTCCACGTCGAGCGCCGCCATCTCTTCCTGTGTGAAGGTCACGTAGTGGTCCTTGGAATACTCGTAGCCTTTGATGATGTCGTCCCAGGTCACTTCCTCACCACATTTGCCGCAGGTGCGCTGGTACTTGATCCTCCCCCCGTCCTTTTCGTGAAGAAGGTGAAATTTAAGGCTTTTGTTCTCCACGGCCGAATAAAGACGCACGGGGATACTGATCAGCCCGAATGTTATGGCGCCCCTCCACAACGGTCTCATCGTCACTAGTGTAATCCTCAAGGTGGGTTGCCAAAGATTGGTAATCTCTTTACAGTTCGTGACAGATAGTTGATCAGAAGCGTATGGGTTAGATGTCTTTTGAGTAAGCAAGGGGGCTAGGAGTGACCGGAAGAGACTATGCGCAGGCGCTTGGGGATCGTCTGCGGGCGATTCGTTTGCAGAAGGGAATGTCCCTGCACGACGTCCAAGAGAGCTCCGAGGGGGTCTGGAAGGCTGCGGTGATCGGAGCCTACGAGCGTGGGGACCGCATGGTTACCGTGGCCAAGCTGTCCGAGCTGGCCCGGTTCTACGGGGTGCCGATGTCCGAGATCCTGCCGCCGAGTCCCGAGGGGACCGCGGCCGCTCCCGCCCCCCGTCGCCGGCTGATTCTGCACCTGGACAGGTTCGATTCGCTCTCCTCTGAGCGGCGCGAGCCACTGGTTCGCTTTTCGGCCGCCATCCAGGTCCAGCGAGGGGACTTCAACGGGCGCGTCCTGACCATTCGGGAGGACGACCTGATGTCACTCTCCCTGCTGTGTGAGACGAACGAGCCGGAGCTGACCCGCAAGCTCAAGGACTGGGGAGTTCTGACCAACGGCTCCGACTGACGGCACGACCCGATTCGATGCCGAGTAGTCGTCAGATGACGTATAGCAGCATTTAACGACCACTCGGCGCTCCTGGTGCCTCTTCGCCGCCCAACAAAGGACCCGCGGTACGGTGGCCTGCGATGAGAAGCGATCGGATCGCGGCGGTGCTGGCCGAGACCTCGCTTTTCAGCGACCTCGACGACGGTGCTCGCCGGACGCTGGCTCCGGAGATCGTGCCTCGCTCCTATTGGAAAGGCGACCTCATCTTTTCCCAGGGCGATCGGGGCGAATCCCTCTTCATCGTCGCCGAAGGACTCGTGAAGCTTTCGCTGACCTCTGTGGAGGGGGCCGAGATGGTGCTGGCGACGCTTCGGCCCCCCAGTGTCTTCGGCGAGCTGGCGTTGTTGGATGGGGGGGCGCGCACGGCCTCGGCGAGGGCACTCCAGGCAACCACGCTCTTGGCCCTTACGCGTCCCTCGTTCATGCGTCTACTCCTCGACAATCCCCGGCTGGCCGACGCCCTCCATCGCTCCCTCGGCACGATTATTCGCCGGACGCTGCAACAGGCTTCGGACCTGGTGTTCCTCGATTTGCCGGGCCGCCTCGCCAAGCTCCTGCTGGCGCTGGCTCAGGAGGAGGGCAAAGAAATAGAGGGAGGCGTCCGGCTGGACCTCGACGTCACGCAAACAACGCTCGCGGGCATGGTGGGCGGCTCCCGCCCGAGCGTCAATCAGGCCCTGCGCGCATTTCAGGAGAGGGGTCTTCTCGAGCTCAGGGGTAGAGAGATTTTGATTCGCGATATCGAGAGGTTGCGGCGCCGAGCCGAGCTCTGAGCGCTGTTATCCAGCCGACAGCTTTCCTGTCTTGGTGCCGACTGTCCCCGGCCACAATCAAGCGCACGGTTCTCGAATGTCGAGGGGATCGTGACCGAGAGCGATGTGAACAGCCAACGGTTTGGCGCGCTGCTCGGCGCCGAGCTGCTCTTGGCGGCTGCCCTCGTGGTGCTGGCGGCGCATCTGCCCTTCGGGGGCGCCGGGAAGACCTCCCTCCCACAGGCTCGCGTTCCTATCGAGAAGGTCGTCGTCATCGTCAAGGAGAACCGCACATTCGACAACATGTTCGGGCGCTATCCGGGGGCCGACGGCGTCACAACGGGCACCACATCGAACGGCTCCGAGGTTCCGCTGAAACGAGCCCCCGATCGCTATCCGCACGACATCGCGCATAGCTTTCTGCGAGGGCTCGTCGCCGTTAACGGCGGAGCCATGAATGGATTCGATCTGATTCCGGGCGGCAAAGATCTCGCCTTTACTCAGTTCCGCAGAAAGGACCTGCCCGCTTACTGGGCCTACGCCGACAACTTCGTACTCGCCGACAGAATGTTCTCATCAACGTTCGGTTCGACCTTTCCCGAGCACATGTACCTCATCGCAGCGCATGCCAAGAGGGTGGTTTCCAACATCAGCTCGAACGACCGTCCCGGCAAGTACTGCGATGACCCGGGCGACTACGTCTCCAGGCTGGGACGCCATCGGAACCTCGTCGAGTGGGAGGACGACGTGCGGCTCCAGAGGATCGAGGCCCTGATGAGCCGCATGAGAGCATGCTTCAGCATCAAGACCATCTTCGAGGAGCTCGACTCCAAGGCGATTTCGTGGCGCTACTACGTCGAGCCACATCAATTCCACAACATCCCACGGGCGATCAAGGAAATGCGTTACACCTCTCGCTGGCGAAAGGTTGTCCCGGCATCGCAATTCCAAGCCGATGCTCGGGCCGGGAAACTTCCCCAGGTCAGCTTCGTAATCGCTCCGGAGGAGCTCAACGAGCACCCGACTCGGGACCGAACGAGCATGTGCGCCGGCGAAAACTGGACCATCAGGCAGCTGAATGCCTTGATGCGTTCGGAGGACTGGGACCGCAGCGCGGTGTTCATCACCTGGGACGACTTCGGGGGCCTCTACGACCATGTTGCCCCCCCACGCGTCGACGACTTGGGCTGGGGGCCGCGTGTCCCTCTGCTGGTTGTGTCGCCGTGGGCCAAGCCCGGTTACGTGAGCCACACCAACTACGAGTTCGCCTCGTTGTTGGCGTTCATCGAGCGGCTGCACTCTCTGCCGCCTATCGGTAAGCGCGATGCTTCAGCCAACGACCTCTTCGACGTCTTTGACTTCTCCGGAGGCCGGCGCCCGCCGCTGCTTCTCGAGCCGCGGCCCGAGGTACAGGGGGCCATTCCCGCCAGATGTGCCTGAGCCTGTGCAGTTCTCCCCCACGCTCCTGCCGAACCCAAGATCACTTCATCGCTCGTCGGCTGGTTCCTCCACTCTGATCCCCAGGAGTGGAGGCGCTGGATCGCCGCCCTCTGGTGGCGGCCTCACGTGCGCCGGATCTCGCTTTAGCCGGAAGAACTGGCGATCTCGGGCTCACCCCGAACCGCGTTGCAGCGCTCGGCCTCAACCTCGTCCTGCTCGTGAACCTGGCCGGGACCGCCTGGCTTTCGATGCGGTTTCTCACGGGAAGGATCGCCTTCCACCGCCTCGAGCGATGGCAGACCTCCTACCTCCCCATCTTCGCCCTCTGGGCAACGACCGTCGTCGCCGTTCTCCCCCCGCTCTTCGCCTTCAACTGACAGAGAAAGCAGGTCGAGAACAGCGCGGCGAACTCTCGACCACCGCCAAGCAGGTCTTGAGCACAACCTGATCAACGCCATCGATGCGATGAGGGGGACGGGCACGCTCGGGTGTCAACGCGCGTCGACGAGAACGGCGTAATCGTGGAGATCGGCGACACCGGACCGGGGATGCCCAAGGAAGTGCAAGCTCGCGCTTTCGAACCCTTCTACACCACCAAGGATGTAGGAAAAGGCACGGGCTTAGGCCTCGATATCTCACGGCGGATCATCGTCGAGCGGCATGGCGGCGAGATCACGATCGAGTCGCGGCCGGACGAGACGGTGCTCCGCGTCCGCCTTCCGCTACGCGCCACGACGACGCCCTGACCTGCCCCGGGGCGTCGTGGGGGGGTTGCCGGTCGGGGTACGGCGTCAGACGCGGACGGCTGTGCCGATCCCGTTTCTGAGGATCCGGCCACGCGGCTTTGCGTCGAGCCGACAGGGCGCAGCTGTTATGCGCCAGGGCGCTTGGTACTGGACTTGCTGGGCCTTGCGCAGGGCATCGATCGTTTCGTCGACGGTCAAGAGGACTGTCGTCTCGAGCGAGCTAAGCGCGCCACCGCCACCAATCGCCAGCGCAACCGCGGCCATGGATACGTTGTCGGGCGCCTCCCATAGGGTGTAGCCGTCATGCGTGCCGAAGGCGTACCAGAACCCGTGGAGCTTCCCACCGACCGACTCGATGTACGACTGAGCTGCCTTTCGGCGATCCTCTGGGTTGCCGCTCAGCCTGGCCCACGTCTCAGGCGTGTAGCTGAATCTAGTTAGATATTGCGGCATCGTCCCTCCCTGTCGTTCGCCGACCCGCGTGGTCGTCCTTGGCGTTGAGTATGACCCGACCCCGGCCCGAGCCGGCGTTTGCCACCCGACCAGCGCGGGCGCGCAAGAGGGGCGAACGCACGTTCACCCCTCTGAGCTCCCTCTTGTAGTTGCAGGGGTAGGATTTGAACCTAACGACCTCCGGGTTATGAGCCGCCGTCAGCCGGTTCTGAGTGCTCCGAGCTGTTCCTGGCTTGTGCGTTTTCCGCAGGTCAGAGCGTCGCAACTCGATTGCCAATCCTGCTTCGTCCGGGTCGATCCGAGTCCGCCGTTAGCAAATCGTTAGCAACTGGCCCCGAGTGACCGGTCTTGCTAACGAACCCAAGAAAAGCCCGGAGGTCGGCCGCGACGCGGCGTCCGCGTCTTCAACGGTAGGCGCCCTGTCTAGTAGTGATATCGACCGCATCGAAGCTGTCCCCGCCTCGATGCTCGAACAACACGCGATAGCTGCGGCCTACTTTCGCTCGGAATACACCGCTACGACCTGCAAGCGGACCAAACTTAGAACCTCCCCAAACGCCTCTCTCCAGGTTTCTCTTGGCGTCGCGCCAGGCATCCTGCACGCCCAAAGGAACCTTCTTCAACGAGCGAAGGAATCGGTCGCTCTCGTGTATCTCGATCGCTCGCTGATGGGCCTGGTAGTAGGGGCGGCCTCTCGCTCTCCTCGGGCGAATGAGGTGTAGGGGGACCAGTCGCGCACTGGCCCCCGGCCGACGTTCATCAAAGAACCATTCGTGGGGAGAGCCGGATAATGGTGGCCTTGCTCCCACTGAAGCGTCGATCTCGATGCCTAGCTTCCTCTTGCCCTCGATGAATGCACGTGGCGAGCGATAGGCAGCCCAATCGCGATAACCAGGAGGCTGAATATCCATCGCGGCCCCAGCCAAAGCCTTTGCCTCCCTTGTTGGAAGCCGCCTCCAAGCCCGCGCGTTTGCCAACGCCTCCTCCAGCCGGGCTAGTAAGCCAAGCAAGTAAACCCGCTTCTCAGCACGAGGGTGCAACTGTGTGCTCACTCCAGCGCCCCGCGCAGGGGGAACAAGAATTGAGGGGCTCGCAAGAAAACTTGGAGGCCGATGTGGCGGTCCCAATTTTTCTTAAAGTTTTCTCAAATGGAACCCGGAGGTTTTTCCTGGCACTGCTTGGGCATGGCACATCGCCGGCAACCTCAGGTATCCAGTGATCAGGCTTCACTTTTCCGTCACAACCCCTGGCTACGGTGAGGAATCGAGTCAGGCCCTACTGCTCACGGTCAAGGAGGCGGCGAAGCTCATGCGCATCGGGAAAGACATGGCTTATGCCCTCGTGGCCGAAGGGAAGATCCCCAACATCCGGCTCGGTCGGCACATCAGGATCCCCCGGGCGAGTCTCATCGCCCACCTCCAGGCGGAAGCCGAGAAGGTCCACGGGGAGCCTTCGTGAGCCGGCGAGGCCACGTCCACAAGCGTGGGGATTCCTGGACATACGTCCTCGATATCTCTCTCCCAGGGCAGCGAACGACGCCAGACGTCCAAGGGTGGCTACCGGACGAAGCGCGATGCTCTCGCCGCCCTCAACGAAGCTCAGGGAGCCCTCCAGAGCGGGCTCTATGTGGAACCTTCGAAGCTCTCCGTGAAGACGTTCCTGCTGGACCACTGGCTCCCCGCGACCAAGGCCGGTTTGCGTGAGAGCACCTTCCAGGGCTACCGGTCGGCGATCCGCAGGTACGTGCTGCTTCGCCTTGGCGAGACCCGGCTCCAAGCGCTCACGCCCGACCAGCTCAACGCGTTCTACGGCGAGTTGCTGGTAAATGGCAGGAGCGGAGGAAAGGGCGGGCTCAGCCCCAAGACGGTCCACAACGTCCACGTGATGCTGCACAAGGCGCTCCATGACGCCGTTCGGTGGAGCTACCTCCCTCGCAACGTCGCCGAGTTCTCCGACCCGCCGAGACAGACCTCATCGGGAAAAGCGATGCGCACCTGGACGCCCGAAGAATTGCGGAGCTTCCTGCAGTTCGTGGAGAGCGATCCCTTCTATGCCGCGTGGGTCCTGTCGTCGAGCACGGGGATGCGACGCGGCGAAGTCCTCGGGCTTCGATGGCAGGACATCGACTTCGACCGCCGGCGCCTGTCGATCCGCCAGACGATCATCTCGATCGACTACCGGGTTGAGATATCCGAACCCAAAACGGCTCGCGGACGGAGGTCGGTCGCGCTGGACACCGGGACAGTCACCGCCCTTCGAGCCCACCGGGCGGCGCAGAACCAGCTGAAGCTGAAGCTCGGTGAAGCGTGGCAGGACCACGAGCTCGTCTTCTGCCGAGACGACGGCACGCGCGTCCATCCGGACCGCTTCACGCAGATGTTCGACAAGCGTGTTCGGGAAGGCGGCCTGCCCCGCATCCGGCTCCACGATCTCCTCCACACGCACGCAACGCTGGCGCTTGCTGCCGATATCCATCCGAAGGTCGTGAGCGAACGCCTCGGCCATTCCACGGTCGCGTTCACGATGGACGTCTACAGCCACGCGATCCCCTCGATGGAAGCCGAAGCCGCCGAGACGATCGCGAATCTCGTAAGGGGCACGAGGGCCATCGATGGATAGGACAGATCAGGAGGCGGCACTTCGTTGGGCATTCAGTGAGAAGAGGCTCTTCTATCGACTTCATGCCCTTCTGGAGATGGCTGAAGACGACGTCACGGCCGAACTGGTGGTTGAGGCTGGGTGCGCCTGCGAAGTGCTCGAGGAATACACCCGCCGTCGGGAAGGACTGACGAAGCTGCTCCTCGGATACTTCGAGGGGGACGAACCCCTTCACGTCGTGGTCAACGTCCAGAGGTTCGAGAGCAACTTCGAGGCTAGGTTGGAGGTCGTGACCGTGTACCGGCCGAGGACTCCGAAGTGGGCCGACGAGCGCACCAGAGGGATGCGATGATGAGCGATATGGAATTCCCGCCGCCGGAGAAGCGAGAGACCTATCCTCCAGACTGCACGGTCTGCGGGGGTTCCGTGACCCCCAAGCGAGTCACGCTCACATATCCGAACAAAGAGGCACCCACCCAGGTCCGAGTGATCGACGGCGTGCCTGCCGGGGTCTGCGACCAGTGCGGCGAGAAATACCTCCTGCACGAGGTGGTCGTCGAGGTTGAGCGGCTGATAGCAGCGCCCCCCACCAGGCAGGAGACAGTGTCGGTGTGGGAGTACGCCGAGACCGCGTAGATGCAGATCGACGTCGTCATCCACCGGGACTCGGAGACCGATAGCTTCTGGGCGGTGAGCCCTCAGCTGTCGGGGTGCCACGCCGCCGGCAAGACTCTCGAGGAGCTCTACGAGTCCCTCCAGGAGGCGGTCCAGCTCTACCTAGAGAACGGCGACCATCCTGATCTGCTCTTGTCCGACCGGGTTCATGCGGTCGAGCGCTACGAGGTGGACCGAGAGAGGCTTATGTACCCCGCGGACCTGGGCACCGATCTCCGCCGTTAGCAAATCGTTAGCAAATCGGCTTCGTGGTTCAGTTGGTTGATCGGCCCGGAAAACAGAAAAGCCCCTGGTCACAGGGGCTTTTCTTCACTTCTTTGGTTGCAGGGGTAGGATTTGAACCTACGACCTCCGGGTTATGAGCCCGGCGAGCTTCCAGACTGCTCCACCCTGCCCCCTCATGTTACCAGCCCGGCGCCACCGGTGGGCCTCCGGCCTCCAAGAGATCTTTTCCCGTTTGAGCTCGGTGAGCGAGTCAGATCAGGGAAAGATCCCAATCCACGAGCGGACAATGAATCAAGACAGGGCCTCGGCCCGCTCGAGCAGCTGCCCGAGCTCCTCGATAAGAGCGCCGTAGCGCTCGAAGTCGCCGGCCGCCAGGGCTTGCTGGGCCTCCTGGTACACCCTCCCAGCCTCCGCCACGATCTGCCTCAGCTCGGCCGAGCCCTGCCCGCCTTGTCCGCCGGAATCGGGAGGGTCCCCCAGCGACGGCTGACCCACCCCAAACAGCTCGGTCAGGGCCTCCGAAAAGCTTTCTCCCATGACGACCTGCTCCCCGGACACCAGGATGACCCTCTTGAGCTCCGGTATGCCGCCGCTGGAGGCGGTGACGAACAGCGGCTGGACGTAGAGGATCGAGTTCTCGATCGGAAGGATGACGAGCGAGCCGAAGCCGACCCGCGACCCCTGCTGCCCCAGCAGGGTCAACGCCTGGGAGATTTCCACGTCCTGCTTGATGCGGTTATCGACGAGCACGGGCCCGTCCACCGAGCGTTGGCTCGGGAAGCGCAAGGTCACCAACTCGCCGTAGTGCTCGGGGTCGGAGCGGGCCGCCATGAAAGCGATCATGTTTTTCTTAGAGCGGGGCGTGAAGGGACGTGTGAGGACGAACTCCTGCTCGGTCTCGCCCGGTAGCTGGATCAGCAGATAGGTCGGTGGCACCGGCCCGGATTCACCGGTCGCAACGACCTCGTCTGAGATCTCGGTCCGGTCCGGCACCTCCCACGCATCCTCTTTGGCGTAGAAGTTCTGCGGCTCGATTACGTGATAGTTGCGATAAACCTGTGACTGCACGTTGAACATGTCTTCTGGAAAGCGGAAGTGAGCTCGGAGATCGTCCGAAGGCGTCTCGTCGGTGAACAGCGCCGGAAACACGTTGCGCCACGCACGAATGAGAGGATCTTCCTCGTCCACAACATGGAAGTCCATGGTCCCGTCATAGGCATCGATTACCACTTTCACGGAGTTGCGAATGTAATTCGCCTCACCGCTGAGAGTGCCGGATGCTCCTGCGGGAACAATGTCGCTCAGGGGCTGACGTTGTGAGTACGGATAGAACGGTGTGGAGGTATAGGCATCGATGATCCACACCAGCCGCCCATCCGCCACGGCCGGGTATGGATCGTTATCCAGAGAAAGAAACGGAGCGGCGCGCTCGACTCGATCCCGTACGTTCCGATACAGAAGGATTTGGGAGTCGGGAGTGATCAAGCTCGACAAGACGAAGTTCGGGTCGCTCTCGCGTAGGGCGAACGCGACGCGTGTCAGCATGCTACCGGTCGGAACGCCGCCGAGACCGTCGTACTGCGAACGCTGGACTCCGTCACCCACCGGAAAGTCGATCTCCTCCTGCTGCGTGTTGACGATCGAATATTCGTTCGAGCCGAAAGCCTCGCCGTAGTAGATCCTCGGCTGCTCGAGATCGAACGACTCCTGAGCCTCCGTCGCGACCGTGCCGGGAACATCTCGTACCAAGAAGCTCGGCAGCCCCGAAGGGGTGGCCGAATTGGCCAGACTGGCAACAAGTCCAAAGCCGTGAGTGAACTGGAGGTGCTCGTTGGACCACGTCGAATCCTGCAGGTTGTCGAGGGCCAACTCCCGCGCAGAGAGCAGCACCTGGCGCATCTCGCCATCGACTTCGTAGCGATCGATATCGACGTCCTGGAACTGATAATAGGTGCGAATGGCCTGCAACTGAGAGTAGACCTGCTGAAGCACGGGCGGGTCCCACAGCCGGACGTTCTGCAGAAGGCTCTGATTATTCTGTACGGAGTCCGCCGGCAGGCTATCGGCCGCCTCGAAACTCTCCACTTCGACTTCCGCCAGACCGAAAGCTTGCCTGGTTGCTCGGATGTTGCGCTCGATGTAGGGCTCTTCTCGCTGAAGCTCTTGCGGTTCGACCGAGAAGCGCTGCACCACGAACGGCCACGCTCCACCGGCGACAATCGAGAAGAAGATCCAGATCGACACCGCGGCCAGGGGAAGCGATAGCCGGCGGAAGCGAATGTTGACCAGGAAGAGCCCGGCGGAGATAACCGAGATAATGGCCAGCAAGCTTAACGCAGGCATGTGCGCATGCACGTCGGTGTAGCTTGCACCGGTGACTACTCCTCGCTCGGAAAAGTTCAGCGAGTAGCGTCCCAACCAGTACTGGGCCGCCTTCACCAGCGCCAGAAACCCGAGAAGCACCGAGATGTGGGCCAGAGCGCCGGACTCCACCCCCGAAAGTCCTCCTTCGGGCCGGATGGCACCCAGCAGGTAGTAGGCGGCAATGCTCACCACCAGCGTGACCATCAGCGAGAACCACAGCCATGACAGCGCAAAGTTGAGAAACGGCAGCTCGAACACGTAGAAACCCACATCGAGCTGGAACTGCGGGTCGGTTGTGCCGAATTCCGTGCGATTCATCCACAGCAAGAAAGTGCGCCAACCACCGCTGGCGCTGAGGCCGGCCAGGAAACCTATGCCCACGGCCACCAGCAATCGTATCCATTTGACGTAAGGCATGAGCTGGTCCCTGTAACGCTCCATCGGATCAATGCGCGTGACGTTCTCTAGTCGGGCGAACGCGTAGGCAGGACGCGACTTGAGGGCCAGAACGAGATTGCCGTAGATCAAACCCGCCACGATCACACTCACGATGAGACCCAAGAGAAACTGAGCCCTGAGGCTCGTCCACAAGACCGACTCGAACCCGACTTCGTTGAACCACAAGACGTCGGTGTAGAAGCGGGCAGATCCCGTTCCGAACACCAGAATGGCGATGATCAGGCCGACTACGATTACCCGGCGTCGTCTGCGGCGAGGCTGCGGTGCAGCCTGAATGTTCGCCCTCATTGGGATGGTTCGAGATAGTCGAGGGCGTCCTGGAAGCTCGAGACGGCCACCACCTCGATTCTGTCGGCAGAGCTGCGAGCGGCCCCTGCGTTGGCCGCAGGTGACAAGAAGACCTCGGCCCCCTTTCGCTCTGCCCCCGCAACCTTTTGTTCGACGCCGCCTATGGGACCGACTTCTCCGTCGCACGAAATGGTGCCGGTCCCTGCTATTGCCCGGCCCGAGCTGAGGTCCAGTGGAGTTAGGCGATCGTAAAGCGCCAGCGACAGCATCAGCCCGGCCGAGGGGCCGGCGATGCGGCCGGTGTCAAAGTTGGCACGGACGTCGGGCTCGAATCGATAGTTGATGTCCTCCATCATGATCCCAAGATAGGGCGTAGCTGGGTTGCCGGGGGCGGCGGCCGTTTCAAGAATCAATCGTCTTTTTCGCCCTGCGCGCTCTACGGTCACGTTTATATTCTCACCGATATCACTTGCTACGACGGCCGCCCCCACGTCACAAGTGGTGGCCGTGCGACTCGTCCCCACGGCGATGATGACGTCTCCTTGCTCCATGACCCCGTCTGCGGGCGCTCCCTCTTGCACCGAAACCACTCTGACGCCATCGCCCTGAGGCCGTCCCAAGCCTGCGGCCCCGATTGCAACCGTGCGCGCGTATTCCTTGGAGAACTCCATCTCGCGCTTCTGCGCCTCTTGGAGCTGGTTCAGCGAGGAGCCTCCGGTCACCTGGCTCTCGAGCACCACGACCTTGTCCTTGTCCACGGCCGCGAGAAGCATTTCCACCAAAGTGACGTCCGTGTCGACGCTAACAGTAGTCAAGAACAAGCTTCCCTTGGAGGGGTAGGTCCTGGCGTTGCTTACGTTTACCAGCTCGGATACGTCTCTTACAGGCCCGGGGAGGTACTCGAACAGGAAAGGAATCGGCACGAGAAAGCTCCCGAACCCAACTCCACCCAGAACCAATCCCACCACCGCCGCACGCCACAGCTTGCGCAGGCTCACGCGCGAGCGCGCAGCAACCTCGGGGCTCGTCGTCACCAGCAGAGCCTACGGCGGGGGCAAGCCTAGCCCCGGCGGCTTGAGTCCAAGAAGATCGAACGCGCCTGGTCGAAGCTCTCGAGGCACTTGCCGGCCCCCAGAACGACCGATTCGAGGGGCTGCTCGGTCACGTGGACCGGCACCTCGGTCTCCTGGGAGATTAGTTTGTCGAGGCCAGAGAGCATCCCTCCCCCGCCGGTGAGCGTGATGCCGTTTAGTAAGACGTCCTGGACCAAGTCGGGAGGGGACGCGCCGAGGCACTCGACAGTGGCCGTTACCACCGCCCGAACCTGCTCGGCCACCGCTTCGCGAATCTCCTCCGAGGTAATCACCACGTTCTTGGGGAGGCCGGAAGCGAGATCCCGCCCCCGCAGCTCGGCCTTCTCCTCGTTCTGAAGCGGCCACGCCGAGCCGACTGCGATCTTGATTCGCTCGGCCGTCCGCTCCCCCACCGCTATTGCGTATTCCCGCCGCAGGTAGGTGGTGATGGCCGCGTCGAGGTCGAACCCACCCACTCTGACCGGGGTGTTCGTGACCATGCCTCCGAGCGAGATCAGGGCGACCTCACTCGTTCCTCCGCCCACATCGACGACGAGGTTACCGAGCGGCTCGTGAACAGGCAGACCGGCCCCAATAGCTGCGGCCATCGGCTCCTCGATGAGATAACACGAGCGAGCTCCGGCCGACAGGGTGGCCTCTTCTACGGCGCGCCGCTCGACCTCTGTAAGAGCGCTCGGCACGCACACAAGGACTCTCGGACGAGCCAGACGGGTTACGCCCGAGCGCTGAAGGATCAGCCGGATGAGCTTCTCGGTGACGTCGAAGTCGGAAATCGCTCCCGAGCGCAGCGGCCGCACCGCCACGATATAGCCGGGAGTCCGGCCGATCATGTGCCACGCCTCCTCGCCCATGGCGAGCACAGCCCCCGTCTCCTTGTTGAGCGCCAGAACCGTCGGTTCGGCGAACAGGATCCCGCGCCCCCGCTGGTAGACGAGGGTGTTTGCGGTGCCCAGATCAATTGCGACGTCGCGTGCCATCAGCTAAACCGAAACCTCCGTAGTGGATTGGCCCCGCGAGACTTCGGGGCAACGGCCGCGGCCATCAGTCACATGTCGGGTGGGTTCACGGC
This sequence comes from Actinomycetota bacterium, assembly GCA_013695465.1. Taxonomy (GTDB): domain Bacteria; phylum Actinomycetota; class CADDZG01; order CADDZG01; family WHSQ01; genus JACDAL01. The sequence goes on along the minus strand of JACDAL010000148.1, from coordinate 12,342 downwards.
GATACCCCTCGCTCGCACAGCGCCCGGCCCGGGGGCCGTGCCTGGAGGCCACGTTATCAAAGCGCCGGAGGTCTGAGAGCCGCTCGGGCGGTGCTGACGCCACGTCTTACCGGCGAGGGCAAAAAGCGCTACACCGAGGGCTCCCGTAGCATGTGGCGATGACGCACGAATCGTTCGGTGACATCCCTCTGTTCCGAGAGATCCAAAAGCTCTTGGCCGCGGGAGGGGGTCCCGTCAATTTCGAGATCGCCAGGCAGGTGGCGCTGGCTGCGGCCACGCTGGGCTCCAACGATCCCAACATGAAAACGGAGATCGAGCGATCGTTCGCCGCGGCCGTTCATTCCGTCGAGGCGCTCGTGTCGGGCTATTGCCGCTTGCCCTTCGATGAGCCCGTCCGCACCACCATCATGGGACGGGGGACGTGGGTCACAAGCACCTTGGACTCCTGGAAATGGCTGCTCGAGCACCTTGGGCGGCGTCTCACCGTCCAGATGAAACGAATGGGGCCGGAGGGAATGGGCGCCGGCGAGCAAATGGGTACGGCTATGGATCAAATCGCGCCCCTCATGATGGGACTGCAGACCGGGACGCTGGTAGGACAACTCGCTTCCGAGGTGCTTACTCGCTACGATTGGCCAATCCCGAGGCAGGATGATGGTCGCCTGTTCTTGGTGGTTCCGAACGTCGAAGCCGTGGCGGCCGACTACGACTTCAAGCCCGAGCTCTTCCAGATCTGGCTGGCCGTCAGAGACGTGGCCCGCCATCTCATCTTCGCCTCCAACCCGTGGACGGACCGCTACCTTCGCAGCCTGCTCCTCGAGGTCATCGATGCCCTCGAGATAGACCTCTCGGGTTTCGAGAGGACCCTGATGGAGCTACAGACCGGAGGCCCCGAAGCGCTGGCCGGTGTCGCCGAATCGAACGTACAGCTGCCGATCGTTTCAACCGAGCGGCATACGCGGGCACTAGAGCGACTGCATGCCTTCCAGGCATTGCTCGAAGGCTACGCAGGGCACGTCGCCGCGGCGATCATGCCTGAAGTCGTGAGCGAGTCCTCACGCATCGAAGAAGGCATGGCCCGCCATGCTCGCTCACCCTCGGTTGCCGAGACGATGTTGGAAAACATCCTCGGGCTGTCGGTGGATCGAGATCTGGAACAGTCGGGCGCGACTTTCTGCACCGCGGTCGTCCATCTCCACGGCATCAATGAGCTGAATCGTGCGTGGGAGGCTCCCGACAACCTCCCGACCAGCGCGGAGATCCGGGATCCGTTCGCGTGGATGGAAAAGGTGCTTGGCTCCCAGTAGCGTCGGATGGCGCAAACTTGTGCCACTTTCCACCCTCGATCACGCCTCGCGGCACTGCTCGGGTCAGATCTCCAAACGGACGAATGGCTCCGTCGCGTTGAAGCTCTTGAGCACATCTGCACCCAGGGCTTCGATCAATCGCTCGGTCTGACTCCTTTGCGCCAAGAGCGCCTGCCACTTCAACTCGAGGATGTCTGAAGGGATGACGTACTCGAAGCTGAGCTCACTTCGAGGCGTGACCGGAGGCGTATCCGGCTCGAAGAAGATATCTAGCCCCACGGACAGCGGAAGCACTTCTGCGGCCCATTCCGGAGTGTTCGTGGCGCAATACAGATCTGCTTTCGGCGAGGTGCGCTGGAGAGCCGTCTTGGCCCAGGCGTGCACGACCTTGTGGTCGGGATGTCCGGTCATCCCCTCCGGTCCAAACGTGAGCACCGAGTCGGGCCGGAACTCCTCCAACAGTGCACCTACCACGGCGACACCCTCCTCGAGAGGCACCTGATCACAGCCACCATCGGCGAATCCCAACCAGCGATGCTCGCTCACGCCGAGCACACCAAGGGCATCGATGAGCTCCTCTTCTCTCACCTCAGCCAGGGTTTCGGACGGCCATCTCTGCTCGTCCATCGACCCGCCTTCGCCTTTTGTGGCGGTGACACAGACGACCCTGTTCCCCGCGCGGATTGCCGCGGCCATCAGGCCGCCGGATAGATAGGTCTCGTCGTCTGGATGCGCCCATACGCCCAAGATCGTGCCCAGAACGGCGGGCTCGCCAATAGTCACGTTGCCGAGCATAGCAAGCTAAACCGGGATGACCTCGGCCTCCACCTGTTCGGCGTCGATCCACAGAAGCGCCATTGACGGCCACGGCGCGCGGCGGACCCACGTGGGGCTCCCCGGATTCAGCAGAAGCAGACCGTCCTCGTCTTCGTTGCAGGGGAGATGAGAATGTCCGTAAACCACTGCGCGCGCCTCGGGAAAGCGCGCCCGCAACCGCCGGCGCCGGCCACGCGCCGACCCCGAATCGTGCACCATGCCGATCCCAACCCGCCCGAGCTGCAACCGCGCCTCGGTTTGCGCGCCCCAGTGCTTCACGTCGTAACCGTCGCAGTTGCCGAGCACCACGGTGACGGGCGCAAACGACGCCAGCTCGTCGAGCAGAACCGGATCGCAAACATCACCAGCATGCAGGATGTGATCGGCGGATTCGATGTAGGGCCACGTCCCCGGGGGGAGTGGGCGCGTGGAACCCAGCGTGTGAGTGTCGGCCAGCACCACGACCATCACACGGAGCAGGCCGCTAGGCGCTTGCCTCTTCCAGTTGAACGGTCCGCTGCGAGGCAGTCTCGCCGCAGGCGGGGCACTGTGGGTCACGACGCACTCTTACCTCGCCAAAGTGAGTGGACTGCGCGTCGAAGGTCAGCAGCCGCCCCACCAGAGGCTCCCCGTATCCAACTATGAGCTTCAAGACCTCGTTTGCCTGAATGGTTCCGATGATGCCCGGGAGCACGCCCAGGACGCCTGCTTCCCCTCAGGTGGGGGCAAGCTCGGCCGGAGGGGCCTCGGGATAAAGGCACCTGTAGCAGGGCCCCTCATAGGGGATGAACGTGGAGGCCATGCCCTCGAAGCGAAAGATAGACCCGTGGATGACCGGCTTTCTCAAGGCCACCGCGGCGTCGTTGACCGCGTATCGAGTGTCGAAGTTGTCGCAGCCGTCGACCACGATGTCGTAAGAGGAGATGAGATCCTTCGCATTCGATTCATCGATGCGGAATGCGTGCACAACCACGTTCACGTCCGGGTTCAGCCGATTGATCGACTCCTTTGCGGACTCCGCCTTGTTCATGCCGACCTTGTGCGTGTCGTGAATTACCTGACGCTGAAGGTTCGAGGTCTCTACCTCGTCGGAGTCGACGATGCCGATCGTCCCGACGCCGGCGGCCGCCAGATAGAGCAGAGATGGCGAGCCGAGGCCTCCGGCGCCGATGCACAGCACCTTGGCATCGAGCAATCTGCTTTGACCTCGTTCGGAGACCTCAGGAAGAATCAAATGACGGGAATAGCGGTCGCGCTGTGCTGCGTCGAGGACGCGCGGGATGTCGAAGTCGTATCCCAGCTCACGCCAGCGAATGAACCCCCCGGACATCGAGGCGACGCTCTCGTATCCAAGATCCTCGAGGGTGCGGGCGGCGAACGCACTCCGCACTCCGCTGGCGCAATAGACGACCACTTCGGAGGACTTGTCCGGCAGCACGTCTTCGACGCGGCTCTCGAAGTGGGCGCGAGAAAGGTGGTGGGCGCCGGGCACGATGCCCTGCTCGACCTCATCGGGCTCGCGCACATCCAGAAGACTGATCTTCTCGCCCCGCTCTCGGCGGGCGGCGACCTCTTCGGGCGTCGTTTCCGAAACCTCGGATTTCACCTGCTTGAGAAGGTCTCTGAAATTAGCCATGTATGCACCTTACAAGTGTTGTAATCTCAACGCAAATCAGCCCGCCTTGCGCCCAGGGGCCCCCGGTTTGGTACGAAACGCGTCTACTGCCCGCGTTTTGTACCGAAGTAGCTCGGGAGCCGTGTAGGGGGCGGGGGGGCCGACTCGGCCAGGGCCTCGGTGACTTCGGCGACGGTCGGGTTGACCAGCAGCCGGTCGCCAATCTCGACCGCAGGGACCGTCCTATAGCCGCCGGTCTGTTGCTCGATGCGCCGTCCGTGGTGAGCATGCTCGTCACGATCGATGTCGATCATCGGAGCCTCGATGCCGGCCTCGGCGAGCCGACGCGCGAGACGGCGGCAGTGCCCGCACCAGCGAGTCGTGTAAATGGTGATGGGCGCAGCGATTTCAGCTCCTATCTCATAGATCACATCCGAGTGGCTGCACAGCAGCCCTTATCCACTCAGCAGGGGGGTCAGGCGGAGCTGGCCTCTTTCCGGTTCTTCTCCGCCACGATGTCCTCAGCGCTCTTGCCGCATCCGGGGCAGAATTTGGACTCCTCGGCCACCGCAATGCCACAGAAAGGACACGGCCCTTCGACCGGCTGATCCTTGAAACCCTCGCGCATTCCCGTCTTGAACTCCTTGCCGGCCTGGCCCATGGAGCGGGCTAGTTTGGGCAGGCGCGAGGCGCCGAAGACCAGCAAAATCACGAACAAGATGATGAAAAGCTCGGGACCGCCTGGCAAACTCATCTCCCTTCGACCTCCAGTCTGTTTAATCTAACGCGATCCTCCAGTGGATCGCTCGTCTGTCTATCTAGCGCGATCCTCCAGCGGATCGCTGGTTCTCAGGGCCGGAATGATCTCCGTCCCGATCAACTCAATGTCTTCCTCGTCCGACACCTGAAATGGCACGGCGCCGAGGCCGACGACCACCTCCTGGACGCCCAGCTCCCGGAGCGCTCCCAAGCGGTCGGTGACCTCGGGAACTCCGCCGGCGATACGGGTGCGCCGGAACTCGTCCCAGGATACTGCCCCTCGGGAGCTATCTCCCGAAAGGATCCCTGCAGGGGTTCTCTCGGCGAGTCTCTCGAAGCGCTTGAGCGCGTCCTTCTCGTCACGACCCACGAGAACGTAGGCGCCCACCGACCTGGCGAGGTCCTCGGGGGCCCGCCCGTGCCTCAGGCACGCCTCATCGGCGACCTCGGCGCGCTTCGCGTAGGTCTCCTGGGAGCCGAGCCACGAGAAGTTCCAGCCGTCGGCGGTTCGAGCTGCGGCGTCGAGCAGCCGATCGCCCTTGCCCCCGATCCACAGCCGCGGCCCCCCATCTCGCGGAGCGGGGCGGCATAAAGCGCCCTCCACAACGTAGTGGTCTCCCTTGAAGAACAGCTCTTCGCCGTGCAGCAGCCGTTTGATGATCTCTGCTGCCTCGGCCAACCTGTCGATGCGCACACCCGGGCGGGACATCTCGATTCCGGTTGCGCGGTAGTCGGGCTCGTACCACCCCGCGCCGAGGCCGAGCTCACAGCGCCCCTGCGACAGCAGATGAAGCGTGGCAGCCATCTTGGCCACCACGGCGGGGTTGCGCAGGTCGTTGCACAGCGTCAGTGAGCCGATCCTGATCCTCTGAGTGCAGGCCGCCAGCGCCGACATCGTGGTCCAACATTCCAACGCTCCTCGGACCTCGATGGAGCCCCCGTACTTCGAGTAATCGAGGAAGAGATGGTCTGAGACCCAGACGGAATCGAGGCCCGAGCGCTCGGCGACCTCGGCACAGCGACGCACCCCGTCCCACGAGGCAGGCTTGCCCTCGAAGCTCGAGTCGTAGTGAGGAAGTGCCAGGCCGATGCGCATCGACTCAGTTTAGGTGCCCCGGCCGGCGTAAAGCGGTCGACCCTCAGCCACCGCCCACCCCCGCCTACTCGACGTAACCCAGTCCCCGCAAGTGTTCCTCAACCTCTTTCTCCTCATCGGAGCTTAGTGCTGCCTCCCCTGCGGTGCGCTGTGCTTCGGCGGAGCCCTCCACGATTTGGAGCGTGGCCGAGCCCGCCAGCGCTCTCAGCACCTTGCCGTCGCGGGGAATCGCGCTGGGCACGCCCAGGGTCGCCAACGCGGTAGGACCGAGGTCTATGAGCCGGGCGGTCTCCGTGAGGGGGCCGGGCGTTACCTCGGGGCCGGTGGCGACCAGGACTCCCTCGAGACGGTGGTCACCAGACAACCAGTCCGCCTCCTCGACCATTCCTCTGGCGTGCGTCAACGAGTAAAACGGGGCGGGCACCAGCAACAGGTCGGGTGCCACGTCGAGGAACTCTCCGCTCAGCACCTCTTCCTTGCGGTAAATCTTATGAATTGGGGCCGCCCCCGTCTCGGGATCCCGGAACTCAGTCAACGCCTGCGCCACGTCGCTGCGCACACGCTCGTAGTCGCGCTGCTCGACGATGCCCTTCGGCTCCCTACCTTTGAGGTTCACCGAGACGCCTTCTCCTGTGGAAACCACGCTCGTATAGGCCCTCGTTTGGGACCACTCGACAGGTGACGCTGGGATGGAGATCTTGCCGTGCAGCTTCAAGAGATCGTAGATGCGCCGGGCGATGCGCCGGCCGGGCCCCCACCTGATGAGGTTGAAAGCAAAGGATCCCCGAGAAAGGCTCAGGTAGCCGAGATGCTGCAGAATTTTGTCCATGGTGCACGTGCGCGTACATGCCTGATGGCCGTGGTCGGACATGAACATGACCAAATCGTCGTCGGTGGTTCGTTTGAGCAACTCACCCAGGCCATCATCGAGCTGCTTATAGATGCCCTCGGTCTTGCGGGCGATCGGGGAGTTCCTCAGCCCCTCGTAACGAGGGTGCTCAGGGTGGATGTACTCCATCAGGCAATGCTGGATGCGATCGGTAGAGACGTAAACGAGCACCCCAAAGTCCCACTCCGTTGTGTCCAAGAGATACTCGAAGGCTGCCTGTCGCTTGGCGGTTATGGCCGCGGTTTCGTCCAGGAAGGGCTCTGGTCGATTTCGGAAGGTCGTCCAGCTCATTCCGTTCACAGGAAACGGTGCCCTGCGATCAAGTTCCACCTGCAGCTCGGGCGGCCATGTATAGGAACGGCTGGCCGGCAGAACGCCTCCGGCCACGACCTTGCCTGAGATCTCGGGGGCCGGAAAGGTGAGGGGGATGTTGAGAGCCAAAGACGTCTTATCGGCGGCGGAAAAGTCGTCGAAAATAGTCCGTGCCTTGATGGACTTGTAGGTGATCGGCAGCCTCCTGGAAACGCCGGGCCGGTGTTCGAGGATGTCGAAGACGCCGTGTCCGGCGGGATTCAAGCCCGTCATGAACGAAGGCCATGCACACCAAGAGTGTGACGGAACGCTCGAAAGACAGTCCCCGTAAGCTCCTTTGCTCATGAGTCGACTCAGGACCGGGAGCTCGCCGCGCTCCAACATGGGGCGAAGTATCTTCCAGTCCACGCCGTCCCAGCCGACTATGAGAACTCGACGAGCCATGGGCGGCAGGCTACCCTGTGGGCGGCTCGCTTGCCTCGCGACGGCTGTACGCAAGCCGGTGGGCCCGCAACGCGAGCTGGAGCCTCAGCTTGTCCTCGGAGCTCTGCAGTGACCACCCGGTGAGCCTTTCGACCTGCTTAAGCCGATAGCTGATCGTGTGTGGATGAGCGAACAGCGCACTGCCCGTCATCTTCACGCTTCCATCTGCGTTGAAGTAAGCCTCGAGTGTCTTGATCAACTCCCCCTTGCGGCGCTCGTCGTACTCGATCAGTGGGCCCAAGGTGGTCTCAACGAAACGATCGAGCAGTGCAGGCTCGCTTCGTAGGAAGTGATAGAGAAGCAGGTCATCGAATCGGTACACGAGACCAGAGAGCTCGAGGCCCATTCCGATCTCGAGCGCCTCGCGCGCTTCTAGATAGGCACGCCTGATTCCTTCGAGTCCCGGCTCTGGCCCCCCAACACCGAAACGCCAGTCGCCTGTCAGTTCGGCAACGAGCTTCTCGGGCATCGCAGCAGGATCGCTTTCGCCCGCCACCGGCACCAGGGCGATCGTGTGCTCTGCCTTTTGAAGCACTATCGGGTCGGCGCTCGAAGGGCCGTAGAGCCGCGCAACGGCACCTGCCACCATCGCCTCCTTGCGCGAATCCTGCTCGGGACCTCGGCCGACAAGGGCCATGTAGTCTTCCGAGAGGTCGTATCCGAATGTGTGAGCCCTCCTCAAGATGTCCTCGGGTTGCGCGTCGACCCCATAGAGGACGTCGGCCAGGAACTCCCGGCGAGCCCCTTCCTGTTCCCGCACAATCGCTCTCTGTGCGCTCAGATAGGCGTCTGCCACCGCAGTGGAGACCTGATCCGTGTAGCGCAGGATGGCTTCTGCGAGGATCAGGCTGGCTTCGAGCGCGCTTCCCTGCGAGGAGCGGCACTCTTCGGACAGCACGTCCCAACATGTCCTGACAACGGTCCGATAGGCCCTCAACAAATCCTGCAGAGGGATGCCCGCTTCAGCGCGGCGCGCGCCCACTCTTTCAATCGAGGCGAGCTCTTCGGATGTGACGGCTCTCTGCTGAGCAAGGCTCGTGGACAGGTTCAGAACTGTCTCTCGAACCGCCTCTCTCACGTCCTCCATATACGCGTCACCGGCACGAGCATAGGAAGGCACAGCTTGCGAGATTGCTTCCATGCTGCGCTCGACCACCTCGTCGAGCCGCTCCAAGAAGGAACTCACGATGAGCCCGACATCACCGTCCCTCAAAGCTGCTCCCTCAGGCGACTCAATGCTCTCTCCAACGCTTCGCGTGCGGCTGCAGAAGCTCGCACGAAACCGCCGTCCGAGACATCGCCCTCTGAGGCAGGATCGAGCGCAGCGACGACGGCACCATCACCAGCCTCCTGCACGACAACGTTGCAGGGAATGTGGACTGCCACCTGGAGACCGTCTGAGAGGGTGTCGGGCGCGGCCTGAGCCCAGGCCCCCATGAAGAGGTATTGGCGGTCCTCGCCGACATCAGGCCCCAGGAGCCCGCCGACGTGCATCTCGGTGATGATCGAGAAGCCCTCGCCTTTCAGAGCCAAGCGCGCTCTCAGTACGGCCTCGTCGTAACCTTCGGCCACCTCGACTGCGTACCCGTAGTCGCTCACGCCCCTAACGGTACTCCGCATGGAGATGCCGGCCTTACTGGGCTTGCGGCGGCGTACACCTCCTGGTGCCGGCAATACAAAAGGGCCCGGCGATGGAGCCGCCGGACCCCTCGTTACTCGGCTAGGAGGCAGCCGATGTGGTGCGTTTCCTGCGGCCATTCGCCGGCTTGCGGCCTGTGGACTTCTTACGGCCGGTCGACTTGCGGCCGGTCGACTTGCGGCCGGTCGACTTCTTTCGGCCTGTGGACTTCCTTCGGCCGGTCGACTTGCGGGCTGTGGACTTCTTACGGCCGGTCGACTTCTTGCGACCCGTGGACTTCTTACGGGCTCGAGTCGCCGCTCCTTTGCGCGCCGCCGACTTGCGAGTTGCCGTCTTCCGGGCTCGTGTCGCTGCCGCTTTCTTGCCCGCAGCCTTACGGGCGGCGGTTGACCTTCGGCCCGTGGTTTTCTTGACAGCCAACTGTGCACCTCCGATCGCTCATCACGAACGAGTTCTAAGTCACGAGCCCGTTCTTCGTCTCACGCGCGCTATTACGCATGTAGTGTCTAGTTAGCATGTTATGAGCAAAGGTGCAAGCATTCTTTCGTAATCAAGCGCCAAACAACCTATGTCTTAGGACGCTGCGCGAAGCTTTCGACGAGCTCTTTCCTTTCTGATTCTGCGCCTCTCTCTTTCTGATGTGCCGCCCCAGATACCGAACTGTTCTTTGTTGTTCAGCGCGTACTCGAGACAGTCGGCGCGGACGTCACAGAGTTCGCACACTGCACGCGCTGCCTTCGACGAACCCCCGCGTTCGGGGAAGAAAATCTCTGGATCAACTTCGACACAACGAGCCCCGCTCTGCCATTCGACAGGCTGCAGGAGCTTGGTGGTGATGCGTTGCATGCCCCGGCCTTCCAGTTTTGTTCGAGCTCGCCCGATGGCCCCGGACGAACCCGGCAGCGATTACAGACTTGTAATTCTAGCCATGTAATTCGGAGGCGCGCAAGGGGCCTGACCTGCAACTTTGTGGAATACCGCCTGTCAGCGCCCTGGTCGAGAGCTGTTTACGGCCTCAATGCACTGCCGCACGAGCGAGGTCGCCGCCACGGGCTTGCAGACAGAGGAAACGGCTCCGGCTTGCCTAGCTAGCCACGAGTCATGCGCTCGCTCCAGGAGCATGACGACGGGAATCTGCGCTAATTCCGGACGTGCGCCCATGTCCTTGGTGAGCCCATATCCACCCGCGCTGCCCGTCTGGATATCCACGACCACCACTGTGGGAACCGCCGTCTGCAACTCCATCCAAGCGGAACGCGCATCCGCAGCGAATCTTGCGCTGACGCCCGCCGGCAATGAGTACTGAAACCCTTCTTGAACCCGGAGGTCGTCGGTTACGACCAGTAAATCGATATCCGAGTCGTCCGTCTCCGTCATCGGATCATCGAGAAGGGCTCTTGCTGGGAACCTCATGGGCTCGCACCTGCTCGGCCAGCGTGCTCAAGAGCTTTTCGATGTCGATATCGAACCCCGTCTCCATCGACTGGAGTCGTCCCAGCACCAGCACAGCCCGCGCCACGGCCAGTTCAGCCTCCTTGACGGTCTCGACCAGCACCGGCGAGTAGTGGCGGGCGAATCGGGCTCCGCAGAAGGGACATCGGCCGGGAGCATCTGAGTCGGGGCCGATCTGAGATAACAGGAAGGTTCTCCCGCAAGTGTCGCATATTGCCTCGATCTTCATCGCTCACCTTCCTAGTCACTGCTTGTGCCGTCGAGGAGATTATCGGCACAACGACTGTCCCAACTCCCGATATGGTCGCTAGATTCGCCACGAACCACTAGAGCTCTGCCCTCACGATATCGACAGCCTTCTTGATGTTCGTGAGTTTCGCCTGCGCCTCCTTGACGGTCCTGGTCTTGAGCCCACAATCCGGATCGATGAGGAGCCTGTCTGCCGGCAACAGCTTCAGGGCGCGGCGGATGCCCTCAACCATGGTTTCGACCGGCTCCAGGACGTGCGAATGAACGTCCGCCACACCGAGGCCCAAATATTTCGTGAAAGGGTGCTCCTGGAAGCTCTGCAAGAGCGAATAATCGGAGTTCGCCAGCTCCAGGTCGATCTGATCCACGGGTATGTCGAGCATTCTGGGATAGGCGTCGTGGAAGGCCCCATAGCAAATATGGGTGATGGTATGAGCTCGCAGCGGCGCAGTGATGATCTCCATCGCTTCGATTACCAGGCTGAACTCATCCATGCGAGTTGACGCAGCCGGCTCGTCGATTTGGATAAAGCGGGCACCGGCGGCCTCCAGATCCAGGGCCTCGTCCCGTATCGCCGCGGCCACATCCAGAACGAACGCCCTCCGACTCCCGTAATGCTCATCGAAGGACCAATCACAGATCGTGTAGGGGCCCGTCAGCATGCCTTTGACAGGCTTGTCGGTAAGCGACTGCGCGAATTTCCACCACTTAACAGTGACTGCATGATCTCTTCCCACAGGCCCTGTGGCGACGGGCTTGCGATAATAGCGATTGCCGTAAGCGCGCACGAGACCCCCGATTTCGAGGCCGGGCAGCTCCTCTGCAAAGAACGCCACCATGTCGCCTCGATACTGTTCGCCGTCCACGACGAGGTCGGTGTCGATGCTGTTCTGGAACTCGATCCATTCCTTGGTCGCCTGCAGCTCGAGCTCCTTCAGCTCCGCTCTGCCGATCTCGTGACGCGAGTATCGAGCGCGAGCGCGCGTTAGATATTCAGGCTTAGGCAATGAGCCAACCGATGTCGTCCACAGGCCCGCTCCTGGAAGGTCGATGCCGAACATGTCACTCCCCCGCCTTTCCCGCTATCTGGATCAGGCGCTCGAGCTTGAGGCGCGCCTTGTCGCGCGGCAAGAACTCGAGGCCGGCCGATGGCGAGAGGCTTAGCCGCTCAGGACCCATCGCTTCTAGCAGCCCGTGAACGAGGGCTCCGACATGGGATGTGGACTCGAGAAGGGTGTTTCGAGCATCCACCACTCCCGCCTGCAGCTTTGACTCCGGGGGCATCAGCGAGATGAGCTCCTCATTCTCCGGCCCAGAAACAAAGTCGAGATGGAAGACGTGGGCAGGCATGTCGAAGAGTTCTGCTCCGAGTCGCTTCGCATCCGCGAAGTATGTCGCGAGGACGACCTCAGACAGCTTCAGCTCCGCGACGACGACTTCGAGCGCCCTCTTGGCTAGGGGAAGGTCCTCGGGGGCGTCGAGCAGGGCGGGCTCGTCGATCTGGATGATGCGCGCTCCCACCGCCTCGAGCTCAAAGGCTTCCTGCGCAAGCACCCGGGCGAGAGCCAGGACGAACTTTTCGTGAGACGAATAGTGATCGTCGAGTGAGAGCCGGGCGATGGTCAGGGGGCCGGGGATCACCGCCTTGACCGGTTTGGTCGCCACCGAATCGGCGTAACACCAGGCATCAATGGAGGCCGGCCCTCTCCATTCCACCGGTCCGAC
>JACDAL010000132.1 GCA_013695465.1 Actinomycetota bacterium | reverse complement strand
TCGCTCGAGTGGGAGTTAGCGAAGTTCAACTGAGTGCTCCACTCGAAACGCACCTTCGCCGGGACCGTCGTGCGCGCCACCACGCGGGCGCGCAGACCCTGATCGGTCGTGAACCGCCCCGCGTAGGAGAAAACCGAGTAAGGGGCGGAAGGCTGCTTCGTCTGCGAGGAGGTCGCCTTGAACTTGGAGATCTCCATAGTCGCCGTCCACTTCTTGGCGGCGTCGTGGAGGAACACACAACCGTATGGAGCAGCCTTGGCGAGCGCGGAGTCGGTGTGAGTCTTCGACACCGTCCAGTTGCGCGGCTGAACCCTTCCGGCCCGCCACACCTTCGCCTTAAGAGCGGTCTTGTCGCCGCCGGACACGTGGAAGCGGATCATGAAACCCGTGTCTGTCTGCTCGGGGATCTGAGCCTTGTCCAAGACCTGCTCGCCCCTCATCGTGAAGCGCGACAGCCGCACGTGGTTGCGGTCGACGTAGCAAGCGTAGAAATCCCCGTAGTTGACGTAGCGCGCCACCAGCCCGAAGCGCGCGTCCTTGTTACGGGAGTAGATCTTGGCGATGATGTCGACGTCGCGCACGTCCTTGTTCAGGACCAGTACCGGACTGGGGTTCAGGGGATCGGCGTTTCCCTCGGGGTCCAAGACGAAGTAACCCTTGTGTGAGGAGATGCCCCAGGGCATCTCGTAACGGGGGCTGTACCAACTCTTGCCCCAACCCTTGGTCGTTTTTGCCCTACGGAAGGCGTCCGAGTAGAGGGTCGTGGCCGCTTCGGCGACGCGAGAACCCACGACCGCCGAGCCGGCTCCGGCTGCGGCGAGGACCAAGCCGCGCTGAAGGAACTCTCGTCTTTCCATACCCCGATATCGGCGGGTCGCGTACCCTCCTGAACACCCCGCTCAGCATTGGGGGCTGCCTCCACCAAAGTGTGTCACAGCGCATTTCTATTATCGAACGCATGTTCGAGTGGGTCAGCGAGTCGGAGGCGATCATCGCCAAGCTCGCTCGATGGGTCCTCGCAATACTCGGGTACCCGTTCCCGCCGCCGCGCCTCCGGGTCCCGCGCCCTTCCTCTCGGTCTTCCACGCCCCTGCCGGGTAGAGATGGAGTGCTGGAGTCGGTCCCGACCTCCTCTACGACCTCTGCCGGTGCGGCCGGCTCGGCCGGAGGTGGCTGGTAGGTGGTGCAGGCCGACAGGCGGCCCCTCGAGGGCCGTGAGGGGGGCGCGCTGCCGGCGCCGTTAGGACATCGCCTCGTAGGCGAGACCCACTGCAGTCGCGTAGATGCCGTGCATCAGCGCGTCCTCGCCGAGAGCCTTCGGTCCCCACTCCTGAGGCTTGGGCGCAAGGTCGAGGGCGGGCAGCATCGTAAGCGCCGAGCCCCACACCAGACCGAAGAACACCGTCGATGCCGCCGTGCCGCTCATGCCGGTGGCGCCGAGGAGGCCGCGCACTGCCCCCCACGCGGTCCCGTAGCCCCAATGAGTGAGGCTGGCCAGCCGCATCTTCTCCTGCTTGCCGCTGGTCGAGACTGGGAACGTCTTCTCGACCGCATCCGCCGGGGTCGTGCTGGGCGCGCCGCCCTGCAGCTTCGTTTGCGCCATCTGGTAACCGGTCATCACCCCGGTCCCGACCGCGCCGGCCGCTACGCCCTTGACCAGCGCTCCACTAACATCTCGAAAAGCCATTTGTCTTTCCTTTCATCTCAGCTTGGGCAAAACTCTGTCCTGGTAGAAACGGAAAAACCCCTCTTGATCCGGCCCGATCTGGTGTATCCACACGTGGTCGAAACCCGCCTCGACGAACTTCCTGATGCCCTCGATGTGTTCCTGGTCGTCCGGGCCGCACACGATGGTGGCAACCACATCGTCCTCAGGCACCATCGACGTCGCCTGTTCGAAGAGAGCCGGAACCGGCAGCTCCTGCATGAGTTGACCCTCAACGCCTGCGACCGGCCAGTACTCCATGACCGTGCGGCGAGCCTGCTCTTTATCTGCCGCCCAACAAACGTTGACTTCGCCGTAGTGGGGCTTTCCCGCACCGCCGGAGTCGTCGAACGTCTTCAGCATCTCGGCGTCGGGGGCCAAACCCACGAAGCCGTCCCCGATCCTCCCCGCCAGCGTCGTGGATAACTTGCCGCTGCCCGCCACCATGATCGGGATGGGGCGCTCCGGAAGATCAAAGATACGAGCGTTCTCAACCGTGTAGTGGCGACCATGGTGGCTCTTCTGACCGCCTCCCCAAAGCAGTCTGATGACCTCGACCGCCTCCTCGAGCATCTCCAGGCGAACGGGTGCCTCCGGCCAACGGTCGCCGAGTATGTGCTCGTTGAGGTTCTCGCCGGAGCCCACCCCTAAAACGAAGCGGCCCTCCAACATGACGCCGGCGGTGGCGGCGGCGTGGGCGACGATGGCGGGATGGATGCGCACACTGGGGCAGGTGACCCCGGTCACTATGTCGATCCGTTGGGTAACCTGTGCGATCCCTCCGAGGACAGACCACACGAAGGGGCTGTGGCCTTGCGCGGTGACCCAGGGATGGAAATGATCCGAGATCGTAGCAAAGCTGAAGCCCACCTCCTCTGCCCGGCGGGCGTTGGCAACGAGCGCCTGGGGGCCGTGCTCCTCGGATGAGATCTTGTAACCGAACTCTGTCACGTTGCACCTTTCTCTATGCATAGTGGGCGGCCGCTGCGGCGCCCGTAGGATTCAGGCACCTTCCGGCCCCCTCGGTATGCGCGGCGAGCGGGATCCGTCCGGCTCGATTACATCGACGCGCTCGTCGGCGCGCTCGTCGGTTTCCCGGCGCTCGTCCGGATGAGGCGCCACATGCACCAAAGAGTTCTGCATTTGCTCGGAGCGCTCTTCGGCGCGACCCGCCCAGCGCTCCTCTTCATCTTTTCCTGTCACTTATTTCTCCTACCCTCGTTCTCCCAACCCTGACTAGTCCTCCTAGCCTGGGGCCTCCTGATAGATTGCCGGTGACCTTCCCCTATCCGGGCTGAGACCATGCCCTCCAAGAGCTTCCGACACTTCCTTGTAGTCCCCGCGAAAGGAAAAACCAATGCCTCGAGTCCAGTTCCCGTCCAACGGTTCCACCGCCCCCGGCTACCTTGCCACGCCGACCTCCGGCACCGGCGCCCCCGTCCTCGTATTGCAAGAGTGGTGGGGGCTCGAGGACCACATCTGCGATGTCTGCGACCGCTTGGCGGCCGAGGGCTTCGTGGCCATGGCTCCCGACCTGTACAGGGGAGAGACTACGACCCAGCCCGGCGAAGCCGAGCAAAAGATGATGGCGATGTCAATGGACCAGGCCGAGCGCGACATGCGGGGCGCAGTCGACTACCTCGCCCAGCACGAGGCAACCGAAGGACGTGGGGTCGGCTCGCTGGGGTTCTGCCTCGGCGGCGGGCTTTCGGTGTGGGCGGCGAGCGCTAATCCCAGGGTGGCGGCGGCAGTCTCCTACTACTACCTCATGCCCCACGGCAAGCCCGACTTCTCAAAGATCGAGGCACCCGTGCTGGGGCACTTCGGGACCGCCGACGAGTTCGTCTCGGTGGAGGACGCCAAGGCCCTGGAGCAGGAGATGAAGGACGCCGGGGTCGATGTCCGCTTCGAGTTCTACGAAGGAAAGGGTCACGCGTTCTTCAACGACACCGACCGGTTCGGCACCTACGACGCCGACGCAACAAGGGAGTCGTGGGTCAAGACCCTGGATTTCCTGCGGACAAACCTGGCCTGAGATCTCGCTCGGCTTCGCGCTGGTGGTCGATACACAGCCGGGCAGAAGGCTTGGCCCGGAGTCGCTCGTCGCCTATAGGACGGCCGCAGACCTCGCAGGAGCCGTAGGTTTCGTCCTCGATACGGGCGAAGGCGCGCTCGATGTCCCGCAACTGTTCGTCGGTGGACTCGAGAATCGAGAGATCCTTCTCCCGCTCGAACGTCTCGGTCGCCTGCTCGGCCGGGTGCTGATCGACGGATGACAACTCCGAACCCGCCTCGCCCCCCGCCGGCTCCTGCTCGACCTCCGGCTCGAGATCGGCGCGGGCCCCCGACAGCCGCCGTCGCTCTTCCTCGAGATTCTTCTTAGCTTCTTCGAGATCCACTATCGAGCTCCTCTTGATGTGCTTCGTAGTAGGCGGCCAAGTCCAACAGGCCACCCTGTCGCAGCCCCGCGGCCGCATTCCGCAACCTGATTAGCAGACCTCGACCTCATCGCCGAGCAGCGCCGGTTTTTATGGGGTGCGGGTACGTACCCGCACCCCATAGACCAACGCTCATCAAACTAGGGGCCATTGGTGCGCCCATGATCCTGTCCCGAGACCTCGACTTCGACCGGGAAGCTTTACTCGGTGGCGCCGCTCTCGGTGGCGCCGCGACGCGCCGCCTCCGCCTGGGTGAGCTGGCGGTTGACGTGGTCCCAATCGAGGTTGGCAAAGAACGCCTCGACGTAGTTCTTGCGGCCGTCGGGAGTCGCGCCGAAGTCCGCCGCGTAGGCGTGCTCGTAGACGTCGATCCCGAGTACTGGGACCATGTTGTAGACGGCCCACAAGTTCTGGGTGTCCATGATGTAGTTGAACAGCGAGCCATCATTGAGGTCATAACCGACCATGACCCAGCCTCGTGCTGCCGAGGCGGCCTTTTTAACCGCGCTCTGCCACTTCGCCACGCCGTTGTACTCCTGGTCGATGAGCTCGGCAAAGCGACCCTGGGGGTCGCCGCCGTTGCCACCGAGGTGCCCGAAGTAGAGCTCGTGGTTCTTGAAGCCGAGCAGGGCAAAGGTGTAGTCGATCGAAACTGAGCGAAGGTGCGAGTAGACCTGGTTTCCCTCCGCCTCGTCGTAGTCGATCTCGCTGAGGAGCTTGCGGCACTCGTTGGACTTCTTGACATACCCTTCGTAAAGCTTGTAGTGGTCCTCCATTGTCTGCTTGGAGATCCCCTGCAACTCCTTCGAGAAGGCGGGGAAGTTACGCGCCTTTAACTCATCCCACGGCATTGTTGTGCTCCTTTCGGATAGCGCCCAGCCTGAACCGGGCCTTTTGTCGTCCCTATGATCGTTTCCACGAAGGGCAGTCGCCAAACAAGCGGTCCTAGAGTCGGGCGATCCACGGGGCGCAAGGAAGGAGGAAGACAAATGGTTATCGTGGGAGCATCGGCGAGGAGATGACGAAGAGATAAGGAATCAGAGGATGCGGGAGGGAGCAAGGATGGAAAAGGCGGAGCAGGATCTCATCGACAAGACGCCCAACCAGCTTTACATCGGGGGCAAGTGGCGCGGGGCTTCATCAGGTGCCACTCTGAAGGTAGAGGATCCCTCGACCGGGGAGGTGCTGGGCGAGGTGGCGGACGCCACTCCCGAAGACGCCGTGGCCGCGCTCGACGCCGCGGTGGAAGTCCAACGGGAGTGGGCGCATCACCCGCCGCGAGAGCGGGGCGAGATCCTGAGACGGGCCTTCGAGCTCATGAACGAGCGCATCGAGGAGCTTGCCCTCCTCCTGACGCTCGAGATGGGAAAGCCGCTCAAGGAGTCGCAAGCCGAGGTCACCTACGGCTCCGAGTTCTTGCGCTGGTTCTCCGAGGAAGCGGTGCGCATCAGCGGCCGCTACTCCACCGCGCCCACCGGGCAGGGCCGGCTCCTGACCATGAAGCAGCCGGTGGGTCCCTGCCTGCTGATCACGCCGTGGAACTTTCCCATAGCGATGGGGACTCGCAAGATCGGCCCTGCGATCGCCGCCGGCTGCACCATGGTAATGAAGCCCGCCCAACTGACACCCTTTTCGATGCTGGCGCTCGCCGGCATCCTCGAAGAGGCCGGACTCCCGCCGGGCGTATTCAACGTCGTGACGAGCTCGAGCTCCGGCCCCATCATGGGCCCTCTGATCGAGGACCGCCGCTCTCGCAAGCTGTCGTTCACGGGATCGACTGAGGTCGGACAGAAACTGATGGCTCAGGCTTCTGAGAATCTCCTCCGCTTGTCGATGGAGCTCGGCGGCAACGCACCCTTCCTGGTGTTCGAGGACGCCGACCTCGAGGCTGCGGTGAAGGGGGCGATGATCGCCAAGATGCGCAACATCGGCGAATCGTGTGTCGCCGCCAACCGCTTCCACGTCCACGAATCGGTGGCCGACGACTTCACCGAGCGACTCGGCGAGGCCATGGGCGCGCTCACGGTGGGGCGTGGCACAAAGGAGGGAGTGGATGTCGGGCCGCTGATCGATGACAAGCAACGCTCGATCGTATCGGACCTCGTCGACGACGCCGTCGGCAGGGGGGCCAAGGCGATCGTGGGAGGGGGCCGCGTTGAAGGCCCTGGTTACTTCTACGAGCCCACCGTGCTGGCGCAGGTGCCCGAGGACGCGCAGTGCCTGCGCAAGGAGATCTTCGGACCGGTGGCCCCGGTGATCGGTTTCGCCGAAGAGGAGGAGGCGATCCGCTGGGCCAACGACAGCGAGTTCGGGCTCGTCGCCTACGTCTACACGCGCGATTTCGACCGCGCCCTCAGAGTCGTCGAGGGGCTTGAGACCGGGATGGTCGGGCTCAACCAGGGCTTGGTCTCGAACCCTGCGGCCCCCTTCGGTGGCGTCAAGCACTCGGGCTTCGGGCGCGAAGGAGGGGCTGAGGGGATCGAGGAGTACCTGGCGAACAAGTACGTGGCCGTGGCAACCTAAAGGTGCGGAGCGGCTCATAACCGACTAGGTTTGTCCCAGAAACGACCTGTACGGTCCTTTTCGGGCCTAAGTTAACCAGTCAAGCCATTCGCCAGAGAGTGGCGCTCGAAGAAACCGCTATGTCACAGGTAGCGGGCGAACCACTCCAGGATGACCTCGAAGCGCATCACACGATGGACCGGCGAGCCGGAGCGGCTGAGCTCGTGCGACTCGCTCGGGAATCTCACCATCTCGACGTCTCGATCGAGGAGGCGCAGGGTGGTGAACAGCTGTTCGCCCTGCTCGATGTGGCAGCGCAGATCGTTCTCCGAATGGAGGATCAGAAGCGGCGTGTGGATATCGTGCGCATAAATGTGGGGCGAGATCGCAAGGTAGGCGTCACGGTCCTCGAACAGGTACGAGCCCGTGTAGCCCTTGAAGTCCCAGCCAAAATCACTCGACCCCCACGTCGTGTAGAAGTCGTTCACAGCCCTCTCGGAGCACGCCGCCTTGAACCGGCCGGTGTGGGAGACAATCCACGACGTCAAGTAGCCTCCGTAAGAACCCCCCAGAACACCGAGGCGCTCTGAGTCGCAGAAGCTGAAGCGCTCGAGTGCGGTGTCGACCACCGCCATCACGTCCTCGTAGTCGACCGACCCCCAGCCTCCCCCTAACTTCCCCGGCCCCCGGATCGCCCTCCCCCATTCCTCGGAGTAGCCGGACGAGCCACGGGGGTTCGAGAACAGCACTACGTACCCCGCCGCGGTGTAGACGTGGAACTCGTCGAAGAAGCCGTTGCCGTACTGCGCGAACGGGCCTCCGTGGATGTTGAGCAGGACCGGATACCTCTTGTCCGCGTCGAAATCCGGCGGCCGCATGATCCACGCATCGACCTCGGAGCCATCCGCAGAGATAGCCGTGTAACGCTCGGCGGGGCTCAGGCTGCGCCCGGCGAGGAACGCGGACGTAACCTCGGTGAGAGCCCGGTCGCCACAAAAGAGCTCGTAGGGCCTTGTGCCGACCGACGAGGTATGAACCAGAATGCCCGCTCTGGTGTCGTAGCCGCCGACGTAGTGCTCGCCCTCGAGGACCGCCTCGGGCTTGCCGGAGCCGTCCGCTGCGACTCTATAGAGATGGAGGTTGCCGCCCTTCTCGACTCCAAAGAGGATCGAGTCGCCGTCCCATAAGGGCTCCCGAACCTCGGGATAAGGGGAGCATTGGAGATCCAGGGAATCCGTGAGTATGCGTATGTCGCCGCTCGCTACTTCTAAGACTGCGACCTGAGTGTGGCGGGGATCGTCTTCAACGGCGGGATAGAGGTAGAACGCGATGCGGGAGCCGTCCGGCGACCACTGGGGGGAGCCGGTCGTGCCTCCTATCTCCGTAAGTCGTCGCGGCTCGCCCCCGGAGACATCGACCTCGTAGAGGTCGCGCACGAAGCTGACGTCCCAGTCGTCATCCCGGGCCGAGCAGAACAGGATGCGTGCCCCATCGGCAGACCAGGAGGGGTCCGAGTCCTCGAAGTCTCCCGAGGTGATCTGCCGGGGTGGCTCGGAGCCATCTGCGGGCACCACAAAGAGGTGCCCCCTGCGGTCGCCCGTCCAGCCGACGGAGTCCAACTTGAACTGCAGCCGCCGGAAGCGGCGAGGTGCTCGTTTGCCCTCGTCCGTCTCCTCATAGGCGGCGTCACGTACGCGCGCCGAGAAGGCGATGGAGGACCCGTCCGGTGACCACGCCGCCTGCGCTACATCCTCGGGCAGATCGGTGATCCTGCGGGCTTCTCCCCCCGCCGCCGGGATGACGAAGACCTGGCTCGACTTCGTGTCCCGGTCGGAGACAAAGGCAAGCTGAGAGCCGTCCGGTGACCAGCGTCCGGCCCCGTCCTGCTTGTCGCCCGAGGTGAAGGGAAGGGGGTTGCCGGAGCCGTCCGCTGCGGTCAGCCAGATACGGCTCTTGTAGTCGTTCGAGGCGCGGTCGAGACCCGAGACGGTGAAGGACACCAGCCGGCCGTCCGGAGAGAGGCGTGGGTCGGACGCCCACTGAAGCTCGTACAGATCCTCCGGGACCATGCCGCCCACTTGCACCTCCCTGCACCCGTCATGTCGGCCTCGGCCGCTCACCCTATCCCCCGAGGACGAGGGGGGGGCCGCATCGCGGCTCGTCAGCGGCTCATCGAAAGGCGGGGTATGACGCCAACCAGAGCGATAGCAGAAGCCGCCAGGACCGCAGATGCGCTCAGCACAAGTACGACCGCACCCAGCCCCGATGGATCAAACGGAGCCCGGCCCCCTAGGGCTTGCAGCCCGCTGAGCAATACCAGCCCGGCATAGCCGCAGGCGGCGACGCCGACGATCCTCGTCCGCCGGCTTTCGGTGCGCCCGGAGAAGCTGAGCAGCCAGGCGAGCGCCGGCAGCAGCTGCAGAGCGTGCAGGGCGGCGGCGTGCGAGAGGTTGAGGATGCCGTCCTGCCCGAAGACCAACGGAGACGTGACCGGCCCGAGCTCCTCCTGGCGCATTCCCTCCCGAATCAACAGCCCCCCGAGGCCCTGTCCTACCACCATCAGGACGACACCGGACTTGATTGCCAGCGCAAAGCTCGCCGGGGCGTCGAGCGACTTCAAGCTCCACAGCGTAATGATGACGATGTCTACAACCACCACCGCGATCAACAGGCCCATTGTGGCGAATGCGACCTCGTCGAAAACCGTGGCGGAGTTGAAGTGCGAGGCCACGCCGCGCCATGCCTGCAACGAGATAAGCGCGGTCTCTCCGAAGCTGGCAAACCCGAATGAGCCGAGCAGGAGCCAGCCTGCCCTCTGGCTGCGGGGCAAAAAGGTCATGACCCAGGCCAAGGACGCGCACACCAAAGCGAACGACAACGAGAACAGCAGCGGCTTGCGCCACGACAACGGGCCTTCCCAGGGCCGGTCGTCGAGCACAAAGACGGCGGCATGCAAGGCGGCGCTGCCCAAGAACAAGGCCGAGAGCCGGTAGAGGAAACGTTGATAGGGCTCCGCGATTCTCCAGTAGTCGATCAAGGAGTCGATCATCCCGGTCCATTCTACGGAGCCGCGCGGTGACGGCCGGCGTGGCGGCGGCGACGTCGTCAGCCAAACCAACCACGCTCGACGGCCCGCGCCCCACGTCGACGCAGGACGCCCGTGTGCAGTCCGACTTCTTCGTTCGGTCCCTATGTGGGCAAACGCGACGGTACGCTGCGCCGACATCGCCCGAAGGCTGTGCTCATGACGAAACCGACAATCTTGACAGTCGACGACGATCCGGTGGTGTCGCAGGCGATCACGCGTGACCTGCGAGCCAAGTACGGATCCGTCTACCGCATCGTCCGGGCGACGTCGGGCGCTGCGGCCCTCGGCGTTCTCGCCGAGCTGGCGCTGCGAGCCCGAGCGGTCGCACTGATCGCCACCGATCAACGGATGCCGGAGATGACGGGCATCGAGATGCTCGATCAGGCCCGGAGTCACGCGCCCGACGCCAAGTTCCTTCTGCTCACCGCGTACGCCGACACGGACGTCGCCATCAAGGCGATCAACGACATCGGCCTCGACTACTACCTGCTAAAGCCATGGGATCCACCGGCTGAGCGCCTGTACCCCGTAATCGACGACTTGTTGAGCGACTGGCAAAGGGCGCACCCGCAGGACAGCGGAGACGTTCAGGTGGTCGGGCACCGCTGGTCCGAGCGCAGCCACGAGCTCAAGACCTTCCTCGCGCGCAACCACGTGCCCTATCGGTGGCTCGACGTCGATCGGGACGACGAGGCCCAGCGGCTCCAGGGGCTCGCGCACGCCCAGGTCGACGACCTCCCGTTGGTACTCGTGCCCGACGGCGAACCCCTCCGGTCCCCGTCGACGCTCGACCTTGCCGGAGCTCTCGGCCTGCGCACCCGCGCCGAGCAACCGCTCTACGACCTGTGCATTGTCGGCGGCGGTCCCGCAGGGCTCGCAGCCGCGGTGTACGCCGCGTCCGAAGGTTTGCGGACCGTCGTGGCGGAACGGGAGGCGCCTGGTGGACAGGCCGGCCAGAGCGCATCGATCGAAAACTACCTTGGCTTCCCGAAGGGCCTGTCCGGCGCCGACCTCACGCACCGTGCCGTCGCCCAGGCTGCGCGCTTCGGGGCGGAGATGGTTCTGGCTCGCGACGTGGTGGCGCTCGAGACGCGCGGGCCGGTACGAGCGGTGCGCTTCGGCGACTCGGAAGAGCTGGAAGCGCGTGCCTTACTCGTGGCGACGGGAGTGTCGTACCGGAGGCTCGATGCGCCCGGGCTCGAGGAACTCTCGGGTCGCGGCGTGTACTACGGCGCAACCGCGAGCGAGGCGATCCAGTGCCAGGGTGACGAGGTGTACATCGTCGGCGCCGCGAACTCGGCCGGCCAGGCGGCGCTGAACCTGGCTCGTTACGCTAAGCGCGTGGTGTTGCTGGTTCGTGGGGGAGAGCTCGAGAACACGATGTCCCTCTACCTCGTCGCCCGCATCCGAGCAGCCGAGAACATCGAGGTGAGGTTCCGCAGCGAGGTGGTGGGGGCTCGCGGTGACGGCCACCTGGAGGCCATCATGCTGGCCGATCGCGACTCGTGCGAGGAGGAGGAGGTGTGGACGAGCTGGCTGTTCGTGTTCATCGGAGCGTCACCCCGGACCGATTGGCTCGGCGCCGATGTGGTCCGCGACGAGAAGGGGTTCGTCATCACCGGACACGACCTCCTCGCTTACTCGCAGCCGGCGTCATGGCCCCTGACCCGAGCCCCCTTCGTCCTGGAGACCAGCGTGCCCGGGGTGTTCGCGGCCGGTGACGTCAGACTGGACTCCATGAAACGAGTGGCGTCGGCCGTCGGTGAAGGCGCCATGTCGGTGTACCTCGTGCACCGCTACCTGGCGACGATGTGATGCACCTCGGCGAGGTGAGACTGGACCCCATGAAGCGCGTGGCATCGGCCGTCGGTGAAGGCGCCTTGTTGTCCCTCGTGCACCGCTACCTGGCGACGATGTGATGCACCTCAGCGATCTGCGCCCGCTCGGCCTGTTCGACGGGCTGGGCGACGACCAGCTGCTCGAGCTGATCGCCGTGGGCGCCGGGGTGTCGTTCGCCCCCGGCGACGAGCTGTTCCGAGAGGGTGAGCCCGCCGACTTCTGGTGGGTCCTCGTGGACGGCAGGATCGACTTGGTGCGTCACGTGGGTCGTGAGGAGACGCGGCTCGGGGCCATGGATGTGCCCGGCCGTTGGGCCGGTGGGTTTCGCGCCTGGGACGAGCACGGGGTCTACCTCGCGACGGGTCGCGCCTC
>JACDAL010000095.1 GCA_013695465.1 Actinomycetota bacterium | reverse complement strand
ACGTGCTCGAGGATCTCGGCCTCATCGTGAACCTCGTCCCAGGGCACTCCCAGCGCCTGTGCGAGATAAGTCTCGAGCAAGCGATGATGGCGAACGACCTCTAGAGCGACGGCCCGGCCCCGTTCCGTGAGCCGGGCCCCGTGATAGGGAACGTGCGCCACCAGGCCGAGCTGGTCGAGCCTCTTGAGCATGTTGGTGGCCGACGCCGCAGACACATCGAGCCTCTGCGCCAGCGCGGTGGTCGAAACGAGCACGGAGGCGGCCCGAGGCGGCCGCTCGGCGAGCTGATAGATTGCCTTGAGGTAGTCCTGGGTCGCGGACGAGGTCTGTGGACACATAAATCATAGTTTAGCCGAGGCTAATCCTAATCGCCACCACGCCGTGCCGAGCCACCGAGCACGAGTGGGCGAGGCGATCGAGGTACTGATCGCGCGCTACGCTCTGGAACCCGGATTTGGTATCCGGGATCGCCGTTGCGCGTGTTGAGTACCGAACGAAAGTCCCGGGAGGGGCGGGGGGCCGCCTGGCCTCTAGGCTCTCGAACCGTGGATGCTCCCGGCGCCGCTCCCAAAGCGGTCCTGCTCGCCCTCGGAGTCACCGCGCTCCTCGGCGTTCTCAAGCTGATCGTGTGGCTGAGGACCTCCAGCCTCGCCCTGCTGTCGCAGGCGGTCGACTCGGGGCTCGACCTGGTTGCGCTGGTCTTGCTGTACTTCGCCGTGCGCCTGGCAGGGCGGCCCGCGGACGAGTCCCATCATTACGGTCACGCCAAGGCCGAGAACCTCGCCGCGTTCACCCAGATGGTGGTGTTGACCTTGGTCGTGGCCGGCATCGCCTGGGAGGCGATCGGACGCCTGGTCGGAACGTCGTCCGCAGTGCAAGCACCTGGGTACGCCCTCGCGCTGCTGGCGCTGTCGATCGTGGTGGATGCCGTGAGGGTGGTCCTGCTGCGCCGTACCGCTCGGGCCGAAGGCTCCGAGGCACTCAGGGCGGGGGCGCTCAACTTCGCCACGGACATCGGCACGGCCGTGGTGGCGCTGGTGAGCCTCTTGTTGGTGCGTGCCGGGCTTCCGCGAGCGGACGCCGCAGGCGGCCTGCTCGTGGGAGCCGCGGTGCTCGTGGCCGCGTGGAGACTCGCCCGAAGATCCATCGACGTCCTAATGGACAGGGCGCCGCGCGATCCGGCGGGCGCAATCACGGCTGCAGCGAGCGGAGCACCGGGCGTAGCCGAGACGCGCCGAGTGCGGGTGCGGAGCAGCGGCAAGCAGCTTTTCGCCGACGTCACCGTGGCGGCGGGACGGACCAGCTCTTTGGAACGCGCTCATGACATCGCCGAGGGAGTCGAGAGGGAGATCGCCCGGGTGGTCCCTGGAGCAGACGTCGTGGTCCACGTCGAGCCCACGTCGGAGACCAGCTCCCACGTCGAGCGGGCCCAGGCCGCGGCCAGCCGCACCGAGGGCGTCTACGAGGTCCACAACGTCATCGTTCACGCCTTTCGGGAGAGCGGGAGGGAGAGGCTGCATGTGACCCTGCACGCCAAGGTGGGGGCCCTGACCTCTCTGGGAGAGGCACACGAGCTCTCGGAGAGAATCGAGGAGGCGGTGGTGGAGGAGCTTGGTGACGAGGCCCGCGTCGACACACACCTCGAGCCGCTCGAGACCACAACATTCGGCACCGACGTGACCGGTCAGCGTCGCGACATCGTGGACACCGTCCGGCAGGTAGCGGAGGCTGAGACCGATGTCCTCGATTGCCACGAGGTCCTCGTGATCGGCGCCTCCGGCCGGCTCGACATCACGGCCCACGTTCGGGGGCGAGTAGATCTGCCGCTGGCTCGCATCCACGCCGCTTCCGAGAGGATCGAGCTGGCCATCCGGCGGGAGGTCTCCGAGGCCGGGGTGGTCCTCATTCACTTCGAGCCCGCCTAATGCAGGATCTGGCTGGATCAGGTGACCGAGACCGCCACCTCGTGGTAGCCACTGGCGCCGTCGGGATGAGGTTGAGCAAGCCGTGCAGTTTGGACGTTGCCCTCGCCGTCGGTAGCGCGGCACGCCACCGTCACTGTGCGGGCTTCCCGGGGCGTCCATCGAAAGGCCCACTGGACCCATGACACCGAGCTCAGCGGTTCCCTCACCTGCGCTGCCTCCCACGTCGTCCCCGCATCGAGGGAAACCTCGACGAGCTCGATCCCCCTGTCTCCCGCCCACGCCACCCCTGCGATCCAGGTTTGCTCGTCGATCCGGGCGGCCCTGTCCTCGCCGGCAACGTCTATGCGGGATTGGGTCTTGACGGTGGCGTCGTCGGACCATCCGCGCTCCTGCCAGTAGCCGGAGTAGTCGGAACCCGAGACCTCGATGGACTGCAGCCACTTGACGTTCTTCATCCCATAGATCGCGGGCACCCGGAGGCGGCAGGGAAAGCCGTGCTCGCGCGTCAGGGGGCGGCCGTTCTGCGACAGCGCGATGATCACGCGGGGGTCCGTCGCCACCTCCAGCGGGATCGAGTCCGAGTAGCCGTCGGCCGCCTTCAGCACCACGTCCTCGCCGCCGGGCATGGGGCGTACCGCAGCCAAGACCTCTTTGAGGCGGACACCCCCCCATCTCGAGTGCCCCACCAGGTCGCCCCCGACCTCATTGGACACGCAGGCCAGCGTGGCATACTCCTCGACGATCTCGAAGCGCTCCTGGAGCTCGTCGAAAGACAGCTCGAGCGGCTCCGAGACCCTTCCCGCGATGCTGAGCGTCCATGAGTTCGCCTCCAGGCTGGGAGGGAGGAGGTTGATGTCGACCTCGTAGTGGTCGGCGACCGAAGTGACCTCGGGAGTGATGCCCGCGACCTCCGGGAAGGCGCCTCGGGAGGGGCTTGCGGCCGGGCTCACAGGAGCACTCAGGACAACCCTGGTATCGGGCCCGGCGAGGCGCCTGACCAGCCACCCCGCGCCGCCCCCGAACGCCGCCAGAGCAAGTCCCCCCATTAGCCCCAGCCGGATGGTCTGCCGCCGGACCTCGTCGGCGCCCTGCTCTTCAGCCGCGAGCCGTCGATGAACGCGACCCGCAACCCCGGCGTAAAGGGCGCCGGCGAAGACGGTGGCGGCGATGACGTAGAGCGGGTCGGGCTGGAAGGTCGGGTCCACGAACGCAGCGGCGGCCGCGACGATGCCGAGCATCACGGCAGCAATGCCCGGACGGGGGCGGGAGCCGGAGGATGTCACGACAAGCGCTTCGGCACCGATCACCAAGGCCGCCATCAGTGCCCCCAGAGTCAGTAGGCGCAGCGCCCAGTGGCCGAGCGTGTCGATAAAGAAAGTGGCGAGGTCTCCCGGCGTGAGGCGGACCACCCGAGCGGCGACGGCGGTCGGCGGAAACGGCACCAGCCGGGTCAGCGAGGAGGCCACCCACAGCAGCGCCAGCGCGGCAATGCTTCCAATCAGGCCCGCGACCCTCAGCGAACGAGTGTGGTCCATAGGCTCGATTGTGCGCCTAATCTCAGCCGCCGCGTCCCTTTGGTGCGCCGACATGGAATTTGTTAGCGATTGTTAATGATTGCGCCGGGCGGGTTTGGCGCCCACCTACCAGCCGCGGTCCTTCCACTCCTGAAGGTGGGGCTTCTCGGCACCGATCGTGGTGTCGGCCCCGTGACCGGGATACACCGCGGTGTCGTCGGGGAGTGTGAAGAGCTTGCCCTCGATGGAGGCGATGATCTGCTCGAAAGCTCTCCGGTCGCCGTGGGTCCCTCCCGGCCCGCCGGGGAAGAGGGTGTCGCCCGATATGAGGTGGCGTCCGATCAGAAAGCAGACCCCTCCGGGCGTGTGGCCGGGCGTGTGCAGGACCGTGACCTCGCGATTTCCCACGGCCAGCACATCGCCTTCGGCGAGCTCTCGGTCGATCGTAACTGGGTAGGCGTCACCCGGGTGTGCGTACACGGGCACGCCCAGCCGTTTCTTGAGCTCCGCAAGCGCCTGGACGTGGTCGGGGTGCCCGTGCGTCTGGAGGATCGCCGACACTTTCGCTCCCTGAGCTCCAGAAATGATCGAATCACCCTCGAAGCAGCCGTCTACGAGGAACGCTTCGTGCGTTTCGGGACACTCGATGACGTAGACGTTGTTCTCCATCGTCCCGACCTCGATCTTACGGAGGACGATATCTTCACCCCGGTAATGCTCGTTATCGGCAGTCATCAATCCTCCTCGACCGGATCCACGGTGGCCGCCGCGCCCCCGACCATCACCTCGGTGGCCGGCTGGACCACCGCCCGGACCAACGCCAGGGCCTGCCCGTTGGAAGCACTGGTGACGACGCCAACGTTTTTTCCCTCCAGGATCACCTCGGCGCCGGCTGCCAGAGGCTGTAATCCGCCGAGACGAGCAAGCCGCCGATTCACCTTGCCGCGAAAATGAATCTTGGCCATCGCCTCCTGGCCCAAGTAGCAGCCCTTGTTGTAGTGGACGGCGCGCTCGTCGACACCGACCTCCTGCGGAAAGGTCTTGAAGTCCATCTCCCGCCCCCAGCGGGGCACACCTCGCTCGATTCGCAGCGCCTCCAAGCGTTCCTCGGTCGCGCGCTCGAAGCCGTGGCCGGCGAGGTCTGAGAGTGCCTTCGCCGTGGTCGCAGCCGGCATCCACAGGTAGGCAGCGGGCACTCCTAAGGACGCGGTTTCGTGAACGATAGCTTGGGGGCAGAGTCCAGCCGCCTCTTGTAGCGAGGAGCCGGTCACGAGGACAAGGCCCCAGTCCTCGGTGACGTCGTCGATCGCCACAGGGATCAGCGGGGCGAAACGGCTCAATTCTTCGATGAGGCCGGGCCGAAGCTCAGGCTCGAAGTGGCACAGGACCGCATCCTCTGTCGCCACCGTTTCGAGGTAGCCGCGCATGCGTCCGTGGACTGTGATCATGGCCGCGTCGCGCACCGACCCGGGCGTCATGTCCTCGAACGCCTGGGTGAGCTGCTGATGGAGGAACCACAGCCGCCTGGGGCCGTGTATGCGCAGCTTGGCCCGGTCCGATCGATCGGCGAACAGGGTCGCGTCTTGTTCCATTCCTACATCATCGGCGATCACGCGGCACTGCGAGGCCACCCGGCAGGTTGCATCCCCCGTCGTCTGCGGTATGTTCCGCCGGAGATCAGACGGCGGAGGAGAGTGAGTGGCAGACCTGCTGGAAGACGAAGAGATCGAACAGCGCCTCGACGAGCTCGGGGACTGGGAACGAGAGGGCCACGAGATCCAGAAGGTATTCGAGTTCGAGGACTTCGCCGCCGCCGTTCATTTCGTCAACGACGTCGCCCGGCTCGCCGACCG
Organism: Actinomycetota bacterium; assembly: GCA_013695465.1. Lineage (GTDB taxonomy): Bacteria > Actinomycetota > CADDZG01 > CADDZG01 > WHSQ01 > JACDAL01. Next base: position 28,298 of record JACDAL010000095.1, on the reverse strand, counting down.
CTACGACCACCACCCCGACATCGACATCCGCTGGAACCGAGTACGCCTGGGCCTATCGACTCACTCGGAGGGGGGCCTCACCGCCCGCGACTTCGATATGGCCGGAGAGATCGAGCAGTCGATCGGCTGACCCAGCAGCCGCTCGGCACGCAAGACGCCCTTTAAGAGCCCGCCCGCAGCCACGGGGGCAGGGAGAAGGTCACCGCTTCGGTCGTGACCTCCTTGGTCTCGACATCCTCGTAGCCGAGGCCGGCCAGGCGTTCCAGCAAGGCCTCTACGAGCACTTCGGGGGCGCTGGCGCCGGAGCTCACTCCGACGGTTTCGGCCCCCGCCAGCCAGCTCTCGTCCAGGGCGCTCTCGTCCGGGACCAGGTAGGCCGGCGTTCCGGCTTTCTGGGCAACCTCGACCATGCGATTCGAGTTGCTCGAGTTGATTGCTCCGACGATGAGGACCACGTCGGACTCCGGAGCTATCGCCTTTACCGCGACTTGCCGGTTCTGGGTTGCATAGCAGATGTCATCGGAATGTGGGCCCTTAAGGTCGGTGAAACGATTGCGCAGGCCCTCAACGACGTCGCGTGTGTCGTCGACCGAAAGCGTCGTCTGTGTGAGATATGCGACCGGCTCACGGGGGTCGAGGTCCAACTCCTCCATCTGCTCGATGCTTTCGATCACCCGCGTCTGCTCGGGCACCTCGCCTGCGGTCCCCTCGATCTCCTCGTGTCCAATGTGCCCGACGAGGACGATCTTTCGACCGGCGCGGGCGAACCGCTTGGCCTCGAGGTGCACCTTCGTCACCAGGGGGCAAGTGGCGTCGATGACATGGAGGTTGCGGGCCTCGGCGTTGGTCCTGACCGCCAGCGAGACACCGTGCGCGGAGAAGATGCAGACTCCCCCCTCGGGGATCTCGTCCTCCGACTCCACGAACACCGCGCCGCGCTGGGCCAGCTCGGAGACGACGTGGCGGTTATGGACTATCTCCTTGCGGACGTAAACCGGCGCGCCCAGGGTGTCGAGTGCACGCTCGACGATCTGGACGGCCCGATCGACTCCGGCGCAGTAGCCGCGCGGGCCGGCCAGTAACACTCTCTTGCTCACCCACCCATCGTAGGGGTGGTGCGAGCGATTGCTCGCGAGAACCGGTAAAGGTCGTTTAGCCCAGCCTCCTGGCTCGAGGGACACAGCGACTCGATCACACAGTCCTCGCAGCGCGGCGACTTAGCCTGGCAGATCCGTCTGCCGTGCTCGATGAACAGGTTTGAAGCGTTCAAGCGGTTGCGCTGGGGGACGACCTGCACCAGATCCCTCTCGATCCGCTCGGCCTCCTTGGAGTTGTGCTCCGTGAGCCCGAGGCGAACGGCCAGTCGCCCGACGTGAGTGTCGACGGCCATTCCCGCGTCGGGATCCCTCCTCGCCGCCTCCGGAAAGCAGTTGCCCTGCACGATGTTGGCGGTCTTGCGCGCGATGCCGGGGAGTGAAATGAGCTCGGCCATCGTCTTCGGCACCTGTGAATCGAAGTCGTCGACGAGGCGCTGCGCCAGGCCCTTCAGCGCCCTGGTCTTCTGACGAAAGAAACCGGTGGCATGGATTTCCCGCTGCAGCTCCTCCTCGGTAACCGCGAGGTAGTCCTCCGGAGTCCGGTACTTGGAGAACAGCGATTTCGTCACCTTGTTGACGCCGACGTCGGTGGACTGAGCCGACAGGATCGTCGCGACCGCACACTCCAGGGGGGTGGAGTAGTCGAGCGCAATGCGAGCCTCGGGGTAGGCGCGCCGCAGGCGTCTGAGGATCAGCGGGACCCGCTCGGCGGCGGGGCTGTAACGCCCGGGTGGCATTGATCAACACTAGTCTGGTACTGTTCCAAACAACTGTTTGTTTGTAGAATCCAGTGCCCAATGCCCCAGAGAGGTCATCATGTCGGTAGCGCTTCGAAGCCGCAGGAGAGACGAGCTCGTTAGCGCCGCCGCCCGCCTCTTCTCGGAACGCGGCTATCACGGCACCTCGATGCAGGATCTCGGTGATGCCCTGGGGCTTCTCAGGGGTTCCTTGTACGCCCACATCGGCTCCAAGCAGGACCTGCTATTCGACGTGGTCGATCAGGGCGCGAGGCGCTTTCTGCAGCGCGGCGAGCACGCCGTGCATCAGGTTGCCCCCTCTCCCCAACGGTTGCGCGACTTCCTTGTGGGCCACGCCGAGGTCGCCATCGAGCAACTCGACGCAGGACGGGTGTTCCTCAATGAATGGCGCTATCTTGATGACAGCCTCCAGGAGGACATCAAGACCAAGCGCGATGCCTACGAGGAGATGGTTCGAGGAATCCTTCGCGACGGCGTCGCGGCCGGCGAGCTGCGCGCCGATCTAGACATCTCCCTGGCGGCGCGGCTCGTTCTTTCCTGCGGTAATTGGATCTACTCGTGGTACCGGCTCGATGGCGAAATGTCCCCCTCGGCCGTGGGGGAGGCTTTTGCAAACATGATCATTGGGGGCCTTCACCAAGAGGAGGCAGTATGAGCTACGAGGAAAAGCTGGAGGAGTTCAACCGGCGAGTCGAAGCCGGAGACAAGGTCGAGGCGTCGGATTGGATGCCCGATGACTACAGGCGCGGCGTTCTCAAGTTCATTGAAATGCACGCCAACTCCGAGATCATGGGGGCGCTTCCCGAGCGGGAGTGTCTTCCCAAAGCGCCCACGCTGAAGCGAAAGATGTCGCTGGCTGCCAAGATCCAGGACGAGATAGGCCACGCTCAACTTCTCTACCGAGTCGCAGAGGACTTGGGCAAGAGCCGCACGGCCATGTATGAGGATCTGCTCGCCGGCGAGTCGAAGTTCCACAACGTCTTCCACTACCCAGTCCACCACTGGGGCGATGTCGCGGTGATCGGGTGGCTGATCGACGGGGCGGCACTTGTGACTCAGGCGGCGTTGCTCGATTCCTCGTACGCCCCTTACACCCGCGTGCTCAAGCGCATCTGCTCCGAAGAGCAGCTTCACCTGCGTCACGGCGAGCACATCACTCTGCAACTAGCATCGGGCACCGACTACCAACGCGAGATGTTCCAGGAAGCACTAAACCGCTGGTGGCTGCCAATCATTCACTTCTTCGGGCCCCGATCAAACGTCGCCAAGGACCTGCTTCTGCACTGGAAGGTCAAGACGCGCACTAACGAAGACCTGCGCCAGGAGTTCCTCGATCGCTATGTGCCGAAGGTCACCGAACTCGGCTTCTCCTTCCCAACCCCCGTGCCTCGACTGAAAGGGGACGCCTGGGTTGTGGCCGCCGAAGATATCGACTGGGCCCCGCTCGATGCGATCAAGAAGAACCGGGGACCTGAGACCCAGCGGCGCCTCTCGCGTCGACGGGCGGTTTACGACTCCCATCGCTGGGTGCGTGAGGCACTGTCCGAGCCTGCGGTGCACGCAGCCTAGTGGTCCGGAGCGAAATGAGCGCCAACACCGAGAGCGCCCCTGCGCTGCAGATTGAATCCCAATTCCGACCTCGGCGGAGTCGGGGTCAATGCGTGAGGAGTCGAACGTACCTGGAGGTACGTGAGCGACAAGCAACGCAGCCATCGGTGATGCAGGGTCGCTCGAATGTGACGATAATTTTCGCGACGGGCCATTAGGCGTGGAGGTCTACGAGATCTTTCGTCGCTCCGGGCACAAGAACCCCTTCGAGCACTGCGGGGCGGTGATCGCTCCCGATCCCGAGATGGCATTGCTGCTGGGAAAAGAGTGCTTCTTGCGACGGCGAGAAGGCGAGCACTTGTGGGCCGTCAGACGGTCCGACATTCACGCACTCGAGGACGAGAGCGTACTCGAGATCGCAGCCGACAAGTCCTATCGCTTCGCTTCGGACTATCGAGATGTCGTCGACAAGAGGGAGGCAGCGCGCCGCCGGGTGGCGAGCATGTCGTGGGGTGGAGCTAGTTGAAGGAGGCTCTCGTCTCACTGGTCACCGCGCTCGCCGACGACGAGCTCATCATCGGTCACCGACATTCGGAATGGACTGGGTTCGCTCCCCATATCGAGGAGGACGTCGCCTTCTCTTCGATCGCTCAGGACGAGATCGGCCACGCCGCCGCCTACTACTCACTCATCGCCGAGGTGACGGGTACAAGTCCCGACCACATGGCATTGGGTAGGGAGCCCTTCGAATATCGCAATGCGGTGTTTTGCGAGCGACTCAACCGAGACTGGTCATATTCGCTGGTGAGACACTGGCTTTACGACACGGCGGACGACGTGAGGCTGGCGGCTTTGCAAGAAAGTGCCGACGCAAGCTTGGCTGCGCTTGCCACCAAGATGCGGCGCGAGGAGCGCTATCACCTCCTTCATGCGAACGCTTGGATCAAGAGGGTCTCCGAGGGGCCGGTCGAAGGCCGAACCCGTTTGATCGATGCGTTGGGGATGTGCTACGCCGAGGCCTTGGCCCTGTTCGACATTCTCGAGTTCGAGGATTCGATCCTCGAAAACAACTTATTGCCCTGCTCCAGCTCCGAGCTTCGCGGCCGGTTCTCGATGAGGGCGACGAGCGAGCTCGACGATTTCGGCCTGCCGGCAGACGTACACCGTGACCTCGACGATTCCGCCGAGTTCCTCGCCTCCTCTTCCGGAGATCTAATCGCCTCAGAGAAGGATGCTTCTAGCGCTTCGGCTCGCCCGGGGATCGGGGGCCGGGCGGGGATGCATTCCGATGAATTCAAGGCGTTGTGGGACGAGATGACATCGACCCACCGCCTCCACCCGGAAGCTCAGTGGTGAGCGCATCACTGGCCGAAACCGTGTGGACGGCTCTGGGCGGCGTCATGGATCCCGAGATACCGGCGGTGTCGATCACCGACATGGGCATGGTGCTGGACGTGGTGGCCGAGGACAATGATGTCTCGGTCACCATCCTCCCTACCTTTACGGGATGCCCGGCGATCGATGTGATAGTGCAAGACGTCGAAGGGGCGGTAGCCGCGGTCGAGGGCGTCGAATCGGTGCGTGTGAAGCTCGTCTACGACCCTCCGTGGAGCACCGAGCGAATCAGCCCCGAGGGGCGCACGAAACTCAGGCAGTCGGGGCTTGCCCCACCTGCGGAGGGACCCGTGCTCGTCACCGACATCCGACTTCCCGAGGTTGCGGTGTGCCCGTTCTGCGGGGGACGCGACACTGCCAACGAAAACCCGTTCGGTCCGACCCCATGCCGCGCCATCTACTACTGTAGGTCGTGCCGCAATCCCTTCGAACAGTTCAAGCCGGTTTAACCGAAGCGACGAGTGGTAGTGGTCACCAGCTCAGGGAGAGCTGTTCTCAAACTCGCCCAACGCGCTCCTGAGTACCAGATACGTACTCCCAAGCGTCGAGCGCGATTGGCTACTGGAAGGCTTCAGAATGGCCCGTAGGTCTTTTGGATGTCGAACTCATAGATCAGCCGCTGCTCGTCGCGCATCGCCTGCATGTACTCGTCGAGGTCCTCCGGCTCCCCGGCAAGAACTCTATAGAGGGCGAGGTTGCGGTCGGCGGCATCGGAGCCGTCGTGGATCGTGACCCGGCATTCGGCTCCCATCCAGGCCCAGGGGTTGTCGTTGGCCAGCACGCAGAGAGTGGCCCGGGAATCCCTGCGGAGGTGCGATGTTCGCAGGCGCGTTCTTGTCCCCGAGCTCTGCAGCTTGCCGTCCACCAGCCCGACACCTACCCGTGCGACGTGCGGGGTGCCATCCTTACGGAGTGTCACCATGATTGTCGAATGGTTCGACTGGAGAAAGCTTGAGGTGCGCTCGTCCATTCTCGGGCTCCTTCCGAGCTCGTGCCAAAGATCATGACTCCAGATCTCACTTGAAGGATAGGAGAAGAACGTGCCTATGCAGGTAACCGAAGAGGCAGTCGAAGTCCTCCGCCGCTCGCTGGAGATGGGAGGAGTGGACCCCGACCGAGGTGGCGTGCGGTTGCATGGAGCACATGGCTTGGGGGGTGGCTTCGATATCCAGATCGAGCTGGCCGAGGCTCCGCTCGAAGCCGAGTCGGTAGTGGATGCTGGCGGCGTGCGCTTGTTCGTCTCCCCCGAGGTCACGGCGGCCCTGCCCGACTCGGTGGTTGCAGTGGAGCCGCAGCATCAGACCATCGTCGTGCGCCCGGCCGACCCCTCGTCATCTCAATGACGATCCGGCGCCGCCTCCTCGTCTCGGGCAGAGTACAGGGCGTCTTCTACCGCGACAGTTGCCGGCGAGAGGCCGAGGAAAAGGGAATCGCAGGATCCGCCCGAAACCTCTCGGACGGAAGAGTCGAGGTCATCCTGGAGGGGGACGAGGACGCGATCAACCGCATGATCGATTGGTGCCGCCGCGGTTCAAGCCAGGCCCGGGTGGATTCCGTCGAGGTCGAGGACCAGGACCCGCAGGGAGCAACCGGCTTCAGGGCCTAGTGGCCCGTCAGATCTAACGGCGGTGCATGCCTGAGGCGTAGGTGCCCAGCAGGCGAGTGAAGGTGGCGTGTTCGGATACTTCGGAAAGGGCCTCCACCATGGCGGGCTCCCCGGCCGGAGCCTCGACGTCGACGTAAAAGACATACTCCCACGGGCGTCCCGCACGGGGCCGTGATTCGAGCTTGTTGAGGCTGAGATGGCGATCGGCGAAAGCCCCCAGGCAGCGAGCGAGTGAGCCGGCCACGTGGCCCACACCGAACACGAGCGAGGTCTTGTTGGGCTCGGTGAGAGGGTTAGGGGAGCGCGACAATGCCCCGAAGCGCGTGTAGTTGTCGGGATAGGTCTGGATGCGTTCGGCCAGCACGACTAGGCCGTACAGAGAAGCGGCCCTGCGCGAGGCGATGGCGCCGGTGCGTTCGAGTTTCTCGTCGTTGATGCGCTTGGCCGCCCCGGCGGTATCGTACTCCGCCCGGATCGAGATATTGAGTGCAGTCAAGAACTCCTCGCATTGCGCGATCGCCTGAGGATGCGAAACGACCTCAGCGAGATCATCGATTACGACGCCGGGAAGAGCGAGCAGACAGTGGTTGACACGCACAACGGTCTCACCAACGACATGCAGTCCGTGCTTTAGGAATAGATCATAAGTCTCGTTGATGCTGCCGGCCTGAGAGTTGTCCATGGGAACCAGTCCCAGATCGGCGCGGCCCACCTCGACCGCCTCGAAGACTTTGCGGATTGACGACAGCGGGACGTGAGTGCCGTCGGGGAACAAGGCCTGAGCGCCCTCTTCCGAATAGGCGCCGATCTCGCCTTGATAGGCGACGACGGTCACGACGCAGCCCGCTTATCGAGCCCGTTGCTACCTGCGAGAATCGAGCGGCCGCGCTCGATGCCGGTGGCAGCGGTCTCACAAAGCGCCTCGAACGAGGCCTCGAGGATGTTCGGCGATGTGCGTTCCGCCGCCCACCGCCCGTGCCCGTCCGCCGCCTCGACCAGCACCTTCACCCGGGCGCCGGTGCCGTCGGCGGCGTCCACCACGGACACGCGATAGTCGGATAGCCGCACACCTTCGATCTCGGGGAAGCGCTCCTCGAGACACAACCGCAATGCGTTATCGAGCGCGTGCACCGGCCCGACGCCGGTGGCGGCTCGCCGTACGAAAGCCCTCGCCACCTCCACCTCCACGATGGCCTGCACGCGTGCGCCTTCTCGAGTCGATCGCTCGCTGACGACCTTGTAGCCGCAAACCTTGAAATAGAGCTGATGTGTCACCGGCCCTCCCTTGATATCGTCACCGGCTCCTTGTCCAAAGCTGCGATCATCATCTGCGCGGCTCGAACCGCAGCGGTAGGGTCGGCCCTGCCCATTCCTGCGATGTCGGGGGCCGAGCCATGGACCGGCTCGAATAAGCCGACGCATCTGCTGGGTCTGGTGGCGAGCTCGGGATGAAGGTTGGCACTCGCAGCGCTTCCCAGCCCTCCCGATAACCCGGCAGCCAGGTCAGAGAGCAGGTCTCCGAAGAGGTTGTCGGTCAACACGACATCGAAACGCTCCGGCTCCATCACGAGTAGATACGCGGCCGCATCGGCGTGCTGATAGCTCAGCGAAACCTCGGGAAAGTCCTGTGAAACCTCTCTCACGACCTCCGACCACAACGAACCTGCGTGGACGAGAACATTCGTCTTATGAACCCAGGTCAAGTGGCTGCCGCCGCGCGCCGCGAGCTCGAACGCGTAGCGCGCGCAACGCTCGATCGCCGTCCTCGTGTTGACGCTCGTCTCTGTCGCCGCGTCCGGCTCCCGGGTCCCAACGCCCGAGTAGGGGCCTTCGGTGTTCTCGCGCACGAAAGTCACGCCCAGCTCGGGGAAGGGCCGCAGATTGACATAGAGGTCGAGCTCTTTGCGGAGCCTCAGCAGCACACCTCGCTCGAGCACTCCATCGGGCACCCGAGGATCCCCGATGGCGCCGAACAGCACGGCATCCGACCCTCTTATCGTGTCGAGGTCCTCATCCTCTAGAAGCTTCCCGGTGGACAGATAGCGCTCAGCCCCGACGTCCAGCGCCTCGATCTCGAAGTGGTCCGGAAGCTCGTCGAGCGCGACATTGATTACCTCCGGGCCGATGCCGTCCCCGGGCAACACCGAGATCCGCCGCGTGGTGATGTCCATCAACTGCGCGGCGGCGCCATCTGTCGGTGCGACAGGGCGATCAGCCGGTTGACGGCCGAGAGGTAGGCGCGCGCCGCGGCCTCGACCACATCGGTTGATACTCCGCGACCCGTGGCCCTTCGCACGGGACCGTCCTGGGCTTCTCCGGAGACCAGAACGATGGTCACGTCCCCCAGCGCGTCGATGCCTCCGGTGACACTCGACACATTGAAGGACTCGAGCCGCGCGTCGATACTGGTTGCTCGCTGGATCGCGCCACAGGCTGCATCGATCATACCGTCACCTATGGCCGACTCATCGATGATCTCTTCCGAGCGCCGGAGCCGGACCGTGGCAGTCGGCGACAGGTGCGTTCCGCCTGCAACCTGAATCGAGATCATCTCGTACTCTTCGGCATCGGATGACAGCTCATCCGCCACGATGGCCTCGAGGTCGATATCCGTGATCCGGATCTTGCGGTCGGCGAGCGACTTGAAACGGTCGAACGCCTTTTGAATCTCCGTCTTGTCGAGATGGAAGCCCATCTCTTCGAGCGCGTTGGTGAACGCGTGCCGGCCCGAATGCTTGCCCAGCACGATGCGCGAGCCCTCGAGCCCGACATCGACCGGATCCATGATCTCGTATGTAGTCCTTTCGACCATCACGCCGTGCTGGTGGATCCCCGCCTCATGAGCAAAGGCGTTGGCTCCGACGATCGCCTTGTTCGGCGGCACCGCATAGCCGGTGAGCATCGACACGAGACGCGAGGTTCGTGCGATCTCCCTGGTGTTGATACTGGTATCGAAACCGCCCACCGTCCGGCGCGTCCGCAGTGCCATCACGACTTCCTCGAGCGAGCAGTTCCCCGCCCGCTCTCCTATGCCGTTGACGGCGACCTCGATCTGGCGAGCCCCGGCCCCCACTCCCGCCAATGCATTGGCTACGGCGAGTCCGAGGTCGTCATGCGTATGGACGCTCCACATCACCTCATCGGAAACCTCCGAGGCGAGATAACTCAGCAGGTCCGCGAACTCAGCTGGAAGGGCATAGCCCACAGTGTCGGGCAGGTTCAGAGTCGTGGCGCCCGCGCGCGCGGCGGCTGTGTAGACCTCCGCCAAGAAGGCCGGGTCGCTACGGGTCGCGTCCTCGCACGAGAACTCGACGTCATCGACGTAAAGGCGCGCGCGCTCCACACCGAGTCTCGCTGCCTCGAGGACCTCGACCGCAGACATACGCAACTTGTGCTTCATATGGATCTCGCTGGTAGCGATGAATGTGTGGATACGGGCTCTCTGGGCGCTGCCCACGGCCTCTGCCGCCCGCTCTATATCGCGCGGATCGACACGCGCCAACCCCGCTATGATCGGGCCCTTGATCTGCGAGGCGATCGCCTTCACTGCTTCGGTCTCGCCGTCCGAGGAGATCGGAAAGCCTGCTTCGATGACATCGACTCCCAGACGCGCAAGTTGCTCGGCGATCTCGACCTTTTCCCTCAAGTTTAGAGAGATCCCGGGTGACTGCTCGCCGTCTCTAAGAGTCGTATCGAAAATGCGGAGGCTGTGAAAGCTCGATCCGGCAGACGCTACGCCGGTTGCTACATCGCCCTCCTCTACATCGCCTGCGGTTACTTCCGATTCATCCACGACATCATCCCCCTGAGGCGAGCCCCGACCTCTTCGATCGGGTGCTGTGTCTGGCGGCGCCGTTCGGCGTCGAGTACCGGGGTGCCGGCGCGGTTCTCGAGGACCCACTCACGAGCGAAGGCGCCGGAGCGCACATCCTCAAGCGTCTTCCTCATGGCAGCCTCAACCTCGGGCCCGATGATCTCCTTGCCGCGCGTTAGGTCCCCGTATTCGGCGGTATCCGAGATCGCGTCGCGCATGCCGGCGAAGCCGCCTTCATAAAGCAGGTCGACGATCAACTTGAGCTCGTGCATACACTCGAAGTAGGCGATCTCAGGCTGATAACCGGCTTCGACCAGAGTCTCGAAGCCGGCCTGAATAAGTCGTGACGTCCCACCGCACAGCACCGCCTGCTCGCCAAATAGATCGGTCTCAGTCTCTTCCGCGAATGTCGTCTCGAGTACTCCTGCGCGCGCACAGCCAAGTCCGCGCGCGTAGGCAAGCGCCCTGGACTTAGCTTCCCCAGTCGCGTCCTGGTGAATCGCCACCAGTGCAGGAGTGCCGCTGTTCTCCTCGTACGTCCTGCGCACCAGCGGTCCCGGAGCCTTGGGGGCGACCATCGATACATCGATGGAGTCGGGCGGGCGAATCTGGCCGAAGTGGATGTTGAAACCGTGCGCGAACAGCAAAGACGCTCCCGATTTAAGGTTGTTCTCGACGGCCTCGCGATACACCGCCGCCTGATGCTGATCTGGCACCAGCATCGCCACGAGATCGGCATCGGCACAGGCTTCGTGCACGCTTGCAACGCGAAGCCCGTCACCTTCCGCCCGAGACCACGAAGGCGAGTCCTTGCGCAGCCCTACCGTCACGTCCAAACCGGAATCGAAGAGGTTGAGAGCGTGTGCCCTTCCCTGAGATCCGTAGCCGAGGATCGTGACGTGTTTGCCTTCGAGTGCTTCTCTCGGGGCGTCGTTCTCGTAGTAGATGCGAGCTGCCATTTGGATGCTCCCCTTTCGTTAGACGTCTCGTTAGACGTCGGCTCCGCCGGCGTCCGCGCTCCGGCCCTCCCTTTAGAGACTTTCTAAGAGGCTTCGAAGACCGGGACGGGCCTGAGCACACCGGCCCGCAGTCCCCTGGCGCCACGTCCCAGCGCGACCCTGCCGGTGCGTGCCATCTCGATTATCCCGAAAGGATTCAGCAGCTGCAGGAGCGCCTCGACCTTCTCGGGCGTACCCGTAGCCTCCACGACGATGGACTCGGGATCGACATCGATCACCTTGGCTCTGAAGATCTCGACCATCTCCAGCACCTCGGCGCGGCGGCCCGCACCTGCGCCTACCTTGATCAGTGCGAGCTCACGCTCGACCGATGCGTCGTGCGGAAGCTCCGCGATGCGGAGCACATTGATGAGCTTATGCAGCTGCTTGGTGACATGTTCAAGAGGTTTGTTGTCCACGGAGACAACGATCGTCATGCGCGAGACCGCTGGATCTTCCGTCTCCCCCACCGCGAGCGAGTCGATGTTGAAACCGCGCCGGGCAAACAATCCCGAGATGCGAGCGAGCACGCCGGGCTTGTTCTCGACCAGCACGGACAAAGTCTGTGTCGTGGTGTTCACGCCGTTCTCCTGATATCGGCTTCGGCGGCGGCCGGCTCGTCGGGAGACGAAGGGCCGAGGATGATTTCGTCGTTGCTGGCACCCGCCGGGATCATCGGGAAGCACATCTCGGTCGAGTCAACTCGAAAGTCGATGACGCAGGGGCGATCGTCAACGCCCAGGGCCTTGTCGACGATCGTTTCCACTTCTTCGGGCCTCGTCGCCCGCAGCCCGACCGCGCCATAGGCCTCGGCCAGCATGGCGTAGTCGGGCACGTCCTGGGGCAGGTGGACCTCCGAGTAGCGCTCGTCGTAAAAAAGCTCCTGCCACTGCCTGACCATGCCCAGATGAGCGTTGTTCAAGATGGCGACTATGAACGGCGTGTGGTTGAGGGTCGCGGTGGCAAGCTCCTGCGCGGTCATCTGAAAGCATCCGTCGCCGTCTATGGCGACCACACGGTCGTCGGGGCGCCCCACCTTGGCACCGAGGGCCGCGGGGACCGCGAAGCCCATCGTTCCGAGCCCTCCCGAGGTAACCCACGAGTAGGGGCGGTTGCAGGACATGATCTGAGAGGCCCACATCTGGTGCTGCCCCACCCCGGTTACGACGACTGCCTCACCCTGAAGCGCTTGATCGAAGACGTCGACGACGAACTGCGGCTTGATCGGCCCGTCGTCTTCCTGCTTGTAGGCGATCGGATAGTCCCGGCTCCACGACGACACCAGCTCGTGCCATGCGTTGAGATCGGGGCGCCCGTCCACCGACATCTTCTCAACCACGGCCCTGGTCAGCTCGACGATCACGCTGCGCGCGTCCCCGACGATGGGCACATCCGCAGCCCGATTCTTTCCAATCTCGGCCGGGTCGATGTCGGCATGGATAATCTTGGCCTCGGGAGCGAACCCTTGGAGATTTCCGGTGACGCGGTCGTCGAAGCGGGCACCGATGTTGATGAGCAGATCTGATCTCTGCATTGCGGTCACCGCCGCATAAGAGCCATGCATGCCGGGCATCCCCAAGCACAAGGGATGGTTGTCTGGAAAAGCGCCGCGCGCCATCAATGTGGTGACAACCGGCGCGCCGATCGCCTCCGCCAGGTGCATGAGCTCTTTTGCTGCGCGGGCCTTCAGAACCCCTCCGCCGACGTAGAGAATCGGACGGCGAGACTCGTTGATGAGTTGCGCTGCGGACCTGATCTGGCGGCCGTTGGGTTGCGCGATGGGCCGGTAGCCGGGCAGGTTGATGGACTGAGGCCACTCGAACACGGTCTGCGCCTGCAGCACATCCTTGGGGATGTCTACCAACACGGGCCCGGGGCGGCCGCTCGAAGCGATGTGAAATGCCTCCGCAATGACCTCTGGAATCTCGTCTACATCCATCACCTTGTAGTTGTGCTTGGTGATCGGCAGCGTGATGCCGCAGATGTCGGCCTCCTGGAAGGCGTCGTTACCGATGACTGCGCGCGGCACCTGGCCGGTGACCGCGACCACGGGCACCGAGTCCATGAACGCATCCGCAAGCGGGGTGACCAAATTGGTGGCGCCGGGCCCCGACGTCGCCATGCACACGCCGACTTTGCCGGTGACATGTGCGTAGCCCTCAGCGGCATGCCCGGCCCCCTGCTCGTGCCGCATGAGAATGTGGCGGATGGAGGATTCCAGCAGCGGATCGTAGGCGGGGAGGATCGCCCCTCCGGGGATCCCGAAAATCACCTCGCATCCGGCGCTCTCCAGCGAGCGCACGAGCGATTGAGCGCCTGTTGTCATCGTCTTCCCCTCTTAGCCTGAACGCGGATTCGAATCACGGCCGCCCCCCGCCCCGGACCCGGTAGGAATAGGCAGCGAGGTTGAACAACGCTCGTGAGAAAGCCTCTTGTGAGCTATCGCGCCGCTCGGCGGCGATCTCCTCCGAGCCCAGGAGCCCTGTCAGAAAAGAATCCTCCGTCTGAAAGTAGCGCTCGAACCAGGATCTTCTGGTTTCGTCGGCAAGCTCCAGCCTCACCGCACCGGGCGCGGTCCACTCAGCGCTTCCGACGTAGTTGCGGTCGTAGATCTCTGCCTTCATCGCTTCTCCTTGCTAGGTCGTTGCTTCACGGGTTTGCGGCCATCAAAAAACCCCCCGGTTCTCGGAGGGTTTGCGCACGTTCCTGCGGCCTTGGAGGCCGAAGGGCGCGCGCTAGCTAATAAGTACGAGGTTGATCAGGAAGGGGTGACCCAGGGCGCGCGCGGCTCCTAGACTGAGGGCGCGGTGTTCGTGTCGGTCCATTAGCGGCAAAGTATGGGGCACATGTTGAACGATGTCAAACTCGAAGCCGCCTTGTGGACCCGGCTTAGCGCTCCCCGGGTTGCTCATTCCCTCACGATGGGCTCCTGAGTGCTGTTTTGGGTACTCTCACGCCCAACTTGGGCGCTTCGGCTCCGCCGGACCAGCCGACGAGGGCAGGCGCTCTGCTTGTATCGTCGGCCTGCCGGCCGACCCCCAATGCACGACTGAGCCAAGGAGCAAGTCATGACCGACCCTTATTCGCAGCCCTCGGATCCCGCCAAGCGCATCAGCAGCCGGCTCACGGACGGGACCGATCGGGCCGGGGCCCGAGCGATGCTCAAAGCGGTCGGCTTTTCGGATCAGGACCTCTCCAAGCCGATTATCGGCGTGTCCACCACCTGGCTCGAAACCATGCCGTGCAACCTCAACCAGCGGGAGCTGGCGGCTCAGGTCAAGGCCGGGATAAGGGTCGCCGGGGGGACTCCGATGGAGTTCAACACGATCTCGGTCTCAGACGGCGTGTCGATGGGGACCGAGGGAATGCGCGCCTCGCTCATCAGCCGGGAGGTGATAGCGGACTCGATCGAGCTCGTCGCACGCGGACATCTCTTCGATGGGCTCGTGTGCCTCGTGGGTTGCGACAAGACCATTCCGGCAGCGGTCATGGCCCTCTGCCGGCTCGACATCCCGGGCTTCGTGCTCTATTCGGGCTCGATCGCTCCGGGACGCTGGCGGGGCAAAGATGTGACGCTCCAAGACGTCTTTGAGGCGGTCGGCCGCCACGCCGCCGGAAAGCTCTCTGCCGAGGATCTGCATTCGCTCGAGAACGTCGCCTGTCCCGGCGCGGGCGCCTGCGGTGGGCACTTCACCGCAAACACGATGGCGACTGCGGTCGAGTTTCTCGGCATCACTCCGGCAGGTCTAGGCGACATTCCGGCGACCGCCCCGGGCAAGAAGGCGGCCGCGGAACAGGCGGGCAAGGTCGCAGTCGAGGTCACCCGCAAGAACGTACGGCCGTCCCAGATCATCACGCGTGCTGCATTGGAGAACGCCATCACATCAGTGGCGGGGACGGGAGGCTCGACCAACGGAGTCCTCCATATGTTGGCGATTGCACGCGAGCTGGGGGTCGAGCTCTCGATTGATGACTTCGACGTGATTGCCGCACGTACGCCGATCGTCGCCGACCTCAAGCCGGGTGGAAGGTTCACCGCCGTGGACATGTACGAAGCGGGCGGAATGGCGCTGGTGGCGAGGGAGCTTGATCGCGCCGGACTGCTACATTCCGACGCCCTCACGGTCGACGGCCGCACCCTCGGGGAGATCGCGTCGGGTGCGCGTGAGACGGCCGGCCAAGAAGTTGTGGTACCGGCCAACCGGCCCCTCAAAAAAAGCGGAGGCCTGGCGATTCTGCGGGGCAACCTCGCTCCCGGAGGAGCAGTGGTCAAGCTCGCCGGCCACGAACGGCTCTTTCACCGCGGACCGGCGCGCGTCTTCGACTCCGAGGACGACTGCTTCGAGGCGGTCAAGAAGGGTCTGATCGTGCGCGGGGATGTCGTCGTGATCCGTTACGAGGGTCCGGCCGGCGGCCCCGGAATGCGAGAGATGCTCGCGGTGACGGCGGCCCTCGTCGGTGAGGACCTGGACGAGTCTGTGGCGCTGATCACCGACGGGCGCTTCTCGGGCGCGACGCACGGTTTGATGGTCGGCCACATTGCGCCGGAGGCGGCCCATGGGGGTCCGATCGCGGCCCTCGAGGAAGGTGACATCGTCGAGATTGACGTCGACGCGAGAGAGCTGCGCGTGAACCTGTCCGACGAAGAGATCGGCAAGCGTCTGGCGGAATGGAATCCACCGGCGCCCCGCTACACAAGCGGTGTGTTCGCCAAGTACGCGCTGTCGGTGGCGTCGGCCTCCGAGGGGGCGATAACGAACCCGGGAGCGATGGCGAAAGGTGAGCTTTCTCGGGGGCCGGGTGCGAGGCCCGGCGGTTGAGCATGCATAGAAGACGACTAGCGACCGAAAACTTGAGCTGAGGTCCAGAGAGGACGATCAAGCACCGCTCTCAAGACCTCAGGCGAGGAACTCGTCGAGTGCTTGAGCGACCCGGGCTGGTTGGTCCTCGGGTGAGAAGTGTCCCGCGTCGGGAATCAGAACTCGGTCGGCGGCGGGCAGGCGACGCTGGATCTGGGTGCTTACGTCCGGATCGAGCCAGGCGTCGTGTGCCCCCCAGATGATGCGCGTGGGGATGGTTACGCGGTTGAGCAGCGGCTCGAACTCGGCTGTATCCCGCTCATCGAAGCCCCGCACGTTGCGAATCCAGAGTTGGTGGCCGCACTCGCCTTCCCATTGCTCGAAGTAACCGGCAAACACGACGGGGTTCATGGGCCGGTATGTGGCGGTGCGCAGATGAGCGGCGGCGATTTCGCGAAAGATGTGTGTGGGCATGGTCCGGTACACGTCGAGGTGGGCCTGCATGTGCCGCGTAGTCGGCGTAATCCAGGGCCGCAGCACCACGGCGTCGATCAGAGCGATCTGACATACCGCCGTCTCCTCGAGCAGGTGGGTTCGCAACACCACCGCACCACCGATGTCATGCCCAACTAGGGCGGGCGAGTCGAGGTCCCAAATCCGGACGAGCTCTGCGAGCACCTGCGCATGCAAGCGGATCGAAAGCTGCTGGGCCTCCGAACGCTCGGACTGGCCGAAGCCGAGCAGATCGAAGACGTACACGGTGAAACGTTTGGCGAGGTCCGGCACGACGTTGCGCCACAGCACCGAGCGGCTGGGTGTCCCGTGTACAAGCACGACGGGCGGCCCGCCGCCGTAGACGTCCCAGGCGATCTCCCCGAGCGCGGTGGCAGCGCGGCGCGTGAGACTCCAGCCGGAAGGGTCATCGCCCATGGGCAGGCCCCTTTGATGCCGCCGTCACCATGGCAAGCATGTTGCGTGCGCTCTCGTCTAGCGGCTCGTGCTCGTCATCACCCTGGAGACGGGTGGGACGGAATGGCTCCAGGCGGTCTTCGCGCCCGAGCGTCAGCTCGCGAGCGACGAGGCGGCCAAGGAGGGGCGCCATGTGTACAGCGCTGTGAGAGACGACCACGTAGAGGTTGTCCACATCGGCCGTGAAGCCCACAAGGGGCATTCCGTCGGGCGGCACCGGGCGCACGCCGACGCGGCCTTCCTGCACCTCGGCGTCGGCCAGTCCGGGAAGCATGGTTCGCGCCTGATGGAGGAGGCGCTGGGCTTTGTCCACCCGGTCGCCGGACTCGGGGTACAAATCAAGTCCGGCATCCTGGACCCAGGAGTGCAGGACCAGTCGCCCGTCCCCGTCGGGCCGGACGTTGAGATCTCCGGCGTGGAGGATCGTTCCGAGCCGAGTCCGATTGGACGTGGTTGTTGCGACCAGACCCGGAACGCGCCGCAGCGGGAGCCGCGTACCGGCGAGGGCGGCAAGTTTGGCGGCGTCGGGCCCGGCACAGTTGATGACCACATCAGCGCTGATTCGACGACCGGTCGCCGTCCTAACCACGGTGATGTGGCCCTGCACCGTCTCCATTGCCGTGACCGAATCATGGACGTGCAGGCGAGCGCCTCGAGTCTGCGCACGGTCGAGCAATGCGCCTGCCAGGACGGTCGGCTCGTACCAAGTCCCTTGCGGGAACAGGGCGATCTCTTCCGGGGCGCTGCCGGATAGGGCGAGCGCGGGCTCCACATCGCGCGCCTCTCCCCGCGACACCCATTCAGCCGGGTAACCCCAGCTACGCAGCCTCGCCACCCGCTCGCGCAACCGGGCCCTGCCCTCCGTTGCGTAGGCCCATTCCAAGGTTGGTGCCCGATGCAACCACGGCGCCGCACCCCAGGCGCCTTCGAGTGCCTCATGCTCGCGGGTGCCGGCGACGGCCAGGTCGTACAGCAGGCGAGGCGTCTTCACTCGGGAGACATCCACAGCGAAGCTGGCGGCGGTAGCGCCTGTCGCGATGTCCGTCGCTTCGAGGACCTCGACCCGGGCACCAGCCTCGGCAAGGTAGTACGCCGTCGCAGCCCCTACGATCCCCGCCCCAACGATTACTACGTCTGGCATTGGCACGACCGTAACCTCGCCGCAAGGATGGATGAAACCACCGCAGACTCCGCTCGCAGAGGGCGAGAAGGCAACAACCTAAGCGGCCGCCAAGCCGCGGGGGCCTACAGCGAGGCCAGCGGCGGCTCCCAGTCGGGGTGGGCCTTCTTGAGCCAGCGTTGCTCGGCCCTGCCGAGCTTGGTCTTGGGCTCGGCCCCTTCCCACAGCTCCCGTGCGATCGACTGCCAGTTGTTGGTCACCTCGAGCCGGCCCAGCACCGAGTGCACTCCGAACGACATGCGATTGAAGGTGACCATGACCCCCGGGACGCCCAGCCGCCTCAGGGCCTGGAACGCCTCCGAGCGCGGGTCGAAGCCGGCCGCGGCCGCCTTTTGCACGACCGCCTGGTCGATGGTGAAGTCGCCGTCCACCAGCACCGGCCTATTGAGCTCGACTAGGTGCTCCCAGATGGCGTCGATCTCCGGGGTCCGAGCGGTAAGGATGCCGAGTCCTTCCAGCGCCCTCCTCTCACGCTCCTTGTCGCCTGCGATGAGAGCCTGGATGATCTCGAGGAGGTGCTCGTGCGTGCCTGGGTCCAGCGCGCGGACGAGACCGAAGTCCAGGAACGCGACCTTGTCCTTGCCGAGCAGGAGGTAGTTGCCGGGGTGGGGGTCGGCGGAGAACAGCCTGAAGCGGTTGAGGCTGCCGTAGAAGAAGCGGAACAATATCTCGCCCAACCGGTTTCTGTCTGCCTTGTCCCAGTCGAGCGCCGATAGAAACGACTCGCCCTCGATGAATTCCTGCGTGATCACTCTCGTGCGGCAGTAATCGGGATAAACGCGCGGGATGACGATGAAAGGATGCCCTTTGTAAAGTTCGTGGAAGCGCATCTGGTTGGAGGCCTCGCGCTTGTAGTCGAGCTCCTCTAGGACTCGCTCCTTGACCTCGCGCGCTACCTCGCTGGGATCCATGTTGGGGGCGATCGCAACCGCCAGCTTGGTGAGCGCCGAGACGTTCTTGAGATCTGCGCGCACCGCTTCGTCGACTCCCGGATACTGCACCTTGATCGCGACCTTCTCACCGGTCTTTAGCTCGGCCCTGTGCACCTGGCCGATCGAGGCGGAGGCCACGGCCTCGTCTTCGAAGTTCGAGAAGATCTCATCTGCGGGGGCACCGAACTCGTCCTCGATCACCTTGCGTGAAGCGCTCCCGTCCATGGGCGGCGCCGAGTTCTGCAACATTGTGAGCGCATCGCGATAGGTCTGAAGCTCGCCTGAATCCGACAGCTCGTAGAAAGAGGCGAGCTGGCCCACTTTCATGGCCGCCCCCTTCATCTCACCGAGCATCTGCACGAGCTGGCGGGCCGTCTGCTCGTGGAAGCCCTCGAGGTATTCCTGAGCCCGGTCGGGTGACGCAAACGACTTGAAGCGCGTGCCCACGAAGCGCGCCGCCGACAGACCAGTTTGGCCCGCCAAGCGGGCGCCTCTTTCCATCCAGCCGGTAGGAATGGGCCCTTTGGGGGCTTTTTCTCTTGCCATTGCCGCTACTGTAAGGCCGTGGCTAGACGCGCGCTGCTGGCGCTGTTGGTCGGGTTGCTAATGCTCGAGGCCGGAGCAATTCCCGCCGCGCCTCCTCCCGAAGCGCTTTCCTCGTCAGCGGCCGCCGGCCGGGGCATCAGGCCGTTCTCCGTTTATTACGCCATGCGCCACGTCCGCCGTCTCGCCGGAAGGATCGGGCCGCGCGTAACAGGAACCGATGCCGAGACGCGCGCCGCGCGCTACTTCCGGCGGAGGCTTCGGGACAAAGGCTACGTCACCAACGTGCAGCGCTTCGAGGTCGACGGAGGATCGTCGAGGAACGTGGTGGCGTGGTGGCCCGGAGCCCGTCGTTATCCGGTCGTTCTCGGAGCGCATATGGATACGGTCGCGGGTGCGCCGGGGGCGAACGACAACGCCTCGGGCGTCGCCATCCTCATCGATATCGCACGTGCTTTGGCGGGCCGAAAGCATGCTCGCAACGTGCGGCTGGTGGCGTTCGGCTCCGAGGAGTCCGGCTCGAACGGCATCCATCACGTCGGCTCGAACGTGTTTGTGAAACGTCTGGGCAAGAAGGGACGCCGCAGGGTCGCCGGCATGGTGTCGGTAGACATGGTCGCCGACGGTCGCCCGCTAATCATTGGAACGGCGGGCATAGGGCACCCGGTGGTGGCGCGCACCTTGTACCGGCGCCTGAAGCGGGCGGGGTTCGACGTCGTTTACCGGACGATATGCGACTGCTCCGACAACGGGCCCTTCGAGCTCGCCGGGATCCCGGGCGCGTTCATGTGGAGCGGAACCGAGCCCAACTATCACGATCCCTCCGACACCGTGAAGAACATGTCGCGGCGGGACCTGCGTAGATCGGGCCGCGCCGTGCGCCGCTTCGTGAGGGGCCTCGACATCAAGACGCTGAGGCAGTTCCGGGCCCAAGGCTGAGGCTCCGGGCCGGGGGGGCCGGTTGGCAGCTCTTCTCTTGGCAATTGGGGCGCCCGTCCGGGGGCAACTCTTGGTCCATCTTCTCCACCTCCGCAGCGCCCAGCGCTCCCTTCCGGGAAATTCCGCTAGCCGCCCCGGTCCTCCGCTCCGTCATCAAGGACACGCAAACCAGAATTTCCCGGTCTTTGTGAGCTAGTCTGTGCCTCGGCATCATGTACGACCTAACGGGACGGCCACGAATGAGGCAGCAGTCGGACTACAGCTTCGAATCTTCGGATCCCCCAGACTCTACGGAGTGGGACGTCGAGGAGGAGGCCACTCACACGCGCATTCTATGGGTTCGAATCGCCGCTCTGGTTGCCTTTTTGGTGGTGGCTTTCATCGCAGGCTTCCTGCTGGCCCCAAGGGAAAGCTCGGACGCACGGGTCGGAGACTTGCGGGCGGATCTGCGGCAGTCCGAGGAAAACTCCCAGCAGCTCGAAGCACGACTTGCCGATGCCCGCCAGCAGCTCGTGGACGCCCAAGCCCAGGTCGAAGAGCTGGAAGCGGCTGCCGGTCCGGACCCCACCGCCACCGAGACGCCCTCGCCTTCTGCTGAAGAGAAGACCAAGAGCTACACGGTTCAGCCCGGAGACACGCTTCAGGAAATCGCCGTCGACTACTACGGCGACATCGACTACGACGACTTCCTCGCCGAGTTCAACGGCATCGCCGACACCACCGAGTTGCCGGTCGGCTTCGACCTCGAGATACCTCCAAAACCAGAAACACCCTGACACCGGCCCTTTGGCGCGTCGCTTCGAGATCCTGGAGCACACGGCCGACGTTGGGCTGAGGGCATGGGGCGCCACGCTCGAAGAGATGTTCGCCGCAGCGACCGAAGCCGTCGCTCACATCGCCGGGGCTTGGGACCCGGGGCCGGGCGAGGAAATCTCCATCGAGGCGGAAGCCGCCGACCGCGGGGGACTGCTGGTCGACTGGCTCTCGGAGACCCTCTACCTGTTCGACAGCCGCGGCGCTGCGCTCGGTGGGGTGCAAGTCGCGTCCGTAAGCCGCGGCTCGTGCCGGGGATCGGTAACGTTGCGGGAGCTGCGGAACCCGGACGAGGGAGTGCAGGTCAAGGCCGTCACCTACCACCAGCTCGGGGTTGCTGAAGGCGCGCGGGGCTGGACGGCCACGGTCTATCTCGACATCTGAGACGACGTCGCAGCCGTACGGCCGGTGAGACGGCCAAGACGTCCCTCCCTGGAAAGGGTTCCTCTGATGTGGAGACGAGGCGGCTATCCGGGCTGGAAGAGCTCGATCGGGTTGCCGCTGGGATCGTCGAGCAAGATCTGCTTCCCGCCTCTGCCGCCGACGATCTCATTACGGAAGCGGGCGCCTGCATTCCTGAGTTCCTGGACCTCGGTGGCGAGGTCCTCGACCTCGAGCTGGATCCGGTTCCAGCCGCCGGACCCTGGCACGCGCCCGTCGGGCATCGGCTGGGCCGCCCCTCCGGGACCTGACGGCGCGTTCAGAAGCAACCGCAGGTCACCCCGGACGAGGCTCGCGAAACCGGGCCCGGGGTGCAGGTCGACGTCGAACCCGAGCCGCTCTGTGTAGAAGAGAATCGCCGCCTCGACGTCGTCGACGATGTAACGCACGCTGACTGTGGCCATGTGTCTACCTCCTGAGTAATCATCAGTAAAACTGACGATCAGTCTAGCGGATTATCATGGGCTCATGCCCGCCTTGGACACAACTTCGTGAACGAGTTCTCCGACGACACCCTTCCGCCCGCCCTCTCGGATCGGCTCGGCTACCTGCTCGGCCAGGCGCACCTCGCTCACCGCCGGAGGGCCGAAGTGCCGCTCGCCTCGCTTGGGCTCGGCGTCAAGGAGTTCGGCGCACTTTCAGTGCTGGCCGACGAAGGCCCGCTCTCCCAACAGCGTCTTGGAAAGAGGATGCGAGTAGACCGCACGACGATGGTGGCGGTCGTCGACGAACTCGAGCGGAACGGCTTCGTCGAGCGCGAGCGCGACCCCGATGACCGCCGAGCGTACGCGCTTCGGGCCAACTCTCAGGGCCGTCGCGTGCTCCGCCGCGCCGACGAGGCCGCAAGGAGGGCGGACGCCGAGTTCCTGGCGCCGATACCCACCGCGGATCGGAGGCAGCTCAAGAACCTCCTGCGAAGACTGATCTCGCCATGAAGCACCGATGAAGGCTCGGAGGGCCTTGGCCGTTTGGGTGCCGCTGCTTTAGGCGCCACGCATGAGGTTTCGAGACCGTATCGTTGCAACATGGAAGACCTCGGCCTGTTCGGGCCCGGCAGCATGGCGTGGCGCATCCACGGAGATCCCTCGTCGTTGATTGGAGGACTGAGGGCCCTGTTGCTTCAGGCCCTGAACCCCCTCGCCATGGCCGTGATGGCGCAGAGCTCCAATTTTGCGGCCGACCCATGGGGTCGGCTCCAGCGCACGAGCGCCTACGTCATGACTACGACCTTCGCCCCCAGCCGGGCGGCTCGCGCTCAGGGGGCGCGCATCCGGACTCTGCACTCCCGCATCACCGGTCTGGATCCCGTGAGCGGACGCACCATCCGGGCCAACGACCCAGAGCTCTTGACGTGGGTCCACAACGTGGAGGTGGATTCCTTCTTGGCCGCGTACCGAAGCTACGGCGGGAGGCTGACACTCGCTCAATGCGATTGCTATGTGGCCGAGATGGTGACGGCCGCGGAGCTCGTCGGACTGAGCCCCGGCGACGTACCTCACGATCTGACGGCCCTGCGCCACTACCTGGATGGGGCGACGAATCTGCAGGCGACACCCGAGGCCCGGCGTGGTTTCAAGTTTGTGTTGAACCCGCCCCTCCCCCCGCTGGCGCGTCCCCTCTGGGCCGTCCCCGCCACCGCCGCCGTGGCGATCCTGCCCGCTCGCGCGCGCAGGCTTTACCGCATCCCGTGGCTCCCACTGGCAAGCTCTGCCGTGCGTCCCAGCACGTTCGCACTGTGTAGAGCAATGAACGTTCTGCTTCCGGGACCGCCGATCCTGAGAGAGGCCCGGGAGCGCGCCGCGGCCGCGGCGTGACCACAACCGAACCCGTACGGATCGGCGACGCAGTCTGGGAGCTGCCCGTCGGCTATCGCGATGGAATGAGGGTCCCGGGCCGCATCTTTGCCACCGAAACCCTTTTCCAGAAGGCGCTCGAGGACCGCGCCGCGGAGCAAGTCGCAAACATGGCGACGCTGCCGGGGGTCGTGGGCGCGGCCTGCGCAATGCCCGACATCCACTGGGGCTACGGCTTTCCCATCGGCGGGGTGGCGGCGACGGCCGTCGATTCGGACGGAGTCGTGTCTCCCGGGGGTGTGGGCTTCGACATCGGTTGCGGAGTGAGGCTACTGCGCAGCGACTTGAGCTTCGAGGAAGACGTGAAACCTCAACTTCGCGAGCTGGTTGCGGCGCTGGGGCGGGCGGTGCCGCGTGGGACAGGGGGCCGGGGGCGCATGTCGCTGGATGAAGGCGGCCTCGATCAGGTGCTTCGTGAGGGAGCTGCTTATGCGGTGCGCCGGGGAGCAGGATGGGACGAAGACGTCGAGCTCGCCGAAGGCTCGGGCCCCCTCTCGGACCCTCAGCCCGAGCACCTGTCGGAGCGCGCGCGCGAGCGAGGTTTGGGGCAGCTCGGGAGCCTCGGTGGCGGTAACCACTTCCTCGAGGTCCAGGTGGTCGACGAAGTGCGCGATCCACAGGCGGCGGAGGTCATGGGCGTGTTCCAGAACCAGGTCTGCGTGATGATCCACTCAGGCTCCCGTGGCCTGGGCCATCAGACCTGCACCGACTACCTCAAGAAACTGGACCCGCTCATGCCGTCGCTGGGCTACGACCTGCCCGATCGGCAGCTCGCCTGTGTGCCCTTCGACCATGAGCTGGCGACCAGCTACTTGGGCGCCATGGA
Source organism: Actinomycetota bacterium (assembly GCA_013695465.1). Taxonomy (GTDB): domain Bacteria; phylum Actinomycetota; class CADDZG01; order CADDZG01; family WHSQ01; genus JACDAL01. Next base: position 3,787 of record JACDAL010000095.1, on the reverse strand, counting down.
CGCGGCCGGCAACTTCGCGCGCGCCAACCGGCAGGTGCTGGCCGATGCGACTCGCGAGACCTTTGCAACGACGTTGTCCGCCGGCACCAAGTCGCTCGGCTTGTCGCTTGTCTACGACATCTCGCACAACCTCGCGAAGCTCGAAGAGCACGAGGTCGACGGTAAGCGCATGAAGCTGTGCGTTCACCGTAAGGGCGCCACGCGCGCCCTCGGGCCAGGCAACCCAGAGCTGCCCGCGGCGTACTCGGCGATAGGCCAGCCGGTCATAGTTCCGGGCTCGATGGGCTCGGCTTCGTTCCTGCTCGTCGGACGGGCCTCTCCGCAATCGTTCGCATCTACTTGTCACGGCGCCGGACGCGCCATGTCGCGCACCGCTGCAAAGAAAGTGATGCGCGGAGAGCAGCTCAAGAGGGAGCTCGAAGCCCAGGGCATTGTGCTGGCCGGCTCGAAGTGGAAGCTGTTGGCCGAGGAGGCGCCCTATGCCTACAAGGACGCGTCGGAGGTCGTGAGGTCGTGCGAGATCGCCGGGCTCTCGAAAGTGGTTGCACGGCTGCGGCCGGTGGGAGTGGTCAAAGGCTGAGGGCCGCGTCTTGGGCCGGGGGTGGGCGAGATCGTCGTGGTAGCAAAAGCAAACTGCGGGCCTCTGCGGACAAGAACTGTGAGTGAACGCACACCGTGGTCTTTTGCCACCATCTTGGGGAGCTGGGGGGGCGGGGAGTTAGGGGGAGGGGCTAGTCGGGAAGGTGGCGTCATGATCCTGGCGCGAAGCCTCTGCTAAAGGTGCTCGAGGTTTTCGACTATCGCTTCCTGAGTGTTGCGCGCCAGGACGACCACCGCTTCCTCGTCGTGAGGATTCTCCTCGACGTGCGATTCGAAGGGTGGGATGTAGACGTAGTCTCCCGGACCCGTTTCGATGGCTTGCTCCCGACCGTCCTTCTTGAACAGAAAGCGCGGCCGTCCCGACACGACGTAGACACACGTCTCGGACTCCCCATGATGATGGGGGCCGGACGAAGCTCCGGCCAGTACGTGTGTCTCCCCCATGAAGATCGACTGCGAACCGGCCGTCGACGCGGAGATCCCGGCCAGGCGGCGCATGCCCGAGGTCTGTCCGGTGGCGTCCGACAACGAATGCGCAGCTATGTGACGAAGTGGCACGGCTTCACCGTATCCGCCGAGACCCTGTCGCCGCGACCCCACACAGGAGGTTGTAGCAACAGACGATATTCGGGTCCGGCCTAAGCAGCCCTTGCGACCGCTCCAACCCGTTGCCACGAAACAAAACACTTCGCAAGAAGGAACGTGTCACACCCCTACTCTAATATCGAACACATGTTCGAGTGGGTTAGTGAAGCGGAGGCGGTCATCGCCAAGGGCGTGGACGCGCTCGAGCCCGAGGTGCTCGACAGCGAGACCGCTACACAGCTGGTCGAGCGCTTCGACCGAATCGAGCGTATGGCCGCAGCCGGTAAAGCTCTCTGCGCCGGCAGGGTGGCCCACTCGGGGGCCTGGCGCAAGCATGGGGATCGCTCCGCGGCGCACTGGGTGGCTCGTACCACCAAGTCCTCGGTGGGACAGGCGGTGGGAATGCTCGAGACGGCGTGTCAGGTGGCACAGCTGTCCTCCACCGCCGAAGCGTTTCGGGCCGGAAAGCTCACCCAATCCCAAGCCCAGGAGATCACCTCGGCGGCAAGCTCCGATCCCAGTGCAGAAAAGGAGCTGTTGGAGAGCGCCGAGAACGACAGCGTCTCGGGCCTGAAGGAGCGTTGCGCCAGGGTCAGGGCGGCAGCTCTGGGCTCTGAGGCAGAGCGTCACGAGTCAATTCGCAGACGCCGCCGCCTGCGCAAGTGGAGAGATCCCGACGGTGCCTTCCGGCTAGAGGCGTTACTGACCCCCGAATCGGGAGGGATGCTGTTGGCCGCGCTCAAGCCCTTGACCGAGCAGATCGTCAAGGAGGCCAAGAACCAGGGCCGCAACGAGCCGTTGGAGGCCTATGCGGCAGATGCGCTCGTGACCCTGGCCGTGCACGGGAATTGCGACGGGCAATCCTCGAGCTCGGGCCCCAAGGCCATGGTCCAGGTCCTGATCGACCACAGTGCCCTGATGAGAGGGCACCTGGTACCCGGCGAGCGCTCGGAGATAGCAGGGGTAGGTCCCATCACGGTGGCCTCGGCGAAGGCGCTGATGTCCGACTCGATCCTCAGCGCGGTCGTCCTGAACGGGGTCGACGTCACTGCGGTGAGCCATTTCGGGCGCACCATCCCCGCCCATCTGCGCACCGCTTTGATTGCCCGCGATCAGACTTGTGTGGTGCCGGGTTGCGATGTGCGCTGGCCGCTTGAGATCGATCACATCGTGGGCGTTGCGGACAAGGGGCTCACCCGCTTGGCAAACCTCTGCCGGCTGTGTCTGTGGCACCACTACCTGAAGACCTCTCGCGGCTATCTGCTTGAGACCAGCGATCCGCTGGAGGATCGCGAGAATAGAAAGGGGGTGGGGACATGGCGGTTCGGTCCTCCGGCGACGCTGCGGGGGCCGTGAGGGGGCTGGGCCAAGCCTTGTGCCTCCAGTCCACCCCCCCACTGGTAATCAGACGCGCAAGGTTCGCATGCTTTCGCTCTTACTGGAAGATCTCTGTAGTGCAGTCGCCTCCAGGCAAGTGAATTTCGTGAGCCCGCGGCTTTCCGGGCAGGGCCGAGAAGTCAACGAAGAAGTCCGGGTTGAGCGACATTGCGCCGTCCTCTGCGATATCGATCTGCACCAGCCACGAGTCGAGGTCTGCGTAGAACTGGTTGTCCCACGTCGAGAACAGCGAGTTCGTGGCGTAGAGCCGGCGCCCGTCCATCGACAGCTGCAGCATCTGCGGCCCGCCGTCCAGCACCGTCCCGTTGGGATGCCTGGCTTCCTCGAATAGACCTCCGAGCGCAACCGAGCCTGTGTGCTTGGGCTCCGCAGGGTTCGAGATGTCGTACTGGCGCAAGTCACCGTGAAGCCAGTTCGAGAAGTAGAGGAAGCGATCGTCCATGGAAACGACCAGGTCGGTGATCAGACCCGGCACCGGGACCGGAAAGCCTTCGAGGTCACGCGTCTCGATCTCGATGACCGTGTCCGCGGCCCACTTGTCTCCGTCGCGATAGAAACGCCACATCGTCGAAGACAGGGCCGCACCGACGAAACCGGTCTCTGAGTCGGGGTCGTGAAGCCAGCGGATCTCCAGAGGAATCATGCCGGTGTCGCCGAGGTCGATTGTCTGTTGCACGGTGCGCTTGTCGAGGTCCCAGAAGTGGATGGAGTGGCCGTAATTGCCGGCAGCCACATCATCGAGATTGAAGCCAGGCATGAACACCTCGGGCGCGGCCCACTCGCTCGAGAGGAGGACGTTCTTGCGCGGCTGGTACCAGAAGTCATACGCCCACTCGGGCGCCCCGTTTGCCTCCCAGCGGCCCTTGATCTCGAAGCTCTGCGCGTCGAGAACCAAGAAGCCTCCACCCCGGCCCCCTTCTGCGTTGCCGAGCATCGACATCACGACATTGTCACCGGGCATGCAGTGAACCGTGTGTGGAGCCGATAGACCGGTCTTCGACTTGACCTCTTCGGGCTCGATGACCTTGACGATCTCGGGCGCCCTTGGGTCCGTAGCCACGTCGACGATGTGGATGCGCGACGAGCGCACTCCGGGGACGACCAAGTGCTTGCGCTCGCGATCCTGTGCGTGACACGCCGAGCTGCAGATCTGCCAGCCGTAGTGATGGAGCTCGTCACCGACGTTGGGCATGTCGGTGGTGTG
>JACDAL010000081.1 GCA_013695465.1 Actinomycetota bacterium | reverse complement strand
CTATTATCGCCAGCATCAAGAACCCATTTCTATGGTTCCGACCATCCCGCCTTCGTAATGGCCTGGCTCGTGACAGCCGTACAGAACCTCGCCGGGCTGGGTGAACGTCCACGTCAAGCTCTTCGTTGCGCCCGGCTCGATCTCGATCTGGTTGGCACCCGCACCCATCTGCTCACCACCCGACATCTCGGCGGCGTGCTCCTGCTGGTAGCTCTCGTCACCGAGCACGAACTCGTGGACATTTTTCCCGTCGTTAGTGACGACGAATGTAATGGTCTCGCCCGGCTGAACCTCCAGCGTTTCCGGATCGAATTCAAGCGAGTCGAGAGCCGAGATTTCGACCATGAGATCGACTTCGGACTGATTCCCCGGTTCACCGAAGGCGAAGCCCTTTTCCCCCATGTCCATCGCATGGCCACCATGCTCAGACTCCTGAGGCGACTGGGTGGTCGGATCACCGGGACCGCAAGCCGACACCAGCACCATGAGTGTGAAGCCAATCGGTACGAGTTTCCGAATGAGTCCGCGCTTCGTTTCCTTAGAGGCGGTGGTGTCTTCGGCCCCGATGTCACGCACAGACGATCTGGAGCGGCACTCCGTCGTCCGAGCACATTTCCTCATGGTAGGTACCTCAGGGGATCTTGTGGCACCCCGCCGACCCTGATCTCGAAATGAAGATGGTCGCCCGTAGACTGGCCGGTCGAACCACAGGTGGCAATCACTTCACCTTGGGAGACGGCTTGTCCGCTACTAACGCTGAGCGTCGAGTTGTGCGCATACAGACTCGCGAATCCAGCGCCATGGTCGATGACGACGTGATACCCGTAGCCGCCGTCATACGTGGCGGCAACGACCGAGCCGGACTTGGAGGCTCGGATAGTGTCGCCTGTGACGCAGTCGATGTCGATACCCGAGTGGGTTCCGCCCCACCTAGACCCAAAGCCCGAGGTGATGGCGCCGTTGATCGGCCACGCGAAATCCGAAACTCCCCCCGGGGCAGGAGGGGCGGATTCAGAGGCGGGAGGGGCGGATGCTGAGACAGGAGGGGCGGATGCAGGGGCTTTGGCATCAAGTTGCTGAGCAATCTCCTCGCTTCGCGCTTGGATGGCGGCGGCTTCCTCACGTGAGGACTCGATCTCGTCACGAACATCGGCCAGTTTGGCGGTCTGCGCCTGACGAAGTTCCTTCAGATGCTGCGCCTGACGCTCCTGCTCCTCATTGGCCTGGAGAGCCTGGGCAAGGATGACTTCCAGTTCGGCTCTATCCGCGTCGAGCTCCACCTCGAGCCGGCGAGTCTTTACCATGATCTGGATGCGGTCCTGCGTGGCCGCGCTCGAGTACTCCAGCAAGGAGTTGAGTTCATCGATGCTGTCGGCGCTCAACAGCAACCCGAGCTCGGCTGCGGGTCCGTTCCTATAAAGCGACTCGGCGACGTCTTCCACTCGCTGCCGTACACGTCGATAGATGTGCTCCTTGCGCGCTAGATCTCGTTCCAGAAACGCGATCTTCACCTGTGCTCGTGTGGCTAGCTCGCGCGAAACCTCGAGCGCCTCGGCAACCGCCGCGGCCTGGTTGTCGATCGAAGCGATCTGTTCCTCTATGGAATCGGCCTCGGCCTGTATGCGTGCGATATCGGCGCGCGCGGCGTCGAGGCGATCATGCAGATCGTCGTGCTCTACCGCCACCTGGGCGCGACCGGAAGTCGCCATGACACCTAAGGACGTAACCGCTAGCATCATCGCCGCCAAGCGGGTGAACAGAAGGCGAACCTTCGCTAGCTTGCCTTCCGTCCGTTAATTCCCTCACGCTTGCGCTCCACGAGAACGCGCAGAGACTCAAGCTCCTGTTGATCGCGCCGGGTATTGACGCGCGCCGCCTCCAGGATAAGCCCGATTACTCCGCTCAAGACGAGCACACCGATAAGAACTTCCATTCGCCTCCTCCGTTGCCGAAACCGCGTCACGAAACTGACGAGGGGATCAGCAGCGGAGAGGCATCACCATCCGAAAGGACGAGGCGTCGAACGCTACAGCTTGGAGGATAACGCGCCGCACCTGCCCGATCTCAGAGGCCTCTTGACTCCTCCTACGGTCGAGCGCGGTCAAAACGAGTCCCAGGAAAGCGACCAAAAGGATTATGGGGAGCCGGTCTACAAGGCCAAGCCCGTCCGAGTCAGAGTCGTGGTGGACCCCTGCGAGGTGAATCCCGCAGACGAGGATGACTATCAAGAGGAGCACCAGGAAGGCACCGCGCACCCACGGAGAACGCCGTATCAAAGCCCGAAAGCACATTCGAGTGACTATACCTAATCGCCCCGCCTAGGCCAGTGCCACCGGCCGATCAGCCCTTCCCCGCCCGGCGGAGCCTCAATGAGTTACTCACTACGCTGACCGACGAAAACGCCATCGCGGCGCCGGCTATGACGGGGTTGAGCAGCCCGAACACCGCCAGCGGGATCGCCGCGGTGTTGTAACCGAACGCCCACGCAAGGTTCTGGTAGATGATGCGGAGCGTCCTGCGCGCCAGCTTGATTGCGGTGACCACGCCGTCGAGCTCCCCGGAAATCAGGGTGATGTCCGACGACTCGATCGCCACGTCGGTGCCGGTACCGATGGCGATGCCCAAGTCGGCCTGGACCAGAGCCGGAGCGTCGTTGATGCCGTCGCCTACCATCGCGACCACTTTGCCACCGGCTTGCAGCCGCCGGATCTCGCTCACCTTGTCCTCGGGAAGCACCTCGGCGAGCACTCGGTCGATGCCGGCTTCCTTCGCGATCGCTTCGGCGGTCCGCGCGTTATCGCCGGTGATCATGGCGACCTCGAGGCCCATGCCGTGAAGCTCAGTCACGACCCGTTTGGCTTCCTTTTTCAGCGTGTCGGCCACCCCCAGCACCCCTCGGACGTTCCCGTCCCACCCGGCGAACACGGCGGTGCGACCGGATGTCTCGATCTCGGCTGCGCGGGACTCCAACTCGTCGGGAATCCGAAGTCCATTCTCGCCCACGAGCTTGCGTCTGCCGATGAAGACCGTCCGTCCGGCAATGCGCGCCCGCACTCCATGACCGGCGACTGCGGCAAAGTCCTCCACGTCCGTGCCGAATGAGTCCTGCGTCTTCGCCCCCTCGACGATTGCTCGCGCAATCGGGTGCTCGGAAGAGACTTCGGCCGCCGCGGCCAGCATCAGAACCTCATCTGGGTCCTCGCCGGAGGCCGCGTGGATATCGGTGAGCGACATCTCGCCGCGTGTGAGGGTGCCGGTTTTGTCGAAGACGACCACCTGAATGCGTCGAGAGCCCTCCAGCACCTCCCCACCTTTGATCAGCACTCCCATGTCCGCGCCGCGACCGGTGCCAACCATGATGGCGGTCGGAGTAGCGAGTCCGAGCGCGCATGGGCAGGCGATGATGAGGACCGCGACCGCAGCGATCAGCCCGGCGGTGGGGTCACCGGCGAAGACCCACCAGCCCACGTAGGTAGCGAGCGCAACCACGATCACGATGGGGACGAACACGCCGGAGACGCGATCGGCGAGCCGCTGGACCGGTGCCTTGCTGCCCTGAGCGTCTTGGACGAGCCGCACTATCTGGGCGAGCGCAGTGTCTCTTCCAACCCCGGTAGCCCGAACGATAAGAACACCGTTGGTGTTGAGCGTCGCTCCCGCGACTGTGTCGCCCACCTTCTTCTCAACTGGTACCGACTCACCTGTGAGCATCGACTCGTCGACCGCCGAGTAACCAGAGTCGACGCGGCCGTCCACGGGGATCTTCTCGCCCGGTCGGACCCGCACCATGTCGCCCACCTTGACCTCGTCCACCGGCACGATGCGCTCTTGGCCGTCTACGAGCACGCGCGCCTCCTTGGCGCCCAGCTCGAGCAGCTTTTTGATCGCACTCGAGGCTCGCCCTTTAGTCCGAGCTTCGAAGTAACGGCCCAGGATTATGAAGGCGATGATGAGGGCAGCGGTATCGAAGTACAGATCGCCTCCCGCTAAGAGCTCGTAGGTTGAGTAGAAGAAAGCGGCGAGCGTCCCGATGGCGATCAACGTATCCATGTTGGCGGTGAGGGCGCGCGCCCTTTCTGTGGCGGTCTTGATGAAAGGCCAACCGGCCACGAACTGCACCGGGATGGTCAGCACAAACGCGCTCCAGCGCGCCCACGATTCCTCCATGTAGAACAGGCTGAGGATTAGCACGACGAGCCCGAGCGGCCAGCTCAGCAGCACCCGTCGCCACCACACGCGCTGGTCGCGTTCATGAACACCCTCGGTCTCGACGGACTGTGAGTCGAGGGGCGAGATCCGGTAGCCGATCCTCTCGATCGCGTCCTCGAGCTTCTCGATGCTCACCGCCTCCGGGCGGTAGAGGACGGTAGCGTGGTTCCCAGCGAAGTTGACCCGCGCTTCGTCGACTCCAGCCTGGCGAGCAAGTGTTTTCTCTACGCGCGCCGCGCAGGAGGCGCAGGTCATGCCTTCGACGTTCAACTCGATCTGCTCGGCCACACCCATGTCTTCATGCCTTCGGGTTGCGGCCTCGTGCACTCGTTCCGTGTGCTTCAACTCGCGGATACCTCCTCGAATGACTCGACGGCGTAACCCTGAGCCTCGATGAGACCCACAAGCTCGCCGACGTCAGTCACCTCGGAGTCGTAATCGACCGTCACTTGCTTGGTTGAAAGATCGACTTGGGCCCGCTGCACTCCTTTTGCCCTGGAGGCCGCTCCCTCGATCGCGGCCTTACAATGGTCGCAGTGGACGCTTGGAACAGAGACTCTTGTAGTCGTCACGACTCAGACCTCCTACTCTTGTTGTCGTTTCTATGACTTCACGAGGCGTTCGACCGCCGCCGTTGCCTCGCGGATCATGTCCTTTCCATCCTCGGTTTGATTCATAACGCAGTGGCGGATGTGATCTTCGAGCAGCCCCACCGCGACCTTCTTCAATGCATTGCTGGCCGCGCTTATCTGGGTGAGAATGTCGATGCAGTACTTGTCGTTTTCCACCATCCGCTGCAGGCCCCGCACCTGGCCCTCTATGCGGCGCAAGCGACCTAGCAGCTGTTCCTTGTCGTCGTAGTAGCCCCTCATTCTTCCTCCGTCTCTCTCTGGGACACTTGATGACAAGGCTACCCTGGAGGGGTATGGTATGTCAAATAGCAACCTCAAGGAGACTGGTGCAAAGGAGGATCGCGGTGGACCGAGTCCCAGAGCCGTTGGAGGGCCCCTTGGCCGCCTGCGTCGCAGGCCTCACACTGTTCGTCGGCGCGCTGTCTACCTACTGGGGAATCGCGATTCGGTTCGCCATCCACAGACCCGGAGCCCCCCCACAAGGAGCCGTGCGATGACTACCGAAAAGAGAACCATCGTCCTCGACACACGGGGATTGAACTGGGCGACCGAGAAGAACCTCGTGGAGGCGGTTCTCGGCAGGCGCCCCGGAGTGGTCGAGGTAGAAGCCAACCCCGTAGCGCAAAGCGCGAACGTCGTCTA
>JACDAL010000069.1 GCA_013695465.1 Actinomycetota bacterium | reverse complement strand
GGGCTTCAGGAGCTGGTCACCTACTCGATCAGGCCCAACTTCAAGCTGCTCGGCCCCCGCTTTGGCGCCACAGTCAAAGACGTCGCCCGCGCCCTGTCGGCGGCCGACGCCCAGGCTCTCACAGAATCTTTGGAGTCCACCGGGAATGCAATCGTCGATCTCGACGGCGAGCCCGTGTCGCTGTCCGCGGACGAGCTCGACGTGCGCATTGAGGGGCGGGAAGGCTTCTCGCTGGCGCGCGAGGGCGCCTACGGCGTGGCCCTGGACCTCGAGCTCGATGGCGAGCTCATCGCCGAGGGCATCGCCCGCGAGGTCGTGCGCGCGGTCCAAGAGCTGCGCAAGTCAAGCGGCCTGGCGGTTTCCGACCGCATCGAGCTGTGGCTCGAATCTGAGGATGAGACCGTCGCCGAGGCCCTGGAGCAGCACCGCGACGCCATCGCGTCCGAGGTGCTCGCAACCACTGTGAACGTAAATGAGCATTCGTTACCCGAAGCGCAAGAAACGGAGTTGGCCCTCGATCAGGGGGCCGTGAGAATCGTCTTGCGGGGCTAGCCCTCGTCTTTCAGAGAGAAGCTGCGCCGCAGCCTCTGTCCGAAGGACGGCTCCTCCTCGCGCTCAAGCACTACCGCAGCCGGTTGCTCGCCTCCGTTCTCCACCCTCGGGGGCGGCTCCTCTGCCGACGTCTGAATGGTCTTGGTGGGGGTATCGGCGCGCTCGGAGACTCGCACCTCGCGCGGGGCGGTGCCGCGATGAGGGTCGGCGCTGGCCCTGATGGTGGGGGGCTCCTTCTCGGTGAGTGTGTCGAGGGCCTTCGCCTGCTGCGTCAAAAAAGTCTTCAACCGCTGCTTGAGCTCGGTCTCGAACTCGCGCAGCCGGTCGATTGATGCGTCGAGCTCGCGCCTTCGGGCCTGATGCTCGCGCTCAGTGTCCTGGATCCTGCGCCTGATGTCTGCCTCGCTGGACGCCTTGCGCTCGCGCGACTCCTCGGTGGTTCTGCGGGCTTGCGCCTCCGCTTCTTTGACCATCATCTCGGCTTGGGCGCGCGCCTTTGCCTTGGCCTCCTCGGCCGCCTGCTGGGCAGACACCAGCGTGGTCTTGAGCATCTCTTCGGTCTCGCGGCTGGTCGCCACCGCCTGCTCGAGCTCGCCGACCCTCTTGTTCAGCGCGACGTTCTCGCGCTGGGAATGTTCCAGCACCTCGGCAACCCGATCCAGAAAGTCGTCGACCTCTTCTTGGTTGTAGCCGCGCCATGCGTCGTGAAACTGCTGCTCTTGGATGTCGTCCGCGCCTAGTTCCATGGCGCGAATTATCTCAGATGAATCGCCCGGAAAGCCGGAATTACTAGCAAAGAGCTCCTCTGAGGAGCGTGAGCCCGAGGAAGATGAACAGGGGAGAGATGTCGATGGGTCCCAGCGGTGGGATGAAACGCCGCACGAACGACATCACGGGATCGGTGACCTCGTAGATGAAGCCTAAGACGGGCTGGAGCGCGGGAGGCGGCGTCCACGAACCCATCGACTGAACCCACGACAGAATGATGCGCCCGAACAGGAGGTAGGTGTAGACCAGCAACGCCGCGCAGACGATGGTCATTCTCGCTCAGACCTGATTGAAGAAGCCTCGCTCTTCAAGAAACCGCCTCCGATCCTCGGCCGAAACCGTCACGTCGCGTGGAGTGATCAAGAAGACACGATCCGCTGCCGGCTGCATCGAGCCGTGCAACCCGTAGGCCAGCCCCGAGGCGAAGTCGACGAGGCGGCGGCCGAGCTCCTGATCGGCCGACTGCAGATTCATCAACACCGAGAAGCCTTCCCGGAACTTGTCTCCGATCTCCTGGGCGTCGTCGAAAGAGGTCGGTTGCACCAAGTGCACCCGCGGAGCCGCTTCCTTGGGCATGGCTCGCACCACCGCGTTGCGCGGAGCTGCGGGGGCCGGCCGCTCGACTCCGTCCGCACGGGCACGCCCCGGCGGCGCCGTAGTCTCAGCCGGCTCGTAGTCGTAGTCGTAGTCCCCCGGATCCTCCTCCTCGGCGAGCCCCAGGTAGACGAGCGTCTTCCTCCACATCCCGGCCATGTGTTCAGAGAATAGCCGCAGCCGGGGCGCAACATCCGCTAGGCCCGGCGAGGGCCCCAGGCTGCCCCCCGCGTTTTGAGCGCCTCTCGGTGCAGTTTTCTGCACTCTGAGGCCCCTAGAACGCGCGCAACGCGTAAATCTCTCGAAACGGCCTGCTCGGTCAGGACCCGTGGCGCTGTGCTAAGGAAAGGGCCGCGGCCCCCAGCACCTCCGCCCCCAACACGCAGTCCCGTTGTGACGACCGCTCCATCGGAGAGTGGCTGATCCCCCCTTGCGAGGCAACGAACAGCATGCCGCAGGGCACTCCGGCGGGGGCCAGGCTCATGGCGTCGTGGCCCGCCCGGCTGTCCAGCTTCGGAGCTTCCACACCGAGGACGGCGGCGGCGCCCACCAGCGCTCCGACGACCACCTCGTCCATGGGGGCCGGGGGAAGACACTTGGTTAGGCGCGCCTCGAACTCACACCCGGCCGTCGCGGCCGCGGCTCGCCCCGCTTCCAGGATGGCGCCGGCAGCAGCCTCGATCTCGGCCGCACCCCCAGCACGGACGTCGAGGACGCAGCCCGCCTTTCCCGGGACGATGTTCGGTGCCCCGTTCAGCACCCACGCCTCACCGACCGTCGCCACCACCCCTGGTGCGGAGCTCATCACCTCTCTCGCCGCCAGCGCCACCTGCGCCACCGGAAGCAGGGCGTCGCGCCGGTCCTCCAAGGCGGTGGTGCCGGCGTGATTGGCTTCGCCCGTGACCTCGATATGGTAATCGCTCAGCCCCACGATTGCGGTGACAACGCCGAGCGGAGCCCGGAGGCGCTCGAGCCTGATCCCCTGCTCTACGTGTAGCTCCAGATAGCAGGCCATGCGAGCAAGGTTGGCGCCGGCCTCGGGCACGCGTGCCGGCTCGAAGCCGTGTGCCTCGAGCAGGTCCGTCAGGAGGACCCCCTCCGAGTCCCGGGCCGCCTCGATCTCAGCCGGCTCGAGAGTTCCCGCGACCGCGCGGCTCCCGGCCATGCCGAGCCCGAAGCGAACTCCCTCCTCGTCGGAGAAGCACACGACCGCGAGGCGCTCACAGCCGGGCAGCTGCTCGCTGCGAGCGTGGCCCACTACCTCGAGTGCGGCCACGACGCCAAGAGCGCCGTCGAAGCGCCCTCCGTCGGGGACCGTGTCGAGGTGGGAGCCGAGCACCACCCCGGGCTCGAGCCCACCGAAGCCCCAAACGTTGCCGGCGGGGTCCCAGGACACATCGAGCCCGGCCCGGCCGGCGCGCTCGGCAAACCAGCGCCGGGCCTGCAGCTCCTGATCGCTCCAGGCGAGCCGCTCGGCGCCGCCTGCAGGGGTTGCTCCGATGCGGTTGACCTCCCCCAGGGCCGACCACAGGCGCTCCGCGTCGAGCTTCATAGGCGTCGGGCCCCAAAGATGGCCTCCCCGACGCGCACCAGCGTCGAACCCTCGGAGATCGCCACTTCGAAGTCCCTCGTCATCCCCATCGACAGCCGCTCGAGGCCGTGGCCCCCGGCGAGCTCGGCGAGCTCCCGATAGAAGGGGCGCGACTCCTCAGGGTCCTCGGGCCACGGTGGGATCGTCATCAGCCCGGTGGCAAGTATTCCGTCGAGATCGTGGATGTGGGCCAGGAGCCCGGAGATCTCAGACGGGACGACTCCGTGCTTGGAGGCCTCGCCCGAGACGTTGACCTCGAGGAGCACCTCCTGAACGAGGCCGCTTCTCTGCGCTCGCACTGCAATCTCCTCCGCAACGCCGGCCGAATCCACGGAGTGGATCAGGGCGCAGGCCCCGACCACATGTCTCACCTTGTTGCTCTGAAGGTGCCCGACGAAGTGCCATCGTGCGATATAGCCGAGGGCCGCGACCTTGTCCCTGAGCTCCTGGGCGCGGTTCTCACCGAGGTCTGAGACTCCGGCCGCGACGGCCTCGGCCACGACCTCTACAGAAATCGTCTTGGACACCGCCACCAGGGTGATCTCGGACTCGTCCCGGCCGCTGTTGGCAGAGGCGGCGGCGATCCGTCGCTTGACCTCCGCGAGCCGTTCCGTCAGAGTCACGAACCCTCTCCGCGTTTTGAGCGCCCCAGAGTACCGAAAACGGCACCCTGGGGCCCACAAGACCGGCCCGGCGAGCTCCTGTCGTTCATTTCAGCAGCGCCACGAACGCGCCCTGGCGCCCAGTGACCCCGTCGCGCCGGTAGGAGAAGTAAGAGGGATCGCAGCCGGTGCAGACGGTCGAGTCGGCGATCCTGGTAACGCCTGCCTTCCGGAGCGCCGCCTCCGACGCGGCGCCGGGATCCACGTGGCGCTCGTCCGCCACCTGCAGGCCCCCTGCTCGGAATGCGTCGACGACTTCGGGGCCGACCTCGTAGCAGCACGCCCGGATGCAGGGACCGATGAAGGCGGTATGCGCTGCGACCGCTGCCGCGCCGCTTTCGATCACTCCTGCTGCGAGGCCCCGCCACCCACCGTGCAAGACCGCGGCGCCACCTTCGCCCCAGACGACGACGGGGGCGCAGTCGGCGGTAAGGATGCCTGCCACCGGTCCCGGCTCCCTTACCACCAGGACGTCGGCCTCGCCCACAACGCCGGTCACGCCGTCGGTGATCTCCTTGACATCGACCCCGTGCACTTGGCGGCACAGAGCAAGTTGGGCGACATCGAAGCCCACGGCCCCAGCCGCGCGCACACGATTCTGCTCCACCACATCGGGGTCGTCTCCACCGCGGGCGGCGAGGTTCAGCGAGTCGTAGGGGGGCTCGGAGACTCCTCCGGTGCGGTTGGTGAAGGCGACGAGAAGTCCTCGAGCGCGGGCACCCTCGTCCGAGAGGATGCCCACGCCCGCTTTGACGCCACTCGTGAGCCGGGGCTGAAAATCCATGCCGTCCACGATAAGGGGCCGCCAATGATCGAGTGGTCGTCAGATGATGTATAGCGACACTTCACGACCACTCGACGTAAAGGAGGTTACGACATGAGGCTCAAGGCGGTGCTCGAGACCGTCCTCTACTACCGGGGCGACGAGGAAGCGCGCATGACGTCCTTCTATCGCGACGTGTTCGGGCTCGAGCAGGTCTCGGACGTCGCTTTTCGCATCGGCGGCTCGCTCGTGCTGCTATTCGAATCGGAACAGAGCTCCGTGCAATCGTGGCCGCCGGCTCACGGAACCGTGGGCCCCGGACACGCCTGTTTCTTGTGCGAGCCGGACGACTACGACGGGTGGAAACAACGCATACGGGGTCGCGGCGTGGCAATCTTCGACGAGATCACCTGGAGCGAGGAGGTCGTCTCCTTCTACTTCCACGACCCTGCGGGCAACGTGCTCGAGATCTCCCGAGGAGACATGTGGCCGCTCGGGAGCCGGCGCGGGCCGGGCTCATCGGAGCCGGCCTCCATTCCAATTGCCGAAACACTCTCGTACTTGCAGCGGGTGTTGCCCACTCCGCCAGCTCGGGTTCTCGATGTCGGTTGCGGATGCGGGGAGCTGCTGCAAGCACTGGGGGCCGAAGGCTATGCGGTGCTCGGAATCGACACGAATACAGAATCGATCGCGAAAGCCGAGAGCCGCGGCGGGCGAGCGGTCGAGGCCGACTTCCTGTCGTTCGAAGACGATCCCTTCGACGTCGTTTTCTTCGGGCGTTCCCTCCACCACATCTTTCCACTGAGCGCCGCACTCGAGCGCGTCCGAGAGCTGCTGGCTCCCGGCGGGTTGCTGGTAACGGAGGAAATCGCTATCGAGTCTGTGGATGCCGCCACCGCGCGCTGGCTCTACGACCTCGACTCAGTCTTGCAAGCAGCAGGAATGCTCGGCATCGATGAGCACGCCTGCCACACAGGTCATCAGCGACCCAACAACCACTTGGGCCCCGGACACGAGAACATGCCCGACCCTTTGGAGCGCTGGAGCATCGAGCACGCCCATGACCCTCCGCTCACCACCGGCGAAGTCATGGTCGCCCGGATCACCGCCGCCTTTGAGGTGCGGCTCGCGGAGCGCGTTCCCTATCTCTATCGCAGCTTCTGCGACCGGCTGGAAGCGAGCACGCGGGGCGCTGCGGTGGGTCGCCGCGTCCTCGAGCTCGAAAGCACCGGCATCGCGAACCGAAGCCTTGTCGCGGCCGGGCTGCGCGTGGTCGCTTCACCCACAGCTGCAGAGGAATCGCAGGATCCGTGAAGCAGGAGCTATGGACGGCGGTCGACGACTACATCACCGATTTGCTGGTATGCGCCGATGCGCCACTGCAGGTCGCTCTGGAAGAGAGCCTCAAGGCGGGCCTGCCTCCGCATCAGGTTTCGCCCGCCCAAGGCAAGCTGCTGCAGCTTTTGGTGCGCCTGCGGGAAGCGCAGAACATCCTCGAGATCGGCACCCTGGGCGGCTACAGCACGATCTGGCTTGCCCGGGGGCTAGGTGAAGGCGGGCGGGTGGTTACGCTCGAATCCGATGCCGGGCATGCCGAGATAGCGCGCGACAACATCGCCCGCTCAGGATTGGCCGGCATCGTCGAGGTTCGGGTCGCGCCCGCCCTTGACGCGCTTTCCCGGCTCGCCGCCGACGGTAGCGGGCCTTTCGATCTCATCTTCATCGACGCAGACAAAGCCAACAGCGAGCACTATCTATCCCGAGCACTCGAGCTTTCTGCCACCGGCACCGTGATAATCGCCGACAATGTCGTTCGCTCCGGAGCGGTGGTCGACGAGACGAGCACCGATCCATCGGTCACGGGAACCCGGCGCTTCATGGAGGCACTGGCGGCCGAGCCGCGCGTAAGCGCTACCGCGCTGCAGACCGTAGGCGCAAAGGGCCACGACGGCTTCGCGCTAGCTCTGGTTCTCTAGACATGGAGTGGCCCGCGATGATATCGAGAGCGGCCGGGACATCGTCTAAGTCTTCGTCTGGGAGCCTCCGAAATGTAGGGGCACCCACACAGGAGGGGCCTGCTGCCTGCATGACGGGTCGATGTCACAGCCAGGGTGATGGAACTTACGAAGACGCTCGCATGGATTATGGCGGCGGTTTCAGCGACCCCGCTCCCTGCCTAGCTCTTGGGCGCCGCGGGTCATGAGCCGGCTGACATATCTCTGAAGAAGGAACGCAACGGCTCATGTTCGCCCTACTCGTTACCTGTGGTGTAAGTGAGAACCACGATGCCCGAGCGGAACCTGGTCGTGTCCAGCAGTCGTAGATGGGTGGTA
This sequence comes from Actinomycetota bacterium, assembly GCA_013695465.1. Taxonomy (GTDB): domain Bacteria; phylum Actinomycetota; class CADDZG01; order CADDZG01; family WHSQ01; genus JACDAL01. The sequence continues at coordinate 50,678 of JACDAL010000069.1, read as the reverse complement.
TCGATTCCGTCGAAGAGACGTTGGCCGCTCCCCGCAGCGACGGGGAAAACCCAGAAGTGGAACTCGTCAACGAGGTCGTGTTGCATGAGCGTGCGGTCAAGTTCGCCGGTGCCAAACTTCAGGATGTTCCGGCCGGGTTGCTGCTTCAGGCTAGCCACCTCGCCGGCGATGTCACCGCTGATGAGCGCTGCATTCCACTTGGTTTGTTGCATAGTCGTCGAGGCGACGTACTTGGGAAGGCCGTTGATCCTGTCGGTGTATTCATCACCAGATCGGGACGACCAAGCCTCCGCGAACCCTTCATAGGTCTTGCGCCCTAGCAAGAGAGCATCCGCTGCGAAGAGCAGATCGTGAGCGTACTTGGCGTGTTCGTCATCCCAGTACGGAGGGCCCCACTTCTCTGGTGAACCGATAACGCCATCCAACGTCACGAAGGTCGATTCGACTAGGGTTCTCATGTTGACGTCGTCCTTTCTGTGATTGATGTGGTTGTGGCCCCATACAGACCGACCGGGGCTCTCCCATCCTCATCGGTCGGAGCTGAGCTTGATCATTCTAGTCGTCAACCTATAGGGAAGGACCTGACTACAACAATGAGGGCTCGGGCCGTATGGACCCGAGCCCCATTTGTCGCCGGTGTTAGCGACGGTGCTGCGTCAGAACGCTGAGGCGCTCCCGATACTCCTCGTCCGAGATCTCGCCGCGTGCGTAGCGCTCGGCGAGCACTCCTTCGGCTGAGTGACGGATGTGCGGCGGGCCCCACGATCTGCGGCCCCTGAAGAGGGCAAACGCCAGACCTCCGAAAAGAAGCAGCCAGAAGAGAGGAAAGAGGGGCCACCACGGGCCCGGTCCGTCCAACCCGCCGGTGTTCGCAAGCATCTCTGCTGCCATAACCATGTGATCAACCTCCCGTAACTTGCCGGCCGGACTCTCCGACCGGGCTTGCTTCGACACTTCACATGGTCGTTGAACGCCGCCGAGAAGTAATCAGTCAGGGGGACGGTCTTGTGCTACCGCAATCGGCGAATGCGAGTGCAGGACTCCTACTGCGTCGGAGGTAGTCGCTTAGCCGAGCCAGCCCGGGCGAACCAGGCCCGACTCGTACGCAAGTACCACCAGCTGGGCTCGGTCTCGAGCATTGAGCTTCACCATGGCGCGGCTGACATGCGTCTTGGCGGTGGCGGGGCTCACGACCAGGAGCCGCGCGATCTCTTCGTTCGAGAGCCCTTCGGCGACGAGGGTCATCACCTCTCTCTCCCGGTCGGTGAGCCGTTTCAACTCGGCGGCATCTCGAGGCTGCCTGGCGCGCGTAGCGAAGGTTGCTATGAGCCGTCTCGTCACGCCCGGAGAAAGCAGCGCATCACCCGCAGCAACCGATCGCACGGCGTGGATGAGCTCCGCGGGTTCGGTGTTCTTGACGAGAAACCCGCTCGCGCCTGCGCGCAGCGCCTCGAACACGTACTCGTCGAGGTCAAAGGTAGTGAGGATCACGATGCGCACGTTGGCGAGCGTTTGGTCCCCGGCGATGCCGCGCGCAGCGGCCAGCCCGTCGACGCCGGGCATACGAATGTCCATGAGCACGACATCGGGCTTCAGCTCGCCGGTGAGACGAACGGCCTCTTCGCCGTCTCCAGCCTCGCCCACCACTTCGATGTCATCCTGCGCGTCGAGTAGCGCCCTGAAGCCTGCGCGCACCAGCGCCTGATCGTCGGCAAGCAGCACCCGGATCATCGGTATTCCCGGGCCGAGTAGTCGCCAGATGACCTATATGAGCATTTCACGACCACTCGGCAGCATCCCGGGCGGACTCTGCGGGCCGGGCGCGCAGGGGAAGCCTGCCCACAACGCGGAAACCGCCACCCGGCTTGGGGCCGGCCTCGAGGCTGCCGCCCAGCGCGACCGCCCGTTCTCGCATTCCCGCGATGCCGTTGCCGCTCCCGGCGGTAGTGCCGGCGGGACCGCCGCGACCGTCGTCTTCCACCTTAACGATGAGATCTTCTTCGTATGAGATCAGAACTGTGGCCCGAGCAGCCCCGGCGTGACGAGTGACGTTCGTGAGCGCCTCCTGAACTATGCGAAAGGCGGCGAGGTCGGTTCCTGCAGGCAGCGGCCGCGGAGTGCCCTCGATGCGCGCGCTCACCTGTATCCCCGTGACGTTTGCTTTGCGCACGAGGTCGTCAAGATGCGAGAGCCCCGTGGCCGGGGTGAGCGGCGAAGTCTCGTCGCCCAGGCGCAGGATGTCCAGCACCGAGCGCAGCTCGCCCAAGGCATCGTTGCTCGCCTGCTTGATCGCGCTCAAAGCCGTGCGAGCCTGTCCCGGCTGTTGATCCATCAGGTGCAGAGCAACACCCGCCTGAACGTTGATGAGTGAGATGTTGTGGGCCAGGACATCGTGCAGCTCCTGGGCGATTCGCAGGCGCTCTTCGCTGGCCCGGCGCTTAGCTTCCTCCGCGCGCGTGCGCGCGTACTCATGTGCGCGTTCCCGTCTCGCCCTGCCCACTTCGGCGACGGTTATCAGCACAAGCAGCCACGCCCCCAGGCCTAGTGCAGCTTCGGTGCGCGGTGGCCCGCTCATTCCGAACAGGTATCCGAGCCACAAGAACCCCACGTAACCGGCAACAACGGCACCGATGGCGGCCCAGCGTCGGCCGGCCATAGTCGCGCTGAAGAACGCGATGATCAGCGCGAAGAAGATCGGTCCCCGCGGATAGTCGATAAGAAAGTAAGCGAGTGTTGTGGTGAGAACGAAACCCAGGACCGCCTCCGGGTATCGCCTCCTCAAAGCGAGCGCAGCTGGCCCGGCCGCGAGAAGAATGAATCCCAAAGCGTCGAGCTCTGGATGCTCCGGCTGCCGCTTGCCTGCGAGATAGGTGCCGCCCACCTGTATGACTGCCACTACCAGCGGCAACAAGAATAAGGGCCCTGTCGGCGCCCACGGGGGCCCCCAACCGCGCCGGAACTCCTCCTCTGTATGCAGCGAATGCATCATCCACAAACGCTAAGCTGCGCGAGAAGCGACGTCGTCGGCTCCGAGGAGAAGACGCGCCTACTCCCTACGGAGTAGTGGAAGGTTCTCTTACTCGTTGCGCAAGAAGCTCGGCACTCCGAGGTCGTCCTCGGCGTCGAAGACAAGCCTCTCGGGCTCCTTGTCCAAGCGGATGACCCGCTCCTCGGAGGCCGTGCTCGAAAAGATGTCCTCGTCGGGACGGATGAGCTCTTCGTCTTCTCTTTGTCCCCAACGGTCAAAGCCCGCAGCGATGACCGTGACCCGCACCTCGTCGCCGAGCGTGTCGTCTACAACCGCCCCGAAGATCACGTTGGCATCGGCGTGGGCGGCCTTGGTGATGATTGTTGCAGCCTCGTTGACCTCGAACAGACCCAGATCGGAACCTCCTGCAATATTGAGCAAGACGCCACGCGCCCCTTCGATGGAGGCCTCGAGCAGAGGCGAGGAGATCGCCGCGCGCGCGGCCTCTGCCGCCCGGTCCTCGCCGCGCGCCGTCCCGATTCCCATCAGCGACGAGCCTGCGTCGGTCATTACCGCCCTGACGTCGGCGAAGTCGAGGTTGATGAGGCCCGGGGTGGTAATGAGGTCGGTGATTCCCTGCACGCCCTGGAGCAGGACCTCGTCCGCCATGCGGAAGGCCTCGAGCACCGAGGTGCTGCGGTCCCCCACATCCAGAAGGCGATCGTTCGGAATCACGATGAGGGTGTCGACCTTCTCCTTGATGTTTGTGATGCCGGTGTCGGCTTTGGTGGCGCGCTGACGACCCTCGAAGGTGAACGGCCGGGTCACGACCCCAATGGTGAGAGCCCCGACCGATTTGGCGACCTCGGCAATGACGGGCGCCCCCCCGGTGCCGGTGCCCCCGCCCTTGCCGGCGGTGATAAAGACCATGTCGGCGCCTTTGAGCAGGTCCTCGATCTCTCCCCTGTGGTCCTCGGCTGCCTGGCGGCCGATCTCCGGATCCGCGCCCGCTCCGAGCCCGCGCGTCAGCTCACGACCGATGTCGAGTTTCACATCGGCATCGGACATCATCAGCGCCTGGGCATCGGTGTTGATGGCGATGAATTCGACCCCCTTGAGCCCAACCTCGATCATGCGGTTTACGGCGTTGACGCCTCCGCCTCCGATGCCGACCACCTTGATCATCGCCAGATAGTTCTGCGGGTTTACCGCCATCCGAGCCTCCTTCTGAGCCTCAACTGCTACTCTACTGTTGTCCACGGGCAGGCCACGCCCGGTGCACAGGTGCTAGTTGGCTGTACCGGCCCCAGAACATTACCCCTAAACAAGAGGTTTAGTGTTATGTAAACCTCTGGTAATTGTTGAGCAATATGCCATGGGCGCCGGTCGTCGTCAAGCAGGCTCCCCAGGCGCGCTGGCCGTCACGGGAGAGAGTTTCCATTCCAAGTGAGTTTCCACAAAACGAGCGCGCAGCACATTCTGTGGTTGACGATCCCTGGTTAGACGAAGACCCACCGCTCGGCGAGAAAGCAGGGCGAGGGTGGCGGGTGGTTGGACGTCGCCGATCAGGGAGTTGGAGCCGGGCCCACCGCGGGGCTCGTGGGCACTCGGACGTCGACGTAGCCGACGCCCAGGCCCTCGCGCTTGATGCGCCCCAGGAGGGCGGTGAGCACCGACGACTTCGCCCTCAGCTTCTCCGCGGCCCCCAGCCTGATCAGCAGGCCCGACTCCAGCGACAGACTGATGCGCTCGGAGCCGGGCACAAAGATCGCCTCGAGGTTGCGCCGGAGGCGGTCGGGGACGATGCGATAGACGGCCAGAGCACCTTGTACCTCGGCCGAGGTCACCCGCTCGCCCACGGCTATCTCCTCCTCCGACACCCCGGCCACCGTGGGTAGCCGCTTCGGTGCGCCCGGGGCCAGGACATGGCCCCCCCGATCGATGGTCCAGCGGGCCTCGGCAGCCTGCAGGGCGAGCGCCGGGACCCGCTCGACGATGTTGACTCGCAGCGTCCCGGGCAGCTTGCGATCGATGTTTGCTCGCTTTACCCATGCGAGCTCCCTGACGGCCTGGGCAACTTCGGTTGTCGACAACAACAGCAGGTTGCGCCGTTCATCGAGCCTCGCGATGGTCATGATGTCCGCTTCGGTGACGTGGCGGCCTCCCGCCACCTCGACGTTCGAGACGATCAACAAGGGCGAGAAGAAAGCGATCCACACGATCGCGGCAACGCCCGCGACCACTGCTGCGTGGGCGAGGAGCTTGCGGCGGCGCAGGCGGGCGACGGCATGCCGGCGACGGCTGAAGCGAGGGTCGGTATCGATGCGCGATCGTTGCTCGATAACGCTCATGCGTGCTCCGGAGCAGACGCCCTTGTCGAGGGGCGGAAACGGCCGACAAAGCGGATCTCAGTTTCGAGCTCGACCCCCGCACCGGCGCGCACTCGCTCGGCGACTGCATGGACGAGGTCATACACGTCCTGCGATGAGGCACCTTCCGCCGCCATGAAAAAATTGGCGTGCAGCTCCGATACCGACGCTCCGCCCACTCTGAAACCCTGGAGCCCGCAGGCCTCCACCAGACGGCCTGCTGAATCGCCGGGCGGGTTCTTGAACACGCTGCCGGCATTCTGGGCGGCTCCCGGCTGCGTCTTGGCACGATGGCGCCGATAGGCCTCCATCCGCTCTCGGATGGAGGAGTCGGCGGCAACTTTCAGGTCGAAACTCGCCTCCACCACCACTTCTGAGGCGGACAACTCCGAGCAGCGGTAGCCGAAGCCCAGTTGGCCGGCGAGACGCTCTTTCACCGAGAGAGTGGACAGATCGAAGATCAGGGCGGCGGTCAGGATGCTAGCGACATCGGCCCCGTGCGCGCCTGCGTTCATTCGAACTCCGCCCCCGACCGATCCCGGAATTGCGACCAGGAACTCGGCCCCCGACAGCCCTCGCCTCAGCGCGTGGTTGGCAAGTTGCGGCAGAGGGGTCGCTGCGCCCGCCCGCGCACCTCGGGAGCCCGTCTCACGAGTCCAGGCGAGGCGAGGTCCAAGTCGGATCACGACGCCCTCGACACCATCGTCAGACACCACTAGGTTCGATCCGCGGCCGAGCACGGTCACCGGGACGCCGCTTGCATCGACGCCGGAATCACGGAGCACCTCGCCGAGCACCTGGAGGTCGGAGACCGTGGCGGGCTCGACGTAAAGCTCCGCATCTCCTCCCAGGCGATAGGTGGTAAGGCGCGCCAGCGGAAAGTGCGCGGCGCTCCGCCCCGCCAGCCTGCCCCGCAAGCGCGTCGCAACCTGGTCCAGGTTCACGCCGCCTCCACATCCAGAGCCTCGAGCAACTCGTCGGCGAGCGTCGTGATGTCGCCCGCGCCCAGCGTGAGCACGAGGTCGCCGGGACGCGCCTGCGCCGCTAGATAGCCGAGCAGCTCTTTTCTTGCGGGCACATATGCAACCGGACGGCCGAAGAAGCACATGCAAACCGCATCGGAGACGGTCTTGCCCGTGACTCCGGGCACAGGTTCTTCCCGGGCCGCGTAGACGTCGGTAACCACGACGACATCGGCCTCGCTGAAAGCGGCCCCAAACTCGGCCCGCAGAGCACGAGTGCGGGAGTAGAGATGCGGCTGAAACACTGCTATCACTCGTCGCCAGGGACCTAGCCGGGCGGCGCTCAGGGTGGCGGCGATCTCCGTGGGGTGATGAGCGTAATCATCGATCACCGTGATATTGCGCTTTTCGCCTCGCATCTGATAACGCCGCTCGACGCCGGTGAAGGACTCGAGCCCCACACCGACTGCCTCGATGCCGACACCCAAAGAAAGGCACGCTGCCACCGCCGCCAGAGCGTTCAAGAGATTGTGATGCCCGGGAAGGTTGAGATGCAGGGGCAAACGCGTTTTGGGAGAGAGCAGCACGAAGGTGGTCGAGTAAGCGTAAAGCGAAACTTCACCGGCGGAGATATCTCCGCCGTCGCCGTAAGTGACGAGCCTCACTTCGCTGCGGTCGGCGGTGAGGCGCGCGACCTTGTCGTCGTGCCCCACGACCACGCAGTCGGCGGTACCGATGAAGGCTTGAAACGCCTCTTCGATAGCCTCTAGGGTGCCCCAGTGATCGAGGTGATCGGGCTCGATATTGGTGATCACTGCAATCGAGGGATCGAGCAACAAGAACGAGCCATCGCTTTCATCCGACTCTGCTACTGCCACATCATCCTCACCGTTACCGGCATTGATCGGAACGCCTTGGAGTGCTCCGCCGATCACATAGGTGGGGTCCAAACCCGCGCTCTTCAGGATCGACAAGATCATGGACGAGGTCGTCGTCTTGCCGTGTGTACCGGCCACAACGATGGAGCGATTGCTCGAGAGAAGGCTGGCCAGCGCCTCCCCGCGGTGAAGGACCACAACGCCCGCGCGACGCGCCGCAACGAGCTCGGGGTTGCTTTTCTTTACCGCCGATGAATAGACGATAGCCGCGGCACCATCTACAAGAGTTGAGTCGTGGCCGATGGCAACCTGCGCGCCCATACCGCTCAGCGCAGCGGTTGCCCGAGACTCGCGCATATCGGTGCCCGAAATCTCATGACCACGTTCAATCAGCACCTTTGCGATCGCCGACATACCGGCGCCCCCGATTCCGATGAAATGGATCCGACCTTGCTCCGGCAGCGTCAAGGCGCCTGCTGCCTCACCAGCTCGGCCAAGCGCAGCGCGGCATCCGGGCGGCCCAGACTCAAGGCGGCCTTTCGCATCTGCTGGAGCGCAAAATCGTCGCCCAGCAGGCGCGACACGTCCTCCGCTACACGCTCGGTGGATGCCACTGAGTCGGCAATGCTCGCGCAAGCCCCGTGTGACTCGAGTAAACTTGCATGCCGTTGTTGCTGTCGATCACGATGGTGAGGGTAGGGAATGATGACAGAGGCAAGTCCCACCGCGCACAGCTCGGCAACCGTGGTGGCGCCGCCCCGGCACAGAGCCAGATCCGCCACCGCATAGGCCTCAACCATTCTGTCGACGTATTCAACGACCTTGTAAATCAGTCTGTTGCCTTCGAGGGCGACCCCCACCTCCTGCTCGATCTTGCCCGCTTCGGCCGCACCCGCGATATGAAGAATCTGCAGATCGAGGTTGTCCGCCCACAGCCGGGCAAGCCCCATCGCCGCTTGGTTGATTGTGTGGGCTCCCTGACTGCCACCGAACACGAGCAGTGTCCGGCGAGTGGAGTCGAGGCCGAAGCGCTCCCAGCCGCCGGCGCGTTCGGCCATGAGGTCCACCACCGCTATTTCGGGCGGCACCGGGTTGCCCACCAAGAGCGCTCGGGGGCCGGCCGATTCAAGCGACTCCTCGAACGACACTGCAACCACTCGAGCCATCGGCTTGCTGACGCGGTTGGCAAGACCCAGCACGATGTTCTGCTCATGGATAACGACCGGGATCCCCATCGAGCGAGCCGCGTAGCAAACCGGCAGGCTCACGAATCCCCCCATGCCGACGCATACGTCGATCTCTTTGCGTTTGAGAATGCCTCGGGCAGACAGCATTGCACTCAGCGCTCGAGGCGCGGCCGCAAGCAACGACAGGGGACGGGACCGGTCGAAGCCCTTGACGTCGATAATCTCGAGATCGAATCCGGCGGCCGGTACCAGTGCCGCCTCGGCCCCCGCAACCGTCCCCACAAAGGTGACGGAGTCCGATGTCAACGCGTGTCCAAGCGCAATCGCGGGGTTGACGTGACCCCCTGTGCCGCCTCCAGCAATGGCGACGTTCACCTGCGTCGCCTCCGTGACGCAACGGAGCGCTGCGGCATCCGTTGTTCCTCGAGTTCGCTCTTGGTCCCTTGCCACGCGATATTGGTGAGGATTCCCATAGCCGTCAACGACAGGACCAGCGAGCTCCCGCCGAACGACAGCAACGGCAAGGGAACTCCGGTGACGGGCAGCAATGCTGTCACCGCGCCGATGTTGACAAGCGCCTGCACGGAGATCCAGATAACGATTCCCGAGGCCAGCAGCATGCCGAAGCGGTCGGGCGCTTTGCGCGCCGCCCGCAGGCCCAAGAACGCGAGCAATGCGAACATCCCGAGCACCGCTACCGTTCCCACCACACCCATCTCCTCGCCGAGTATTGCGAAGATGAAGTCGGTGTGAGCGTTGGGGATGTACATCCACTTCTGTCTGCTGGCACCCAGGCCGACGCCGAGCCAACCGCCGGAACCGAGCGCGATAAGCGACTGGATCGTGTGATAGCCGGTCCTCAGCGGATCCGCCCACGGGTCCATGAAAGCAAGGACACGGGCTCGGCGGTAGGGCGCGCCTAGCGCGGCGGCGGTTGCAATCGCCACCCCGACCGCCCCCAGTGGCAAGAGAAAGCGGAGAGGGGCTCCCGCCACGAACAGCATCCCGATCCCGATCGCGCCCAGCAACATTGTGGTGCCGAGATCGGGCTGCCGCAAGACGAGCGCGGCCAACAGCCCGAGGGCGGGGACCATCGGGATGAGCAGATGCGAGGGCTCATGCAGCAAGCGCTCCGGTTTGCGCGAAAAGACATCGGCGGAGAGCAGCACGAGGGCAAGCTTGGCGAACTCGGATGGTTGAAAGGACAGAGCTCCCAGAGCGATCCATCTCGTTCCTCCACCCACCGTGACACCTACTCCGGGGATCAGTGTCACCACGAGCAACAGGAACGCGAGCGGATAGAGTACATAGCCGAAGCCCTTGAGCCGCCGATAGTCGAGCCTGCAGAACAGAACGAACAACGCCATTCCGGCTACCGCCCACACAAGCTGGCGCTTGAAGAACAGGAACGACGAGCCATAGTTCGCAAAAGAGGTCACGGAGCTGGCCGACAGGATCATCACCAGCCCGACCACAACCAACAAACACGAGATCATCGCGATCAAGGCGGCAGGATGTCCCGTGTGCAATTGCGCGTTCGATGGTGCCGCCGCAGCTCGACCGCCGGGTCTGATTGCAGTTGATCGACTAGCCATTCTCTATCCTCTCGGCTTTCAAGCTCGAGACCGCGCGCTTGAAATCGTCGCCGCGCTCGGCATAGCTCGAATACATGTCAAGGCTCGCACACGAGGGAGACAACAACACGGATCCTCGGCCTCTCGCCGTCTCGAAAGCCCACCGAACGGCAGCGGACATCGAGCTCTCGGTCTCGACGGGCACCAAGGACTCGAATACAGAGACGATCTCGCCCGACGCCTCACCGAGGGCAACAACCGCAACGACCGGCGGCACGGCGGCTTTCAGAACCCGCAAGTCGATACCCTTGCTGCGGCCACCCGCTATCAGAACGACGTCGGTCATGCCTTCGAGTGCCGCCAGCGTGGCATGCGGGTTGGTCGCTTTGGAATCGTCGATGAAGGTTACGCCATTCACGGTCGCGACGGTCTCGAGACGGTGACTGAGAGGGTGAAAGCTGCGAGCGGCTTCGACAACTGCGGCGCGCCCGGCTCCGTATGAGAGCGCCGCCGCTAGGGCCGCGAGGGTGTCGTCGGCCCCGGCGCGCCCCGGCAGCGATAGCTCGGCGGAGTCCATCAGCGCCTCTCCTATCCACCGCACCTCTCCGTCCGCGACACCGATTCCATTCCGTGGCGCCGTCACCGCAGAGAACGGAACTGTCTGCGCACGCGTGTGTGCGGCAATGGAGTTCGAGACTGCGTCCTCGCGATTGAACACCAGGGTGTCGCCCGGACCTTGGTTACTAGTGATGAGCCCCTTAGCGGCACCGTAAGCGGCTGCGTTTCCATGCCAATCGGTGTGGTCTTCGGCAACATTGAGCACTACCGCCACGCGCGGTCTGAAGTCTTGGGTCAGCGCAAGCTGAAAGCTCGACACCTCGGTTGCGATGGCGCCGCCATCTCCGATCAAGGCGACTGCTTCTGTCAGCGGAGTGCCGATGTTGCCGGCCGCCATCGAAACAACGCCGGCGCTGTCGAGCATCGCCGCCAGAAGCTCGGTCGTGGTCGTTTTGCCGTTGGTTCCCGTGACCGCAAGGATGTCGCAGCGCGCCAAGCGGTAGCCAAGCTCTATCTCAGAGATGGTCTCTATGCCAGCGCCCATGAGGTTCGAGACGATTCCGGTTTCGAGGGGGATGCCCGGGCTCACCACGGCGAGGTCCACTTCCTCTGTTGCTACCGCGTGTCCGCCAACCTCGACTTCGATTCCCTGCGCACTCAACTCTGCTGCGCGTGCCCGCAAGTTGTTGTCGTCCGAGTCGTCGGTGACCCGCACGTGCGCCCCGGCCACGTGCAGGGCTCGCGCGGCGGCGAAGCCCGATAGTCCGAGCCCCACAACAAGCGCGTGAACGCCTTTGTAAGAATTCACCTGAGCCCGCCCTTGGACAAGAAGTCCGCGTAGAAGAGGCCCAGGCCGAAGGCCACGGAGAGGCCCGAGAGCACCCAGAAGCGAACGATGACTGTGAACTCGGGCCAACCCGCCAGCTCGAAATGATGGTGTATGGGAGCCATCAAAAAGATCCTCTTGCCGGTTCGCCGGAACACGAGAACCTGCACGATCACCGACAACGTCTCTACGACGAAGAGCCCACCGAGTATCACGAGCAGCAACTGAGTGTTGAGCAGTATGGCCATGACCGCCATGCATCCGCCCAACATCAAAGAACCGGTGTCGCCCATGAATATCTTGGCAGGCGCCGTGTTCCACCACAGAAAGCCCGCGCAGGCGCCGAACATTGCCGCGGCGAAAATGGCGATCTCGAAGGGATCCGAGCCTGTTTCGTCAATGTCGTAGAACGCCTGGTGCCGGAACTGCCAGAAGCCGACGACCACGAACGCAGCCAGAACTTGCGCCGAGGAGCCCACCGCGAGCCCGTCGAGCCCGTCGGTCAGGTTCACCCCGTTGGATGAGGCGGCGATCATCAGGAACACCCAGATGAAGAAGAAGATGCCGAGGTCCAGCAGCGTCGAGCGAAAGAAGGACACATCGGTTCCTACTCCCACGACCCGCACGGCAAGAAAGCCGAACAGCCCCGCGATCACCAGTTGGCCCAAGAACTTGGCTCGTTTCTGCAAGCCGAGGGAGCGCGACATCCTTATCTTGATGAAGTCGTCGGCGAACCCGAGGGCGGCGAAGGCAACCGTCGCACCCACCGCAAGCAGACCGCTGTCGCGCATCGGGATCAGTCCCCCGGTGCCGATGTGTCCTGCGAAATAGCCGCCCAGTGCGGCCCCCAATATCACGAGCCCGCCCATCGTGGGCGTGCCTCGCTTCTCGTAATGGGCCTTGGGTCCTTCCTCGCGAATCAGCTGGCCCCAGCCACGGCGGCGGAACACCCGGATCGCCACCGGCGTGCCCAGCAGAGACAGGGCGAGCCCCGCAATGCCCGCAAGCATGAGGCTGATCACCGGTAGCCCGCCTCCCTCAACGCAGCCCGTACCACAATGCGGTCGTCGAAGGGAATCGTGACCTCCGAGAACTCCTGACCGGTCTCGTGGCCCTTGCCACAGATCGCCACGACATCTCCCGGCCGCGCCAGTGCGCATGCCGATGCGATCGCCTCTGCGCGCTCTACCAAGACGGCATCCGCGCCCGAAGCACGTTGAGCTTCCACTCCTTCAAGGATCTCCGCGATGATCGTCTCGGGATCCTCTGAGCGAGGGTTGTCCGAGGTCACGATGACGACATCGGCTCCCCGGGCTGCCGCCGCACCCATTAGAGGGCGCTTTCCTCGGTCCCTGTCGCCGCCGCAGCCGAACACGCACAGGACCCGCCCCGAGGAATACCCGGCCAGCCTCCTTGCCTGCGCCAGGACGTTGTCCAAGGAGTCGGGCGTATGGGCGTAGTCGACCACGACCGCAAAGGGCTGGCCCTGATTGATCGGCTCGAAGCGGCCCGGAACCGCCTTGACCCCCTCGAGTCCGTGGAGCACGGCATCGAGCGACAGCCCCGCACTAAGCGCCGCGGCGCAAGCGCCGAGGCAGTTCGACACATTGAACTCACCCACCAAACCCGAAGAAACTTCGATTTCTGCCTCTTCGGATCCCTCGACGCCCTGGACGGAGATGACGAACTCGTTGCTCCATCGCCCCAGTCGTACGTTGCGCCCACACACGTTCGCATCAGGCGCGAGCCCGAAAGTGATCAACTCGATCGCCCTGTCGGCGGCGAGCTTGAGCCCGTAGACGTCGTCGGCGTTGACCGCGCCCCGGCGGGCCTTCTGGGGACTGAAGAGCTCCTTCTTGGCGGCAAAATAGTCCTCCATGTCGTGATGGAAGTCGAGATGGTCCTGGGAGAGGTTCGTGAAGGCCACCGACTGGAAGCACAATCCTTCGACGCGGTCCAACCGCAACGCGTGTGAGGTGACCTCCATAACGACCGAGGTGACCCCGGCCCCCACCATCTCCGCCAGCAGTCCCTGCAATTCGAGGGAATCCGGTGTCGTCCTGACTCCGGGCCGGGAGCTTCCCGCCACCTTCGTCTCGATGGTCCCGATGAGACCGGTCGTGCGTCCCGCCGCCCGGCAGATGGATTCGAGCAAAAAGGCAGTGGTCGTCTTGCCGTTGGTGCCGGTGATGCCAAAGAGCTCGAGGCGGGCCCCGGGCCACCCGTTGAGCTCGGCCGCAAGCCGGCCCAGCGCGCGCCTCGCGTTCGTCACCACGATCTCGGGCACTCCCAGGTCCAGGGCGCGCTCCGAGATGAGAGCTGCCGCACCGCCGGCCACCGCGGCACGGGCATGTCGATGGGCATCGTCTTTCAGACCGACGACGCAAGCAAAGGCGTCGCCGGCTTCAACGCGGCGCGAGTCATGAGCCAGCCCTGTGACCACTTGCTCTGTGGGACCCGTGACTTCGACGAGAAGTTCTCCCGCCGACCGGGCCAGATCCCCGACGGTGCTCCCCAGCGGGCTCATCGCCGCCACCCTAGGTGCATTGAAGCGACCACTGAGTGACGGACCACCTAATCGTGGGGGTCTTCGACGCCTTCGACTGCGGCCTCGCGCTGAGCTGCCGCTCGCCGGGCGTTGGTGGAGGGAGGCACGCCGAGCTTTCTGAGTGTGAAGTCGGCTATGGCGGAGAAGGTGGGGGCCGCGGTCGCTCCTCCCCAGATCGGGCGTGGATCGTCGAGAATCACGACCACCGCCACGGCGGGATCCTCTACCGGCGCGTAGCCCGCGAACGAAGAAACATAGGAGTTTCCGTAGCCGCCCTCGGGGAGAGCTTTTTGGGCCGTACCGGTCTTGCCCGCCACCGTGTAGCCCGGCACCTGCGCTTCGAGGCCGGTGCCCCTCTTGACTACCCTGGTCAGCATGCCGGTCATCTGGCGCGCCGTTCTGGACGAGACGATCCTCCGCCGTGATCCCGTCGGCATGCGCTGCACGGAGCCGTCCTGGCCGGCCGCGCCCGACACCAGGCGCGGCTCCAGCCACACGCCGCCGTTCGCCAGAGCGGAGTAGGCGGCGGCCATCTGCACGGTGGTAACGGCCACACCCTGGCCGATCGGCACGGTTGCTCCGGTCGTCCCAGACCACTCATCGAGATCGAGCACGAGGCCCTCTGACTCTCCGGGGAACCCCAGTCCCGACGAGGAGCCAAAACCGAACTTGCGGACGTAACGATCGAGCCGGCGTGATCCCAGCTCGAGACCGATCTTGATCGTGCCCACGTTGGAAGACTGCTCGATGATCTCCGATACCGACATCTGCTCGGTCTCGTGGTAGTGGGAGTCGTGAAAGATGCGGTCCTGGTAAGCCAGCTCGTCGGGGACCGTGAAGCGTGTCCACGGCGTCACCAGGCCCTCTTCGAGAGCCGCCGCTGCGGTCACGATCTTGTAGGACGACCCGGGCTCGAAGACATCGGTCGTCGCCCGGTTGCGATAGGTGTTCCCCGAATAGCGCTCGAAGCGATTGGGATCGAACGAGGGGAAACCCGCCATCGCCAGGATGTCACCGGTCCGAGGATCCATGACCACCGCGCTGCCGGATTGGGCGTGGTAACGGCCGGCGGCGGCTTCGAGGAACAGCTCGGTCTGGAACTGGATGTCCTTGTCGATCGTGAGATAGAGCGAGCGCCCCGGATCGGGGCGGCGCCAGGCCAGGTCCGCCTGGGGCAGCGGGCGCCCGCTCGGGTCCTGCTCCAAGGTCATTCGGCCGGCCCGCCCCTTCAGGATCTCTTCGTACTGAGCCTCCACTCCCTCGAGACCGGAGCCTTCGCTGCCGACGAAGCCGAGGACATGCGCCCCGAGCCCACCGTTGGGATAGAAGCGCTGGGGCTCGGGTCTCATGTAGACGCCTGCTAGATGAAGCCCCTCGACCGCCCGCGACACGCGTGGAGACACCCTCCGTGCGATGTACTCGAACCGGCTCCAGGAGGGATCACCCCGCAGCAGGGCCTCGATCGCCACCGGCGAGTGCCCCAGGATCTCGGCCAGCTCCAAGGCCTCGGACGCAGGATCCTCGACGAGGGCGGGGTCGGCGTAGATCGTCTGCAGGTCCACCGATATCGCCAGCGGGTTCCCCTTACGGTCGAAGATCGCGCCGCGCCGGGCCGGGAACGGCACCGCCCTCTCGCGCTGGTTGCTTGCCAGGCGATCGTAGGAGTCTCCCTCGACGACCTGCAGCACTACGAGCCGGGCCCCCAGGGCACTGAAGCAGGCCAGGACCACGACGAGGGCCGCGCTGAGGCGGCGCGGAGAGCAGGAGCCGCGCACGGGAAATGCTCGCACGCTCATGGACCGGGCTCGGAGGAGGCGGAGGAGGAGGGAGAGGCGGCGGAGGGATGGAGCCGGGCAGACGGCTGCACCGCCAGATAGGGGGCCGCCGCGCGCCGGGCGGGTCCGCCCCCTCGCTTTGCTCTCCGGGCGTTGCGACCGGAGAGGGCCGCGTCCGAGACCAGGTATTGAACCGCCTGCGGTTCGACCAGGCTGAGCTCGGTGCGGGCGAAGCGCTCGATGCGCCGGGGGCTCTCGAGCTTGGTCGCCTCCAGCAGCAGCTCCTGATGGCGGGCTTCGGCCGCGCCGAGCTCGGTGCGCAGCCGAGACATCTTGAACGCCGACTGGGCAAGCACCACTTGCTCGAGCAGAACACCCACGATGGCGGTCGCAGCCAAGATCACGGCGGCCACCACCACCGGGGCGAAACGTCGCGGCGCGTCGCGCTGGATCAGCGACCGGGAGCGCCGTCGCACGACCTCGAGGCGCGGCGGGGACGAGCCCGCGCCCGGGCTTCGCAGGGCGGCGTGACGAACGCTCACTGGAGCCGGTGCTCCGGATGCCCGGTGGTCAAGCGCTCCACGGCTCTGAGCTTGGCTCCCTTAGCGCGAGGGTTGCGGCCGACCTCATCGGCGTCTGCCTGTACCGGCTTGGAGGTCAAGATCCGCACCGTTGCCTCCGCGCCGCAGGCGCAAACCGGCAGATCGGGGGGGCAGACACAGCCGCTCGCCCGCTCGGCGAACATTCGCTTGACTACTCTGTCCTCGAGTGAGTGATACGAGATCACCACCGCCCGGCCCCCGACGTGGAGAGCCTCGATAGCGTCCGGTAGAGCCACTTCCAGTGCCTCGAGCTCGCTATTGACCTCCATTCGCACCGCCTGGAAGGTCCGGCGAGCGGGATGGCGGCCGTGTCGGCGCGTGGCCGCCGGGATCGCCTCCTTGACGATGCCGGCCAGAGTGGCCGTGGAGCTCACCGGGCGGGCGCGCACGATGGCGGCCGCGATGCGCGCGGCAAAGCGCTCTTGCCCATAGCGGGCGATCACTCGGGCCAACTCCCGTTGCCCGTAGAGGTTGACCACGGCGTCGGCGGTGAGCTCCTGGGAGCGGTCCATCCGCATGTCCAGGGGTCCGTCGGCTCGATAGGAGAAACCTCGCTCGGAGACGTCGAGCTGGGGGGAAGAAACTCCAAGGTCGAGTAGGAATGCGGCAATCGACGCAAGCCCGAGTCGTTCCAGTACGGCCGCGACATTTTTGAAGTCGTCACGAACGAGATCGATCCGCTCCTCGAACGGGGCGAGGTTGGCCCCACTCGCCTCCAGCGCGTCGCCATCCTTGTCGATTCCGACGAGCCGAGCCCGAGGCGCCTCCGCGAGGATCCTGGCGGCATGACCGCCTCGTCCCAGGGTTGCGTCGACGACGACGCCTCCTCGTGAGAGGGCCGGAGCGAGGAGCTCGGCGACTCTGCCTGCCAGAACCGGCTCGTGCTCCATTCTGTGCCCCCACTCCACTTTTCGACGGCCATCTAGTGCCCCACCGCAAGATCAAGCGGCACGCTCGAGCGTCCCCGCAACTTTCGGCCGTCAAGGTACTTAAGAGACGAGCCGAGCGGGTTGCGCCGGCCCTCGAAATTGGTGTGTTCGCCCCCGGCCACCACTAGCGGCCCAACGCTCTGCTCGCCAGCGCTACCGCCGCGACGAAGCCGCCGATGGAGGACCCGCCGAGGCCGAGCAGGATCAAAGCACGTCCCAACTCGCGTGCGCGCGGCGCGCGGCTCGAAAACGTCTCGCCCACTCGATTGTCTGCCCTTCTATCCTTGAACCCGTGCATGAATTGCATGCCCCTCTCAGATCGGAAGGCCCTCGAGGACCTCGTCGAAGCTCCCCGGCGCCTGTTGCTCCAAGCGCATGTACGCCTCGGGATCCCATATCTCGGCGTGATCGATGGCCCCGATGATCACGGTCTCGCGATGAAGGCCGGCGTAGGAGGCAAGCTCTGCGGGGATCCCGATGCGCCCCTGACGATCGACGCTCTCGCTGTGGGCCCACGCGCCGAGCTGGCGCTTGATGCGGCGGGCGCCGGCGTCCCCGTGCGGCTGCTCCAGCAGCGCAGCCACGAGTTTGTCCCAGTGCTCATGAGACCACAGTGCGATACAACCCTCGGCCCACTTCGTGAGCACGACCCTGTCGTCCGTGATCTCGTCCCGCAGCCGGGACGGGACAATGAGACGCGCCTTGGCGTCGATCGTGTGACGAAAGGTCCCCGTGAACGACAATCAGATTCTCCTCGAGCGCCGTGCCTCGGCCGGTGGAGGGCTACGTCACGGCCGGGCGGATCCATCACTTCCAGGCCCTTCACTCCAGGCCTCTCTCCTCCAGGCTCTCTCCTCCCTTATGGCCCACATTCCTCCACTTTCCTCCACTGGAAGGTCAAAACTAGGGCTACCCGACCACTAAGTCAACAATTACAAGGGCGTTATTCAGGCCTGGACACGCTTCCATGAGGGCCTCAAAGCGCGCGTTATGGACGATCGAGTGCCTATCCGGTCGTCAACCGCGCGTAGTGGACGATCGAGGACAGCCCTCGCCGAGGTGTGTCAGGCTTGAAGCGAGTGGCGGCGGGAGGTGGGAAGGCTCAGATACTGAATCCATTGCGGGTCGACCCGCTCGACTGCAACCATGATCCAAACGCTATCGTGAGGCCGGCCGGGCGGGTGGCGGAGGCGCATGCCGACCTCCGCCGGGTTGCGGTTCTCCTTGCGCGAGTTGCACGGCCGGCACGCTGCGACCACGTTGTCCCAGGTGTGGCCGCCGCCGCGGCTCTTGGGGACGATGTGGTCCACGTTCTCAGCCTGGCGCCCGCAGTACTGGCACTCGAACGCGTCGCGGACGAGCACCGCCCGTCGCGAGAGGGTCGTCCGGCCCCTGTGGGGAACCTTCACGAAGTAGTGCAGGCGCACGACGCTGGGAGCCTGGAAGGCCAGAGTCTCGGAGCGAAAGACGTGACCGTTGGTGTGCAAGACCTCGGCCTTTCCTTTGAGGGCAAGAACCAACGCCCGCCGGTCCGGAACCACGCACAGCGGTTGGTAGGAAGCGTTGAGAACAAGCGCTCTTCCCAAGGTCCGTCCAGTATATAGAGAGCCCGGGCTCCTTACGGAGCGTCCCTAGAGGCCTAGGTCCCTTCCTCTCTGAGGTACTCGACATAGCGATGAAACGCGAGATGGTCCGAGGTGCACTCCGCGGCCTCATCGCCGCGACGCAGGCGCACCGTGTCGCTGGGACCTCCTTGCGCGCTCGGGTCCTCGGTGATCTCGACCACATCCCAGCCCTCATCGACCAGAGCCCGAAGCCGTTCGAGCTCGGGGTCGTCGCCCCAGCCGGCCATCGCCCCTCCCTTGTAGCTGGATATCGCTGTGCCGACGGCTCCGGGAATGTCGCCCCAACCCACTAAGCCGCCGCTACAGGGTAACCTCGGACGCATTGAGCCCGTTCGAGGGAGGGACTTGAACACCGCCAGCAGCAGCACCATCTCAGGGGGCCTCGAAGCCTTCCAAGCGTCCTTCGAGAGCATCGTCGCCAATATCGAAGAGACCATCCAGGGTAAGGCAGAAGTCATTAGATTGACCCTGATCGCGCTCGTGGCCGAAGGTCACGTCGTTCTGGAGGACGTGCCCGGCGTGGGCAAAACCATGCTCGCCAAATCACTGGCGCGATCGGTCGGCTGTACGTGGGCCCGGGTCCAATTCACTCCCGACCTACTTCCATCGGACGTGACCGGCGTGAATGTGTGGAAGGCCGGGACGGATGAGTTCGAGTTCAAGCCGGGGGCCGTGTTCGCCAACATCTGCCTCAGCGACGAGATCAACCGGGCCTCCCCCAAGACGCAGTCGGCTCTGCTGGAGTGCATGGAAGAACGACAGGTGACTGTGGACGGCACAACTCACGAGCTGCAGGCACCGTTCATGGTGATCGCAACGCAGAACCCTCTGGAGCACGAGGGGACCTATCCCCTACCCGAGTCTCAACTCGACCGCTTCATGATGAGGCTCTCGATGGGCTATCCGAGCCGCTCCTCGGAGCTCGAGATTCTCGATACGCACGGGGGTAGCTCGGCGTTCGAGAAGCTCGAGTCGGTGGCCGGGGCCGAGACGATAGTCGCGCTCATCGAGACCGCAAGACGCATCCATGTGGCCCCGAGCCTCAAGCGCTACATAGTCGATCTCTCGGAAGCGACGAGAGCCCATCCGGAAATCTATCTAGGGGCCAGCCCGCGCGCCTCCCTCTACCTGCTGAGGGCCGCTCGGGCGGCTGCGGCCAGCCGCGGACGCGACTACGTCGTGCCCGACGACGTCAAGGACCTCGCCGTATCGGTCCTGGCGCACCGGCTCGTGTTGGCGCCAGAGGCCCAGATGCGCGGAGACACGATCGAGGACATCCTGGAGGGCCTTCTCGGCCGGGTCCCGATCCCGGCACGCGAGCAAGCCTAGATGCACCTCTGCGCAAGTCCCGATACTTCCGCTCAGGAGCACTAGTGCCCACCGGGAGGGGCTGGGTGGTGGCGTCGACCGGCTTGGGCATCCTCGTGCTCGGAGCCATCTTCGGCAACCAACCTCTGCAGCAACTCGGCTTCGGGCTCATCGCCTTGGTGGGGCTTGCGCTCTTGGTGGTGCGGCGAGGCCGCTTCTCGTTGACCGCGGCGCGAACGATCTCACCGGCTCGGACACGCCCACAGCAACAGGTCTCGATCGAGCTCGTGCTGACGAACAAGGGCCGCGGCGCCGCTCCTATGCTGCTGCTCGAGGAACGCCTGCCCCCGGGCCTTTCGGGGCATACTCGCTTCGGACTTCACGGAATCGAGCCCGGGGGCCACCGGGAGGCAGGCCTGCGGGTGACGCCGGCACGCCGTGGTCGTTATGCCATCGGCCCCCTGCAGATCTCGGTGATCGATCCCTTCGGGCTGGCCCGCACGACCTCGGAGGCGGCCCCCCCCACTCCCCTGCTCGTGCATCCGGCGATCGAGCCCCTGGGCCTCCCGCGCGAGCAGGGGGAACGGCGAAGCATGTCCCAGGCATCCCTTAGAAGGCTCTCCGGCGGTCGGGGCGAAGACTTCTACACGATGAGGGAGTACGTGGAGGGAGACGACCTGCGCAAGGTTCACTGGGCTTCAACGGCCAAACGGGGCCGCTTCATGATCCGGCAGGAGGAAACCCCATGGCACACCCGGGCCACTGTGGTGGTAGACGACCGCGCCGCTCCCTACGAGGGCAGTGCGACCAGCTCCTCGTTCGAGCGCGCAGCGAGTGCGGCGGCCTCTCTGCTCGACCTCTACTGCCGCTCCGGATACGGCTTCTCACTGGTCACCGCTCATGGCGCGGGGCTCGCGAGCGGCCGCGGGACAGATCATCTGAATCGCGGCCTTGACCTACTCGCCACTCTGGAGCTGCGAGGAAGCAGCTCCGGCGACGACTCCTTCCTGCAACGTGTGAGAGAGCTCGAGGGCGCGGCCGCCCACGAGGCGGCCCTGGTGGTGATCACCGGGGCGGTGGGGGCAGCCGAAGCCCTGGCGGTGTCTCGCTGCGCAGCACGCTTCAAGCAGGTAAGCGTGGTGAGCTTCCCCGCCCACCGTTTCGGACACCTGAGCACGCGGGCACGCTGGGAAGGTGAGCAGAGGACGCTCGAGGCGGCGCGGCTGATGGGACGGGCGCGAGTGCGTTCGGTGGTGCTGGGCCCGGACGATTTGCTGGGAGCGGCGTGGGGGAGTCCCCGAACCACGGCCCGCAAGGAGGTGGCATGGGGAGCGAGAACCGAGCTCGTCTAGCCTTCGGGGCAGTCCTGCTCGCCACCCTGTTCGCCTTCGAGCAGCTGTTCATGGAGTCCGACTACATGGGGCCTGGGCTGCTGGCGGCGCTGCTCGGCGGAGCGGTCGCGATCATCGGCCGGCGTGTGGGGGCCGGGACGGCAGCGACGATGTGGATCGGAGCCGCCGCCCTGTTCTGGTACCTCTCCCTCGTGTTCGAGTCGCAGAACACCTTCTACCTCCTGCCCACGCCCGCGGCTGCCGCCGGCCTGGCGCGCTCGGTGGTGCGTGCCGGGGAGTTGTCCCCGGTCGACTATGCCCCCATCCCGAGCCGCCCCGGCTACGTGATGCTAGTTGTGGCGGGCATGTGGGTAGCGGCGCTCCTGGGCGAGGTGGCGAGCTTCCGCTGGCGGCGTCCGCTGCTGGCGGTACTCCCGAGCCTTGCCCTCTTCGCCTACGCCCTCATCGTGGGAGAAGGGGCGGGCACGACGCTGATGATGATCCTATGGATGTCGGCTCTGCTCACTTTTCTGGGCCTCGAATCGTCCCACCGCCTCGCATCGTGGGGCCGCTTCCTCGCTCCGTGGCAGGGCAAGGAGTCAGAGGGCGAGCCCTTCAGCGGCCAACTCGGCCGCCGCATGGCCGCGTCCTCCATCGCCGCAGCGTTGCTCGCCCCCGTCGCGTTGCCCGCGCTCCAGGACGGTCTGCTGTCGTGGCGCAGCGGGACCCCGGGCGGTCCTGCTCGGGGCGGCGCGATCAGCGGGGGCCGGGTCGACGTGCTGGTGGATCTGGTCCCGCAGGCGCTTAAACAATCCGACCTCGAGTTGTTCGAGGTCGAGGCGAACAGGCCCTCTTACTGGCGGCTGGTATCGCTGTCGGAGTTCGACGGCCGGCGCTGGCACCCCTCGGAGAGGACGCGTGTACCCATGTTCGGCCTCGACGGAGGTGGTGGGCCCGCAGCCGTCGGTAGCTCCGCTACGAGACCCCTGCAGCAGAGCTACCGGCTCACGGGGCTCGAGGGCGAGTACCTTCCGGCCGCGGTCACGCCCACCAGCGTAACGTTCACCCAGGAGGCCCAAGGGGCCGAGGACTCGGTCCTCGTCGATCCCATGATGTACGACCTCAGGTTCGTGCGCGGGATCTCATCCGATCTCACCTACGACGTGCAGTCGGCCGTACCGCGCGTCTCCTATCAAAGGCTGAACCGGGAGCAAGTCGCCTCTCCCCTCGCCGGCAACACCTCTGTTCCCGAGCTGTCCACCGAGGTCGAGGAGCTCCGTGATACCTGGATAAGCGACGCAGAAACCGACTTCGAGAAGTTGGTGGCACTGCAGGACAGCCTGCGAGGACCGGCCTTCGAGTACTCAACCGATGTAGCCGCGATCGCTTCAACCGACTACCTCACCCGTTTTCTGACCCGCAGCAGGACCGGGTACTGCCAGCAGTTCGCAACCGCCTTCGCCCTGCTGTCCCGCTCGCTCGGATATCCCACCCGCGTATCGGTCGGATTCCTGCCCGGCAGCGACAACAGCAACACAGGGAACTACGTCGTGCGCGGCACCGACGCGCATGCGTGGCCGGAGGTCCTGTTCGAGGGCTACGGCTGGGTTGCGTTCGAGCCCACTCCGAGGAGCGCGGCCCCCACTCCCTCCTACACCGCCCCGTCACTCGGAGGCGGCAACGTCTCGAGCCTGGGCCTTCCCGGCGGTATCCAGCAACAACCGGTCGGGGGTGCACCCAAGCAGGCGGACAGGGCCGACCAGCTCGGCAGGGGCCTCCCGGGTGTGCTCCCGCCGCAGCAGAGGCGACCGCCGGTGTGGCGCGCCGCCTTCGGGCGCGTGTCACGGGCCTTGCTCGTGGGCGTGGTCGCCTTTCTGCTTGTAGTTCCCCTGCTGAAAGAGGTTCGAGTCAGGCGCCGCTACGCCCGAGCGCATTCCCCCAGCGCTGAGGTCGTGGCGGCGTTCGAACACCTTGCCGAGGAGGCCGCCGAGCTCCTTACGCTGTCGCGGCCCCCGTCGGAGTCGGCGATGTCATATGCACGCCGGCTGCTGAAGGCCCGCCGTGCGCCCGCCGAGGTCGCGACCCTGGCCGGTCTCTACGAACAAGCGCGTTACAGCCCCACCGGCGCCTCCAAGGAAGAGGCGCTGCAGAGCAGGCGGTTGGCCGGGAGCCTGAGGGCGCGCTTATGGAGTCAGGCAAGCTGGAAAGAGCGAGCCCGGCGCCTGTTCGCGCCACCCCCTCTCCGGACTTGACCGCTCAAAACTCGCCGAGGGTCATCTGATGACCAACTGCACCCCGTCATGCGACTCGGCCCACCTCCGACGAGTTAGAGGTTAGTCGGCTCCGAAGCTAGCGTCACCGTTGGCCTGCGAGCTCCTGGCCGAGGTCCGTTTCCACCTGTTTTAGAGCGGTTACGAACTCCTCGCGGTCGTAGAGGAACTGCGACACGCTGTGATCGACGCTGCGGGCGATGTCGTCGATGGCCAAGAAGAACGTCATCTGCCCTTCCTTTAGCGCATCGATGATCTCGTTCTCGGTGCGGCAGATCTTGAAGATGCTCTGCCCATCGGTCACGAGCTTGACCTCCGAGAGGTGCTGGTCGAGCCCGGCCCTCTTGCGCAGATAGGTGATCGCCCGGCGCACGCGCTGAAGGCTCATGCCTCCTTGGAGCAGAGAGCGGATTACCCGCAGGACGACGAGATCACGAAAACCGTAAAGCCTTCTTACCCCGGGCCTTCCTCCGGTGGCCTGAACACTGGGGGTGACGAGATCGATGCGATCCCAATACCTCAGCTGGTGAGCCGTGCAGCCTGTAAAGCGAGATGCCTGTTCAGCAGAAAAACCCTCCATTTGTGCGCGCGCTCCTCCGGTCTTGAGTCGACCCCGAACACAGACCTTTAAAGACAAGACCCCTAAGACAGTGAAACGGCCCCTACGTATCCATCCCTTGTTTGCCCCCGTTTCCAGCAGCAGACACTGGAACATAGCGCGTCGCTCGACGCGCGAGCAAGGAAAAGGGCGAGGGACGCGAAGTTTTTTGTTTTAAGAGTTCTTGTAGCGGTCGCGCAACCGCTCCTGGAAGCGGTCGACCACGCCCTGCATGCGCTCCCGGCCCCCCCGTCTTGAGTCCTCCCCACCGGCCCCGCGCAGCGCATCGGTCGCAGAACCCGCCAGTAGCACGATTCCCGCCACCATGAGAGAGAACGCGACGACGCCGGCGATCACCCAGCGCGCAAGGAAGAACGGGACCAGTGCCGCCAACCCCGCAACGAGGCTCAGCAGGCCCGCGCGCAACCGTCCGAATCGGTCGAGGAAGTGAGCGGCCCTGCGATTCGGGGCGCGCCCAAAGCGCGGATCCTCCTCGTAGAGGCCCTTCTCGATCTGCTCGAGGATGCGCTGCTCGTCTTCAGACAGAGGCACGATAGGTCAATTATAGGAAGCCTCCGAGTTCTGTGTCCTCGGTTCGACCAGATTGGAGGGTGGGTGGGTGGATTCGACAGTGGCGGGTGGGTGGATTCGAAAGTGGGCGGCGGCCGACGGCCACTCGGCGGGGCTAGTCGAGCAGGGTGGCCGGGCGCACGGCTTCGGGCCCAAAGCGACCCCGCAGCTCGTCCACCGCCCCGGAGGCAAGTCGTAACCGGTTGGAGGGATCGCCGAAGAGAGAGGTCTGGCGCGTCGGAGCCCCGACCGACAGCGTCGTCAGCGAGACTCCCAGGAGCCGGATGCGGAAGCGCTCGGGGACGAGCTTCTCGAACAGAGCCCGGACGACCTCATATATCTCTGCCGCGGTGTCGACCTCTTCGGGAAGCGTGCGAGAGCGGGTGACCGTCTGAAAGTTGGACCACCTCAGCTTGAGAGTCACAGTGCGGCCGCACAAGCCCTTGTCCCGCAGGCGAGAAGCGGTCCTGTCCGAGAGCCGCAGCAGTTCGCGCAGGACATGCTCGGTGCAATCGAGATCTGCTTCAAAGGTCTCTTCGGCGCCGACCGACTTGGCCGGTTCGGAGGGAACCACTGCCCGGTCGTCGCGGCCGAGGGCGAGGGCGTGGAGATGGGCGCCGAGCGCATCGCCCACGGCCCTCTCGAGCGTGCGCCGTGAGATCGAGGCGACATCCCCCACGGTTCTGAGCCCGAGGCGGTGGAGGGTCTCCGCAGTGCGCCCTCCCACGCCCCACAGTGCAGTGACCGGCAGGGGATGGAGCCACTCGGCGACTCCCTCGGAAGGCACCTGGAGCAGCCCGGCGGGCTTGCATTGGGTGGAGGCCAACTTGGCCAGAAATTTGTTCGTTGCGATCCCCACCGAGCAACTCAACCCCAATCCCGCGATCCGCTCCTTGATCAGGCGTCCTATCTGCGCGGGGGGCCCGAACAGTTTGACCGCGCCCGCCACGTCGAGGAAGGCCTCGTCCAGGGACAACGGCTCCACCAGTGGCGTGATGCTCGAGAACACCGTCCGGATGCGCTCGGAATAGTCGCTGTAGGCGTGAGGGTCGTTGGGCAGAAAGACGCCGTGAGGACACAGGCGGCGGGCGGTGATCAAGGGCATCGCCGCGCTCACTCCAAAGAAGCGCGCCTCATAGGAAGCCGAGGTCACCACGCCGCGGCCCCCACCTGCTCCAGTCGCTCCCGCTCCGTGTCCCCCGACGATGACCGGCTTTCCCCTCAGCGAGTGGTCCTTCACGATCTCGACGGAGGCATAGAAAGCATCCATGTCGACGTGCAGGATCGTTGCGGGCTCTGTCACGGAGCCATTCTCACGCTTTATGGGCTCGAGTGGCCGTCAGATGCTCTATAGCGACGTATTGACGACCACTCGGCATACAGGCTCGGGTCAGCGGCCTGCCGATCCGCCGCTTGCGTGCCACAGCCTGGGCCCGCCTTGGCGAGCCGCGGACCCAAGCGCGGCCGCTCCCTGCCGCCGACGCTGACGGCCGAGGGCGGTTGCCAACGAGTGTCCCCGGGTGCGGTCCGAGGCGAGCTCTGCGAGGTCGAAGACCTCGTGGGCGACCACCGTGATGCCGACGTTTCGGACCATCTCGTGGATGTAGGAGGCGCCGCCTCGCTTGCGCACCACCCCCTTGACCGCCAGCAGCCACGAGTGGAACACCGTCCGGGCACAGCGCGCCTGCGCGCGCTCGAAAACGGTCACGTCCAGAGGGCCGGTGACGTCGTCCAGGGTGGCGAAGATGATCCTCTGCCCGGAGCGGATGGCCGGTGTCTGAGTCGATACCTTGACGCCCGCCACCCACGTCTCGGAATTGTTGCGCAGGGTCTCAAGGTTGCGTGCCGGCACGCAACCGAGCTCTTCCAGAAGCGCCGCGTAGAGCTCCATGATGTGGCGCCGGGCGTCGATCCCCGTGACCTCGAGCTCGGCTTCTACCTCTTCTAGAGGAGCGTAGGGGCGCAGTCCGGGAAGCGACGAGCAATTTTTTTCGGGGTCGTCGAGCGAAAGCGTCAGCTGGCCCCCAGGGACCACGAGGGGCTCGGAAGAGAGCTCGCCCGCCCGCCACACAAGCTCTCGCCGGGAGCGGTGGGGCTCGATCGAATCAAGCGCCCCCACATGAGCCAGCGCCTCCAACACGGGCCGCGAGATCCTGGTGCGGCGCCACAGGTCCTCCACTGAGGCGAACGGCCTGAGGGCCACAATCGCATCGATCTCTGCCTCAGAGATGCCGCGCACCTCGGACAACGACAACCGGATGCCGCGGCGCGACCCAGCTTGCTCCGAACGGTAGACGCCGTCGGAGCGGTTGACGTCCAGTGAAAGGATGGGGATGCCGTTGCTGCGGGCGTCGGCGACGATGGCGCGGCGCGGATACATCCCGGGGTCGTGAGTGAGCACCCCGGCCAGGAACTCCGCCGGATAACGAGCCTTGAGCCACGCCGAAAGGTAGGTGGGGAGCGCAAAGGCGGCCGCGTGCGACTTGCAGAAGCCGAACGAGGCGAAAGCGAAGACCTCTTTCCACAATGCTCCGGCCTGAGTGTCGCCGAGCCCGCGTTTCATGACCCTTTCCTTGAACCAGTCTTCCATCGATGAAGCTCGGGTGTCGTTGTCGAGACCATCGGGAAGGCCCGGAGAATCACCCTCGAGGTGCCGGCGGACGTAGTCGGCGTCGGCCAGAGAGCAGCCTGTGGCCGCAGCGATCCCGCGTATGAGCTGCTCGTGATAGACGATCACGCCGTGAGTCTCGGCCAGGATTTCTCTCAGCGCCTCGAATATGTCGGGAGTCTCCTCGAAGCCGTGGCGACGCTCCAAAAACGGCGTCACCATGTCGGACTTTACGGGGCCGGGTCGAAACAACGAGATCTCTACGATGAGGTCCTCGAAACGGTTCGGCTGCAGGCGGGCGAGCAACTCACGTTGGCCCGGAGACTCGATCTGAAAGCAACCCAAGGTGTTGGAGGACTTGACCAGCTCGAAGGTCGCGGGATCATCGTGAGGGACTTTCTCGAGGTCTATCCGCTCGCCCGAGACACGTTCGATCTCGGCGCGAGCAAGAGAGATGGCCGACAGCATCCTGACACCCAGCACGTCGAGCTTGACCAAGCCGAGGTCCAAGACATCGTCCTTGTCGGCCTGCAGCATGCAGAAGCCCTCGAAGGACTCCTGCATTGGCACGCGCCGGACGAGATCTGAGGAGGACAGGATCACGCCCGAGGGATGGAGAGCGAGGTGGCGGGGGAAGCCGTCGATCTCTAGGCACAGCTCGAAGAGCTGAGCCAGCTGACCGCGCTCGAGATTGGAGCCGGCCAGCTCCGGCAGTCGCTCGATCGCCTTGGGAATGTTGCGGGCGGCGATGCGGGGGAAGGCCTTGGCGACGAGATCGATCTCCTCCGGAGGAAGCCCGAGGGCCTTGCCGACGTCCCGGATCGCCATGCGTGCCCTGAAGGTGTCGACCATGCAGCACACTGCGGTCTGCTCCGCTCCGTAGGTCTTCAGGATGTAGTCGAGCACCTCTTCGCGCCGATGGGATTCGACATCGATGTCGATATCGGGGAGCTCTTCCCTGCGCTCGTTGATGAAGCGCTCGAACAGCAGGTCATAGCGCACCGGATCGACATCTGAGATGCCGAGCACGTAGCACACCAGCGAGCCCGCCGCGCTGCCCCTGCAGGAGCAATGGATGCCGAGCTGTGAGCGGACGTGGGCGACAATGTCTGCGACCATCACGAAGTAGGCGGCGAAGCCGAGCTTGAAGATCATGTGTAGCTCGTGCTGGAGGCGGTCCTCGATCTCTCTGTTGGTTGCGCCGAAGCGCCTGCGCACACCCTCGTAGCACCTTCGAGCGAGAAGCTGAGTGGGCGTCTGCGACGGCGACAGCGGGACTTCGGGGAAGTGGTAGACGCCGAAGTCGAGATCGAAGTCGCAGGCCTCGGCGATCGCCGCGCTCTCAGACAGTACCTCTGGGACGTCCGAGAACAATGCTGCCATCTCCGGCGCGCTCTTCAGATAGAGCTCGGAGGTTGTCCGCAAGGCGTGCGCACGCGACAACGGAACGATGTCCTTGATCGCGTGCAGCACCTCGTGGGTGGCCGCTCCCGAGGGATCGGCGTAGTGGACGTCGTTGGTGGCGACGGCCGGGACTCGAGCGTCGTGAGCCACGCGCAGAAGCCGGTCCCGGAGCGTCCGATGGCCGTAGCCGCGCAGGTCGAAGACCTCGATCCGATAGCTCTCCCCGATGGCTTTGCGCCAGCGGCCGGCGGCCGCGACGGCCTGGGGCAGAGCGCCTCGTGCGGCGAGCCGGGCGACCTCTCCCCTGCTGCATCCCGACAGCACGAACAGCCCTTCGCTTGCGACAACGACCTCGGCGAAGCTCGAATGAGGCGCGCCGCGCTCGTTGTCCAGATGAGCGCGGCTGATGAGCCCGCACAGGTTCCCGTAACCGGTCTCGTTCTTGACGATGAGCGTGATGTGCTCGCCTTCTGCAAGCGTCAGCTCGGCGCCGAAGATGGGCTTGACCGAAGCCTCGCGGCACGCTTTGGAGAAGCGCACCGCGCCGGTCAGGGCATCGTGGTCAGTGAGCGCAACTGCCTCGAAGCCACGGCTGCGGGCGAGGTGCGGAAGGACTTCCGCCGGGATGGCGCCGTCCAGCAGAGACCAGGTCGAGTGACAGTGCAGATGCGTGAACGCGCTCACCCTTTTGTCTCAGTCCCAGACTCGCGCCATGCGCCAGCCGCCCGATATCCGGTTCCGGAAGACGTCGTAGACCGCACCGTAAGAAATCAGGAAGCCTTCGGCGTCGACCTCGCCGGTGGCGAGGCTCTGCGTCGGCCGGGCCAGCACCCGGTGGAACTCTCGGTCCTGTCTGCCGGCGCCGTTGTGATCGCCCCTGAGCCACCACTCCGAGCCCTCGCGCCACGACATCAGGGGCTGGTCGATGTCGTAGCGCCGACCTCGCCACACGAACGAGAGAGGGGTCCCGGGGCTGGCCGGGTCCGGCGTCACGTCGATGTCCTCGTCATAGCGCTTGGTCATCCCTCCCATCCCCTCCGCCCATCCCCTTCTCCTCGCCGAGACGACGGCACGGCCCGCCCTGGTCATCTCGATGGAACGTCCGCGCGATGGACGTCCGCCCGGAGCGAGCGGGGGCCGGGGAACCTCTCGCCCGCTCCGGATTATCGAACGTATGTTCGATAGTAGTGGACAAGGTCCGCCCCCGTCAACCCCACCGCCCCAACCGCGTTTTGAGCGCCTCTCGGTGCGGTTTTCCGCACACTGAGGCCCCTAAAAGTTGCTCGAGCTGTGGCGCACGCCACAGACCGGGCCGACCTTTCTGGCCTTAATAAGCAATCCGCTGGAGGACCGCGAAAATAGAGGTGGCAAGGTCCAAAGAGACGAACGTGTGGCGCTGCTTGCCGAGGCCCAGTACGGGGTCTTCAGCCGGGCTCAGGCGATGGCGGCGGGTCACAACACCCACTCCATCCGGGTCCGACTCGAGTCGGGTCGCTGGACCAATGTCCTCTACAACGTCTTCGGCTTAATCGGGGTTTAACACAGCCGCCAGCAGGACCTCATGGCCGCCCACTTGTGGGCCGGCTCGGACTCTGTCTGCAGCGGACGAACCAGCGTGGGGCTGTGGGGCGCCTACTCGTTGCCCTCAGACCTGATCGACCTCTGCGTTCCTCGCAAAATTCACTCCCCCAGCAAAACCCTGTTGCTGCACCGCCCCGTTTCTCTGCCCCCGGAGGATGTCACCCGCAAGACGGGCATACCGGTGACGGTCTTGGACCGGGCTCTCTACGAGTTCGCCGGTTTGGTGAGTTTCCCCACCCTCGAATGCGCCGTAGACGAGGCGCTGAGGCGGCGGCTGGTGTGGCTTCCGGCGCTCCATGCGCGGCTCGAAACGCACGCCGCCCAGGGCCGTAACGGGACCACCAACCTCCGTCGTGTATTGGAGGAGCGGCCGCTCGACTACCGCGCCACGGACAGTCCTCTGGAAGACGATTTCGTCAAGCTCGTCGCGGCCTACTCTCTGCCCAAGCCCGAGCGGCAGTACCGAATCGAGGGGGTCGGGCGGGTGGACTTCGCCTACCCCGCTGCTCGGATCGCCATAGAGCTCGACGGCTATGAATACCACTCCGACCGAGGCGCTTTTCAGACGGACCGCACTCGATCCAACAAGCTATCTCTCGGCGAATGGTTGCTGCTTCGTTACACCAAGGATGACGTCACTCTGTCTCTGCACGCCGCGCTGGTGGCAGAAGAGCTCCGGACGGCGCTTCAAATGCGGCTCGGAATGTTTTAGGGGCGCCAGAGTGCAGAAAACCGCACCGAGAGGCGCTCAAAACGCGGGTGGGGTGGTTAGGGGTGGGGGAGGCGGATCAGGAACGTCGTCGAGACGCCGGGCCGCGTGGTGATCTCAAGCGAGCCCGATTGCGAGGCAACGATGCCCTCCACGATCCTCATTCCGGGAGCGCAGGCGGCCACCACCTCGGGGACCTCCTCGCCCGCGTAGCCGATGTGGCCGGCCGGAGTGGTGGGCGACCACTCAGTGACGGCGAGCTCGACCCAGCGATCTCGAGCGCGGCCCGTGACGGTGATCCCGTCCTGGGGGCCGGTCGCCGCCACTGCGTTGGCGACGAGCTCGTCGAGGGCGCGTTCCAGCTGTCTGCCCTCGGGCCCGAAGCAAGCCGTGCCCACCACGCTGCCCTCCCAGCGGCGAGTGACCGCGCCGCGCCAGCGAACCAGAATTCTGTCGACAACGTCCTCGAGCCGTACGGCATTGACTTCGGGGCGGGGCATAGCTTCGTGCGCAGAGGGCATTGTCAACTTCCTCGTCAGGGGGGCGGGAGCGTCTGTATGCCCCAATTGTTCCTCGCGACAGCATTATGGTAAATGAGTAATCCAGGCAGCCCGGATTACTGAACCATTATTGAGCCGGGTTGTAGCTCAGGCCTTGAGCACGTGGCGCGCCTGGTCGGCTATCGCCTCTGGCGTGAGTCCGTACTGGCGCAACAGCTCCTGGGGCTTTCCCGAGGTGGCATAGGTGTCGCCGATGTCCACAAACGCCATCCTGGTGGGCGCTCGCTCGGCCGCCGCCAGCGCCACCGTGGCACCCAGGCCCCCGTAGGCGATGTGCTCCTCCGCCACGACGATGCCGCCGGTCTCGTTAGCGGCCCGCTCTATGGCCTCGGTATCGATCGGCTTGACCGTGTGCATATCGAGCACTCTTGCCTCTACCCCCTCGGACGCCAGCGCCGCGGCCGCATCCAGCGCCATCGCCACCATGACGCCGTTGGCGATGATCGTGATGTCCGAACCCTCTCGCAGCTGGTTGGCCTTTCCGACGTGGAAGTCGGTGACGTCCTCGTAAATGACCGGAACGGCAGGACGGCCACAGCGCAGGAAGGTCGGCCCCTCGCGCTCGAGCATGGCCGCGGTGGCGGCCCGCGTGCTGGCGCCGTCGGCCGGCACGATGACCGTGAACCCGGGGAGCGCGCAAGCCAGGGCGACGTCTTCGATGCCCATCTGCGAGGGCCCGTCCTCCCCTATCGAGATGCCCGCGTGGGTTCCCACCAGTTTCACGTTCTGGTTGGGAAAGGCGATGCTCATGCGGATCTGGTCGAAGGCGTTGGCCAGCAGGAATATCGAGAAGCTGGAAACCACCGGCACCTTGCCGCTGGCGGCCAGGCCTGCGGCAATGCCGACAAGGTTGGACTCGGCAATGCCGACGTTGAAGAACCGCTCGGGATAGCGCTCTTTGAACAGCCCCGTGTAGGTCGAGTTGTGGACGTCGCCGTCGAGCACGACGATTGCCTCGTTCACCCCCGCATCGGCCAGCGCCTCGCCGAACGCCAGGCGAGTGGGCTGGCCGTCTTCGAGCTCGATGTGGCTCAGTCCTAGGGTCATGCCCCGATCTCCTCCAGTGCCTTCTCCACCTCATCGGGAGGAATCGGCTTGCCGTGCCACTTGCCCGGCGTGGCTTCGAGAAGGCTCACGCCCTTGCCCTTGACGGTGTTGGCGATAATGGCTTGCGGCGCTTCCTGCACCGATTGAGCCCATGAGAAGGCCGCCTCGACCTCATCGAGGGAGTGGCCGTCTATGGTGCGCGCAGACCAACCGAAGGCCTCGATCTTGTCCTGCAGCGGGTCGAGCGGCTGGACCTCGGCGACTGCGGCAGTCTGCTGGTAGCCGTTGCGGTCAAGAATGAGGGTGAGGTTTCCGAGCCCGCGGTTACCTGCGTACATCAGCGCCTCCCACACCTGCCCCTGCTCGCTCTCACCGTCGCCGACCATCACGTAGACCCGATAGGAATGGCCGTCGAGACGAGCGGCGAGTGCATGCCCGATGCCCATCGAGAGCCCCTGCCCCAGCGATCCCGTCGAGGCCTCGACTCCCGGGAGCCTGCACATGTTGGGATGGCCCTCGAGGGCCGAGCCCAATTGTCGAAGCGTGGATAGGTCTTCGGTCGGGAAGTAGCCGGCCTCGGCCAGCACTGCATACAGGCCCGGAGCGCCGTGTCCCTTGGAGAGAATGAAACGGTCTCGTTCGGGGTGGTGGGGCTCGGAGGGGTCGTAACGCAGGACGCCGCCGAAGTAGAGGACGGTCAAGATCTCGACCATGGACAGCGAGGTCGACGGGTGTCCCGAGCCCGCACGGGTGGTCGAGGTGACGATGTCGCGTCGAATTCGGCGGGCCGTGGCTTCGAGTTGAGCCCGCGGTTCGGTGCGTGGCTCGAGCATGTGCCTCCCAACTTTCCTTCGAAGGTTGTTCTCCATCCAACCACAGGACGGGAGGGATGGAGGCCCCCCTTAGGATGCCGTCATGCCCGATCGCCGGATAAGTTTTCGCGCGCCGCCGGGGACACGCGACCTCCTGCCCCCGGAGTCGTGGGAGTGGCAGGCGCTATCCCGGCTCGCAATCGATTCCTTCGAGCGCGCCGGATATGCCCCAGTGGAGACCCCCGCGTTCGAGCACACAGAGGTGTTTGCCCGCGGCGTGGGCGAGGGCTCGGAGGTCGTCCACAAGCAGATGTACACGTTCTCGGATCAGGGAGGCCGCTCACTCACCCTGCGGCCCGAGGGAACCGCTGCAGTCATGCGGATGGTGCTCGAACACTCGCTGCAGCGCGGCCCCCTGCCGCTCAAGCTGTGCTACTCGAGCGCGATGTTCCGCCAGGAGCGCCCCCAGAAGGGCCGCTACCGGGCCTTCTTCCAGGTGGGTATCGAGGCCATCGGCAGCCTCGAGCCCTCGATCGACGCCGAGGTCATCGAGCTGGGCCATCGCTTCCTCTTGAACGCCGAGACCGAGCCGCGCCTGCTACTGAACTCGATAGGACACCCGTCCGAATCGTGCCGAGGCGGCTATCTCGACAAGCTGCGATCGTTCCTTCGAGCGCACTCCTCTGATCTCGCCGAGCCGGACCGGCAGCGCGCAGAGACCAACCCGCTGCGCTCGTTCGACTCCAAGGAGCCCTCCACCATCGCCGCTCTGGAGGACGCTCCGCTGATAACCAGCCACCTCTGCGACGCTTGCCGCGACCATTTCCAGCGAGTTCAGGACCTGCTCACCGACCTCGAGCTCGACTTCGAGCTCGAGCCCCGTCTGGTCAGGGGCCTCGACTTCTACACCCGCACCGCGTTCGAATGGGTTTCCTCGAACCTCGGCTCCCAGAGCGCGCTGTGCGGAGGGGGCCGTTACGACGGGCTCAGTCAAGCGCTGGGGGGCCCCGAGCTGGGGGGCATCGGGTTCGCCTGCGGCGTCGAGCGGCTGTTGCTGGCGCGCACGGGGCCGAGCGCTCCCTCCCTGGTCGGCGTCTATATCGTCGCTCTTTCAGACGAGGCCCGCCGTGAGGCGCTAATGCTGGCGTCGTCGCTGCGCTCCGCGGGCGTCGGGTGCGACCTCGATCACTCGAGGCGGGGTCTCAAGGGCCAGATGAAGGACGCGGTCCGCTCGGGGGCGACGTGGGCCGTGATCCTGGGCGACGAGGAGCTGCGGGAACGCCGCGCCGGCCTCAAGAACCTCCGCACTCAGGAGCAAGAGCAGGTGCCCTGGCACCAGCTCGAAAAGAGGCTTGCGCCATGATGAGGTCGCATCGCTGCGGAGACCTGCGAACCACCGACGAGGGCGCCCCGGTCGCGCTGTGCGGCTGGGTGCATACCCGCCGCGACCACGGCGGTGTGATCTTCATCGACCTGCGCGACGTAGCCGGGCTCGTCCAGGTCGTCTTCAACTTCTCGGAGGCCCCCGCACTGCAGGGGGCCGCGGAGGGGCTGCGCTCGGAGTTCTGTGTGCGCGTCGAGGGCGAGGTCAGGCGGCGCAAGGAGGGGACCACCAACGAGGCACTGGCCACCGGGGAGATCGAGGTCGCAGCGACCTCGCTCGAGGTGCTGTCGGTAAGCGCCACGCCACCGTTCCAGGTGGACGAGCATCACGACGTCGAGGAAATGCTGCGTCTGAAGTATCGCTACCTCGACCTCAGACGTACCCGCATGCAGTCGAATCTCCAGCTGCGCCACGCCATCGTGTCTTCGATCAGGCGCTTCTATGACGCTCACGGCTTCACCGAGGTCGAGACGCCGATGCTGACTCGAGCCACCCCGGAAGGAGCCCGCGATTATCTCGTGCCTGCCCGACTTCACCCCGGCTCCTTCTACGCGCTGCCGCAGTCACCGCAGCTCTTCAAGCAGCTCCTGATGGTGGCGGGTCTCGACCGCTACTACCAGATCGTGCGCTGTTTCAGGGACGAGGACTTGAGGGCCGACCGCCAGCCCGACTTCACGCAGCTCGATGTGGAGATGAGCTTCGTCGATCGTGAGGACGTGCTGGCCGTCACCGAGGCGATGTTCAAGCAGGTGTGGGCCGAGGTACTGGGGGCCGAGCTGCAGGACTTTGTTCGTCTGACCTTCGCCGAGTCGATGGCCCGCTTCGGCACCGACAAGCCCGACCTTCGCTTCGGCATGGAGCTCACCGACCTGTCGGGGGCGCTTCAGCAGACCGAGTTCAGGGTCTTCCAGGCGGGCAAGGAGGAGGGGGGCGCGGTCAAGGCCATCGTCCTGGGTTCACAGGGCGGGATGCCACGCAAGCAGATCGACGCCTTGGTGGAGGAGGCCAAGGCACTGGGGGCGGGAGGGCTGGTGTGGATTGCCGTCGCCGACGAGGGGCTGCGCTCGCCGGTCGAGAAGTTTCTCTCCGAAGACGAGCACCGAGAGCTTCCCCGGGCCGCGGCGGCCAAAGCGGGGGACCTGATCCTCATCGTGGCCGATGGGCACGCCGAGGTCGTCGACAGGGTGTTGGGCTCGATGCGCAATCGCCTGGGCAAGCACCTTGGGCTCGTTCCCGAGCGGGCGCGCGCTGATCCCGAGGCGTGGAAGTTCGCCTGGATAGTCGACTTCCCCTGGTTCGAGCGAGACGAGGCCGCGGGGGCATGGACCGCAATCCACCACCCCTTCACAGGGATCACGCCGGACACCGTCGACTACTTGGAGAGTGCCCCCGAGAAGGTTCTCTCGAAGGCCTACGACATCACGCTCAACGGCTGGGAGCTGGCCTCGGGCAGCATCAGGATCCACGACCGCGCGCTGCAGGAGCGGGTGCTCGCCGCACTGGGTATCTCCAAAGAGGAGGCCCAGGCGCGCTTCGGTTTCCTGCTGGACGCGTTCGCCTTCGGGCCGCCGCCCCACGGCGGGATCGCTCCCGGCATCGACAGGATCGTGGCACTGGCGGCCGGCGAGGACAACATCAGGGAGGTCATCGCCTTTCCCAAGACGCAGAGCGCGGCGGACCCGCTCACCGGGGCCCCGGCCCCTGTGGACGCGGACCAACTGGAGGCGCTGCACCTGGCTCTGAAACCGCCGGGCCCGACCTAGTTCCTGGAACCTCCTTTGTCACCAACTTTTGTACGAAACGCGCCTATAGCCTCCGTTTCGTACCGAACCTCGACGCAGCCCGGCCCGGACTACTCGGGGACGATCTCTCCGGTCATGCCCGAGGACCCATGAATGCTGCACTCGAACGCGGTGGCGCCGTCGGGGGCCTCGAACGTGACGGACTTCGACGCTCCCGGTTCCACGTTGCCGGAGTCGAACCCCGCATCTTCCGAGGTGAAGGTGTGTGTGTTCTCGCCGTCGTTGGTGAACTCGACGGTGACCTCGCCGGAGGGCACGGCCAGCTCGCTCGGCGAAAAGGAGTTGTCCTGGGCGCTGAGCGTCACGCCGCCCCCGCCTCCGCCCCCGCCATCCCCGCCCCCTTCGTCGCCTCCACCGCAAGCACCCAGCACAAGGGCGACGGCCGCCGCCCCGATCAGCATCCTTGCCCTCATTGGCTCCTCCTCTTAAGGACTTCAAGCGATCATTCCAATGCGGCGTTCTGCCGACTTGGGGAGATATCGGTCGTCTGGACGAGCCGCCCAGGCGATCATAGGAGAGAACGTGAATTGTGGACGCGGGCGGGGGTTGTCGTCGGGAGTCCGCTGGAGATCGGCTAGAAGGTCTTGTCGCTGTCCAGCAGGATCGTCGTCGGCCCCCTGTTGGTCAGGGACAGGTCCATTTCGGCCCCGAACTCGCCCGTCGCGGTCCTGACCCCGAGAGCCGTGAAGGCCTCGATCGAACGCTCGTAGACCGCCCTCGCCTCGAGCCCCTGGGCGGCGGTGATGAACGACGGCCGGCGGCCGCGGCGGGCGTCTCCGTAGAGCGTGAATTGGGACACCAGCAGCAACTCGCCGGAGACATCCAGCAGCGAGCGGTTCATCTTTCCTTCGTCGTCATTGAAGATGCGCAGGTTCGAAACCTTGTCTGCGAGCCAGCGCGCCTCCTTGTCCCCGTCCGTGGCGGTGATGCCGAGCAGAACCACTACGCCTGAGGAGATGGCGCCGACGACATTGCCCGAAACCTCGACGCGGGCCTCTCCCGAGCGCTGAACCACCGCCCTCATGGGACGAGCGGGAGCACGGCCTCGAGTATGCGGCCCGCCAGGGGGGCCGCGACCTGGCCGCCCACTCCTCCGTACTCGGACACCAAACCGATCGCCACCTTGGGATCGGAAGCAGGGGCGAAGGCAACGAACCAGGCGTGGTTCTTGCGTACGCCGGCCACGTCCACCTCCGCGGTCCCCGTCTTGCCTGCCACCGCAACTCCCGGGACCTGAGCCCCTACCCCGGTGCCCGAAGTAACCACCGCCTGCATCATCTCGTTCATCTGGGCTGCGGTGCGGCGAGACACGACCCGCTCCCCGTTTCTCGGCAGCAGAAAGGAGACACGCGGCGCCATCCTCCTGCCATCATTTGCGATCGTGGCTGCGACTGTGGACATCTGCATGGGCGTTGCCAACACCTGGGCCTGGCCTATCGAGCCCCACATCAAGTCCCACAGCTCCTCGGGACGGGGGAAGGACGAGCGGGCCGCCGAGACTCCCAGGCGCGGCCGGCGGTTGAAGCCGAACGAATCGGCATAGCGGGTGAGCTTTGATGCTCCGAGATCCTCGGCCACCTGTGCGAAGGCGGTATTGACGCTGTAGCGCACCGCATCCGAGAAGGGGATCGAGCCGAACTCCCCCGACTCGAAGTTGACGACTCCCTTGTAGTTCTTGGGGCCCGTGACCGTGGTCCGGGGCGAGACCGTTCCATCATCCAGAGCCGCCGACGCGGTAACGACCTTCATCGAGGACCCCGGTGGGTAGAGCCCCGACAGTGCGCGATTGAAGGGCTCGACCTCGGCCGCGCCCACGTAGTTGTTGGGATCGAAGGAGGATGACGACACCACTGCCAGCAGGTTGCCCGAATCGGGCTCGACCACCACCGCGCCCCCCACGGTGCCGCCGTAGGCGTTCTCGGCAGCGCGCTGCACTTCCACATCCAGAGTGGTCTGAACGGCTCGTCCGGGCCGCCCTCTCTTGCGGCCCAGGGTCTGCAGAACGCGGCCCTGCGCGTCCCTCAGAGAGAGCCGCGCGCTGGGGATTCCGGCCAGCCTCGCCTCATACGCAGCCTCGAGGCCCGAGGCGCCGGCGAGGTCGCCCGTCCGGTAGTAGTCGGGCAGGCCGCTGAGGTCACGGTCTGAGAGCCTGCCGATGTGCCCGAGGGTGCTCCCGGCAACGGCCCCCTGCGGGTAACTGCGGGCCAAGCCTCCGCCACGCGCCAGCGGGCGACCGGAGCGGTCTTTTATCGCGGCCCTCCGGGGCCAGCGCACCCCTACTCCGAAACCAGAGGCATGCGGTGTCTGAGGCCATAACGCCGACTTCGCCCACCGGACGCTCCACTCGGTGGCTTTCTTGTCGTACACGAGCTGCAGACTCCCGGCGAGCGCTACCGGTCTGGGCGCGGCGCGCGACCGATAAGTGATCGCGTAGGGCGCCTCAGCCGTCACCTCAGAGGCCTGGCGCAGCTGCTCCGCTGAGGAGATGTCCGGCTCCTCCACCGCCTCGCGCAGCTCGACGTCGTAGCGCGTGATCCACCCCGAGCGAAGTGCGCTACGCATCACGCCCTGAATACGCCGGGCTTTCCAAGACCTCCGCTTCTTCTGGTCGAGCAGCGCGCGCATCGACTTGAAATCGCGCTCGTCCCAGGCTTCCACGAAGTCCGAAGCCACGTCTTGAGCCGGGGGCAGGGAGAAGGTCTCGCGCTCGCATCCCGGCAGCACCAGCAGGAGCGCACACAAGCCGAGCACAACCCTTACAGAGGGTTTGGTCACCTCCAACCTACTTGTGAGCCGCCGAACCGACCCGGTAGGCGTCGAACACTGAATCGATTCTCCGGATCGCTTGGAGCACGTGATCGAGCTGGCTCGGATCCACCAGCTCGAACGTGTACGAGAGGCTGGCGATCCCATCGCGCCCGGTGCGAGTGCTGGATGAGAGGATGAATATGCCCTGATCGGAAATCGCCGTCGTGACGTCCCGCAACAGCTTGGTGCGGTCGAGTGCCTCGATCTGAATTGCGGCGACGAAGGTCGTCTGCTGGCGTTCATCCCACCACACCTGAGCCATACGCTCATCGTCCTGGGCGCGCAAGGCTTTGGCGTTGGAGCAGTCCTCCCGATGGACGGAGACGCCGCGACCGCGTGTCAGAAAGCCGACGACCGCATCTCCGGGAACCGGAGTGCAGCAGCGCGCCAGCCGCACCAGCAGGTCGTCGTGCCCCTCCACGATGATGCCCCTGCCGCGGCCCCCTCGCCGCCTACGCCTCCTACTCGAAACAGCCGCTTCTTCTTCCCGGGCGATCTGCGGATCGAAGATGCGGATGATCCTGGTGGTGACCGACTGTGGTGAGAGGTGGCTCTCCCCTATCGCCACATACATGGCATCGAGATCCGGGAACTTGAGCTCCTCCGCTACCTTCGCGGGGACGTCGCTCTTGGCGACCTTGTCCGCCGGCAACCCGTGCTTTTTGATCGCGGCCAGCAACGAGTCTCGGCCCTGTGCCAAGGCATCCTCACGACGCTCGCGCGCGAACCACTGCCTGATCTTGTTGCGAGCTCGCGGCGTTTTCACGAGCTTCGACCAGTCACGAGAGGGCGACGCATGTCCCTTGGAAGTGATGATCTCCACCGAGTCGCCCGAGGAGAGCTCGTGGCTTAGAGAGACGAGCCTGCCGTTGACGCGGGCTCCCACAGTTCTGTGGCCGACCTCGGTATGAATGGCGTACGCAAAGTCGAGTGGCGTGGCTCCTCTTGGCAGGGCGATTACGTCCCCCTTGGGTGTGAACACGAAGGCCTCGTCCGCATAGAGATCGATCTTGAGTGATTCCATGAAATCACTCGGGTCGATCGATTCCTTCTGCCAGTCCATGACCCGCTTCAACCACGCCATCTCGGCTTCGGGAGTCTTGCCTCTCTGTTGGTCCTTGTAGAGCCAATGCGCGGCGATTCCGAATTCAGCGGCGCGGTGCATCTCCTGAGTCCTGATCTGAATCTCTATAGGCCTGCCCCCCGGTCCCATGAGCGTCGTGTGCAAGGACTGATACATGTTGAATTTCGGCATCGCGATGTAGTCCTTGAAGCGGCTGGGGACCGGCGTGTAGAGCGTGTGAATCGAGCCCAACGCGGCGTAGCAGTCCCTGACGGTGTCGACCACGACGCGCACACCGAGAAGGTCGAAAATGTCTTCGAACTGCTTGCCGCGCAGTACCAGTTTCTCGTAGATCGAGTAGAGATGCTTCGGTCGCCCCGACACCTCCGCCCTGATCTTTGCCTCTTTGAGTGTTGCAAGAATCTCGTCGCGTACCTGATCCAGGACTCGCTCACGTTCCGGCTGGCGTTGCTGCACCAACGCCGAGATCTCGTCGTAGCGCTTGGGATGCATCTGCTTGAAGCTGAGATCCTCGAGCTCCCATTTGATCGCGTACATGCCCAGCCTGTGAGCCAGCGGCGCGTATATCTCGAGCGTCTCGCGCGCTATCAGCTCGCGCCGCTCGCTTCGAAGCGGATCGATCGTACGCATGTTGTGCAGGCGGTCGGCGATCTTTATGAGCAACACCCTCACGTCGCGCGCCGTCGCCACCATCATCTTGCGCAGGTTCTCGGCGCGCGCCTGCTCGGCCGTGCGGAAGCGAATCCGGTCGAGCTTGGTGACTCCGTCGATCAACAACGTGACCGCGTAGCCGATCTCCCGTTCGATGTCGACGAGGCTCAACTCAGTGTCCTCGACAGAGTCGTGCAGCAGGGCGGCTGCAATCGTTGTCTCATCAAGCCCTAGCTCGGCGCAGATGGTGGCGACGCTCATAGGATGGGAAATGAAGGGGTCGCCCGACTTGCGAACCTGTCCCGCGTGGGCGGACTCGGCGATCTCGAAGGCACGTTCGATGAGCTTGGTGGAGCTGCGAGGACGGTGCTGCCGGAACTCCTTGAGAAGCTGTTCGAAGCCCGGATCGCCGGCTTGGCGGGCCGGGCGGACACGGCGCAGCACCGCTTTGACGCCTCGAGCCGATGTCTGGTCCGGCGCCGGCTGCCTCTCGGCCCGCTCCTGAATCGAATCCATAGCCCATTGTAGGGGCCGGGACGGGTTGTGACCTTGCGTTCTCGGGTTAGAGGCTCCCGTCTCTGGCACGGCTCCACGGTTCTCGATCGTCCATTTCGCGCGTTTGACTACCGGATCGGTACTCGATCGTCCAATACGCGCGTTTGACTACCGGCTCAGTAGCGGAGAAGGCTGAAGTACTCGTAGGCGCCGAGCTTGTCGCGGCCGTGAAGAAAAGACAGCTCCATGATGGTGGCGATGCCCGCTACCTTCCCGCCGCAGCGCTCGGTGAGTCCGGCGGTGGCCTGGGCCGTGCCCCCGGTTGCGAGCACGTCGTCGACTATCAGTATGCGCTCGCCGGGCTCGATGGCATCCTTGTGGATCTCGAGATGGTCGAAGCCGTATTCGAGCTCGTACTTTTCGGTTTCCACCTTCCACGGAAGCTTGCCCTTCTTTCTCACAGGGATGAGGCCGGCGGTGAATCGGTAGGCGAGGGGGGCGGCCACGATGAAACCGCGCGCCTCGATCCCCAGCACCTTGTCGATCTCGTCGCGGT
This sequence comes from Actinomycetota bacterium, assembly GCA_013695465.1. Lineage (GTDB taxonomy): Bacteria > Actinomycetota > CADDZG01 > CADDZG01 > WHSQ01 > JACDAL01. The sequence goes on along the minus strand of JACDAL010000069.1, from coordinate 8,299 downwards.
CGTAGTGATGAGCGATGGCATCGATCGTGTACGTGAATGCCTTCTTATCCGCGAGCAGGGGAGTTATGTCCTTGAAAACCACACCCTGCTTGGGAAAGTCCGGGATATCCCGGATGTGGTCCTTGAGCCACTCGTGATTCGTTTGAGGTTCCATGCCCTCTCCTAGCTCAACTGGTCGAAGTGGTCAGCGCCGCTTTCGACGCTTCGCTTTCTTGACTCCTGCTCGGGGCCGGGCGTTGGCCTGCGCCGGTTTTGGCTGAGGAGGCGACGCCGGCGTCTGGGCTCGCGGAGCCGACGTTGCGGGCACATTGTCGGGCGAGGGCGCCGAGCCCGCCCCGACCGGCACGGGAACGAGTGGCGCCCGCGTCGACTCCCGCGTCTTCTTCTCGCGCACGCTCTTGTAACGCGGCTCGTTCTCTTTGAGCATCGACAGAAGCGGGGTGGCGACGAAGATCGACGAATAGGCGCCGGTAAGAATCCCGACGAAGAGGGCGAGGGCGAGGTCCTTGAGCGTGCCCGCCCCCAGCAAACCCGCTCCGACGAACAGCAGCGCCGCCACCGGAATCAATGTCGCCAGTGAAGTGTTGAGCGAGCGCATGAATACCTGGTTCAGGGCCAGGTTCGCGGAAGCTTCGTAGGTCATACGGCCTGATGTTGCGTACAGGGCAGTGTTCTCTTCGACCTTGTCGAACACGACCACGGTGTCGTAGAGCGAGTAACCGAGGATCGTGAGGATGGCAATGATCGTGGAAGGCGTCACCTCGAAACCGACCAGCGAATAGATGCCGGCGGTGATCACGAGATCGTGAACCAGCGCCACCATTGCGCCCACGGCCATCTTCCACTCGAAGCGCCAGGAGATGAAGACGCTCACCACGATCAGGAACACAATCAGGGCGCGCAACGCCTTGCCGGTGATCTCGGCCCCCCAGCGGCTGCCGATGCGCTGACTGTCCGTCGCGTCGAGGTCGGCCCCGGTCGTTTCGGCCACCGCCGCCACGACCCTGTCCTGAGCCCGGGGGTCCGAGACCTCCTCGGTCTGCACGATCACAGTACGCGGCTCCTCCGCAGTCACCTGCACTTGAGCATCGGTGGCGCCCAGGGGCGCCAACGCGTCACGAAGCGCCGTCGTTATCTCCGACTGCGACGCATCGCCGAGGGGGCCCGAAGCGGGCACGGGAGCCTGGATCTGCACGCCTCCTCGGAACTCGATGCCGTAGTCGAGCCCGTTGAAAACCAGCGCCAAGAGGCTGATGCCGAGCACGACACCGGAGATCAAAAACCACAACCGGCGCCGGCCGATGAAATCAATCTCGGTTTCGCCGCGGTAGAGGCGGCCCCAGGTCCCGCTCATGCCGAAGTCCCGAGCGCGCCCCTGAGGCCGACCAGACGGTTGCGGCTGAGGCTTGAGGCGGCCAGCAAGTGGACGGCCGGGCGGGTGAAGAAGTAAGCGATGAGCACGTCGAGCACGGTCGCCAGCCCCAAGGTCAGGGCAAAGCCCCGGACCGAGCCCACAGCCAGGACGAAGAGGATCACGGCCGCCGAGGCCGTGACCGCGTCCGCCACGAGGATGGTGCGAAAGGCGCGCTTCATACCCCGCTCGACCGCGGCCCTCAGCGTCTTGCCGGAATTGAGCTCGTCTTTGAGCCGCTCGAAAGCGACAATGTAGGAGTCGGCGGTGATCCCGATTGACACGATGATCCCGGCCACTCCGGCGAGACTCAACGACAGACCCGCATACTCACCCAGAAGTGCCATTACCGAATAGATCGTGGCCGAGAAGAGGATAAGGCCCACCCACACCACCACCCCCAGCCCCCGGTAGTAGAGGAGCATGTAGACGACCACCAGAGCCAGTCCCAGGATCCCGGCCCTGAGACCGGCGGTGAGCGAGTCTCGTCCCAGCGTCGGAGACACCTTGACGACCTCTGATTGCTCCAGGGTTATCGGCAGCGCACCGGTCTTGAGCACGAGGGCGAGATCCTTGGCGTCCTGCTCCCCGGAGGAGTCGATCTGTGTCTCACCACCGGTGATGCCGTCGCCGCAAGCGACCCCTCCGGAACCGCCGGCGCTGGCCGGATCCTGCATCCCGGCCGCGCTCTCGACCTTGCCGTCGAGCACGATGGCGACCTGGCTCTTTACCTGCTCGCCCTTGTCCCGGAGGCACGCGAGACGACTGGTGAAGCTCGCCCACCGATCTGCGCCCTCGGAGTTCATGTCCAAAGAGACGGACCACTGGCCCGAGGTGGGGTCGACGACCCCCTGAGCCTTGGTGATGACGTCTCCCGTAAGAGTGGCGGGCGCAAGCCGGTAGAGGGGCGCGTTCGAGCCGCCCTCAGCGTCGGGGTAGACGACCTCCTGGTCGTTGACCTCGGTGCCCGCTTGCTTGGTGACCTCCGGGCGCTGCTTGTCCGGCGCGGTGGGGGGAACTTGCTCGAGCACCTGTCTGAAGGTCAGCTGCGCCGTGGTGCCGATGACCTCGAGCGCCCGCTGGTCGTCCTTGATGCCGGGGAGCTGGATGAGGATGTTGTCGGTGCCCGCCGCAGTCACCTCGGGCTCGGCGACCCCGAGGGAGTCGATGCGCTCGCGGATGATCTCGACGGTCTTCTGAAGCACCTGGGAGTTGACGTCTCCGGTTGCGGTCAGGGTGACGCTGATCCCGCCCTCGAGGTCGAGCCCCAGGCGGGGGGCGGTTCGGGTGGCTACGATCGCGGCGAAGCCGCCGAGCGCCACCACCAGCGCGACTATCAGGTGGATGCGATACCTCTTGGTGCGCATTTCAGCTCTCCGTCGAAAGGACCCGCTCGCCGTTGATATCGATCTTGAAGCGGCATTCGAGATACTCGGCCGCCCGGCGGCACATCACCATGCGCGACAGGAATATCTCGAAGTAGTCCATGACATCGGCAAGCTCGGTGTCGATCGTTAGCTCCAAAGTCAAAGTCCGGTGCGGGGCGTCGACTCGCAGGAACGACCGCTCTACCGCGTAGTTGACGCGATCATGGATGTCGAACAAGGTCGGGTCCTTGGCTCGCACCCGGCTGCGGTGGACGTCCGACTTGTCGGCCACGATCAGCGCCGCTCCGATGGCGTTGACGGGGTGGCCGAACTCCTCCTCATGGTTGCCGATGGCGGCCAGGATGAGCCCCACTTCCTTGTAGCTCATGCCGAGCTCGCGCAGGAGGTCGTAGGTGATCGTCGCGCCGGTTTGAGAGTGGAAGGAGCGCGACACGAAGTTGCCCATGTCGTGGAGGTAACCGGAGATGGCCGCGAGCTCCTTGTCCCGCTCCTCGAAGCCGAGGCGGTGGAGGACGTTGTAGGAGATCTTGGAAACCAGACCCGCGTGGCGGAAGCCGTGCTCGGTGTAGCCGATCTGGCCGAGGTGGCGGTCGGCCAGGGCGATGAAGGTCTGGACCCCCTCGTGAGCCTGAACATCGGCCAGGGAAACCGAGCTCTGCCGGCCCCCGGGCTCGGGGGCCGGACCCACCGGCCGGGCCTCCTTGCGGTCTCGGCCCAGCTCCTCAATATGCCCCTGTCCGGCCGCGTCGGCGGCCCGGCTCATGGCTGCGGCTCTTCCTCGCGCGCTTCGTCCGCGTGCTCGTCCACGATCACGACCCGTGCGATCGACGTCTTGAGAAAGCGCAGGGTCGTGGAGCCGTCCACCCGAAGCTCGACGTCATCGTCGTTCAGGCGGGTGATCGTACCGAAAAGCCCCCCAATCGTCACGACCTCGTCGCCTACAGAAAGGGTGTCCACTAGCGCCCGGTGCTGCTGTACCCGCCTGCGCTGTGGCCGAACCAACATGAAGTAGAAGATGGCTCCCATAAGGATCAGGAAGATGAGGCTCGATGCGCCTTCCATGGTGAATCCGTCCTTTTCTCAGGTAGAACTTGGCAAGCTGTGGGTTACGCGACAAAAGCCGCCAGACGCGGCTCGATCTTGTAGTCTACCGCCGCAGCGAAATAGTCGTGCTGTCACCTCATGGGATGGTCGGCGGCCCCGAAATCGAAGACACTGATGCTCCCAGGTTGGGCCGCTGGGTACCGTTCCGGTACCCACAGACCCCACGTTGGGCGATCCACTACCTGCGCTCCATTGGATCACCCACCGCGCCCTCCGGCTCCGAACAGATTCGGCTCCGGTGGGGGCGGCTCCACGCCCAGGTGGGCGAAGGCGTCGGGAGTGGCGACGCGGCCCCGGGGCGTGCGGGCGAGGAACCCGATCTGCATTAGATAGGGTTCGTAGACGTCCTCGAGGGTGTCGGTTTCCTCCCCCACCGCCACGGCCAGCGTGGAGAGCCCGACCGGACCTCCACGAAAGCGCCGCACGAGCGCATCGAGGATCGCTGCATCGACCTTGTCCAGCCCGCGCTCGTCCACCCGGAACACCTCCAGGGCTCGACGGGCGACGGCGCGGTCGATGATGCCCTGGGCGCGCACCTGGGCGTAATCGCGCACCCGGCGCAGCAGACGGTTGGCGATGCGGGGGGTGCCCCGGGCCCGCCGGGCGATCTCCTGCGCGCCTCCGGCGTCAAGTTCGACCTGCAGGATGGCGGCCGAGCGGGTAACGATGCGCTCGAGGTCCGAGGCGGGGTAGAGGTCGAGGCGCTCGATCAGCTCGAAGCGGCTGCGCAGGGGCCCGGTGATGAGGCCCGCTCGGGTAGTGGCACCTACCAGGGTGAAGCGGGGCAGGTCGAGCCTGATCGTGTGGGCGCTCGGCCCCTTGCCAATGACGAGGTCGAGCTGCCCGTCCTCCATCGCCGGGTAGAGCACCTCTTCGACAACTCGAGGCAGGCGGTGGGTCTCGTCGACGAACAACACGTCTGAGTCCTCCAGGTTGGTGAGAATCGCAGCCAGATCACCCGCCCGCTCGAGGGCCGGTCCCGAAGTCTGGCGGATGCTGGCGCCCATCTCGTGGGCCACGACGTGGGCGAGCGTCGTCTTGCCGAGGCCCGGGGGGCCGCACAGAAGGAGGTGCCCGACCGGCTCCGAGCGTCCCGCCGCAGCTTCCAGCACGATCGAGAGATGCTCTTTGAGGTCCGACTGGCCCACGAACTCCTCCAAAGTCCGAGGGCGCAGGGAGCTCTCTGCCTCGCGCTCCCCCAGCTCGGGCTCGGGGAGAAGGACCTCCTCGCTCACGCCGGTTCGACCTGCTCGCTCACGCCGGTGACTGCTTGCTCACGCCAGTTTGACTGCTTGCTTACGCCAGTTTGACTGCTCGCTCACGCCAGTTTGACTGCTCGCTCACGCTCGGCGCCGCTCTTCCGCTAGAGCCCGCAGCGCGCTACGGACCACCTCTTCGACACCGTCGTCTGCGGCGGGCTCGAGCCCTGCCAGCACGGAGCGGACCTCGGCTGTGGAGTAGCCGAGGTTCTCGAGCGCCGAGCGCGCCCGGGCCAAGTGGACATGCTCGCCGTCCAAAACGATCTCGAGGCCGGGCAACGCGAGCTTCTCCTTGAGGTCCAAGACGATGCGGGCCGCGGTCTTCTTGCCGATCCCGGGAATTGCGCTGAGGCTCGCAATGTCACCGGTGGCCAGAATTCGGCGCAACGCGTCTGGGGCGTGAGCCGAGCACACGGCCAGCGCGACTTTGGGACCCACTCCTGAGACCGTGACCAGGCCCTCGAACAATGACTGCTCGGCCTCGGTAGAAAAGCCGTAGAGCACGAGGGCGTCCTCACGGACGTGGAGGTGGGTCCACAGGCGGACCCTGCCGCCTGCTGGGGGCAGGGCCCGCATGGTGGTAGACGAGCAGCTCAGGCGATAGCCGACGCCTCCCACCTGGAGAAAGCAGCCGCCCTCGTCGCGTCCCGCCACCTCCCCCTCTAAAAACCCGATCATCGGGCGTGCTCCGCGCGTGCGACCGCAGAGGCAAGGCCGGAACGATTGAGATGGCAGATGGCGAGCGCGCAGGCGTCGGCGGCGTCCGCCGGCTGGGGGACTGTGGGCAGCTTCAACAGCGCGGCAACCATTGCCTGAACCTGGGCCTTGGAGGCTCGGCCCACCCCGACCACCGACAGCTTGACCTCGAGCGGCGTGTAGTGACGGGTCTCGAGCCCCGCCTCCGCGGCGCACAACAACGCCACCCCCGCGGCCTGGCCCACCGCCATGGCGGTCCGGACGTTGGCGTTGAAGAAGAGCCGCTCGATTACGAAGATGTCGGGCCGATGCTCGGACAACAGCGCCGCCAGCGCGCTCCGCAGTTGCAGCAGCCGTTCGGCCGCCGGGGTACCGGCGTGCGTGCGCACCGCCCCGGAGGCGACGGAAGTGAGTCCCGAGCCGCGCTTATCGACGACCCCGTAGCCGGTGGTGGCGACGCCGGGGTCGATCCCGATGACCCTCATGAGCTGATCCTCTCGCTTCTCGAACGCTTGTTCGATTGAAGCCTAGCCGAGGCTTGGGACGGAGGCCCGGCTTTCGCGAGGACCGGCACAGACCGACCCGGACGGTTTTTGAGCGCCTGTCAGTGCGGAAAACCGCGTCGAGAGACGCTCAAAACGCGAATGGGGGCCGGCCGGTGACCTCAGGCGATGGCGGCCAGGACCTCATCGGGGATGTCGAAGTTCGCATGGACCTCCGAGACATCGTCGAGCTCCTCCAGCGTGTCAATGAGGTGGAGGACGCGCTTGGCCTCGGAGCCCTCGAGCGGGATCGTGGTCTTCGGCACCTGGGTGAGCTCGTCGGACTCGATCACCATGCCCTGCTCCTCGAGCGCCCTGCGCACCTCCCGGTAGGCCTCCGGGGGCGCCACGACCTCGATGGACTCCTCCGAGCCGCGCACGTCCTCGGCCCCCGCATCGGCTGCGACCAGGAAGACGTCGTCTTCGGTGGCGGAGTCCTTGGACACGATCACGATGCCCTTGGACTCGAACATCCACGACACTGCGCCCGGCTCGGCGAGCTTGCCGCCGCCCCCGTTGAACGCCCCTCTGACCTCCTGGGCGGCCCGGTTGCGATTGTTGGTGAGGCAGTGCACGAGCACGGCCACCCCGCCCGGACCGTAGCCCTCGTAGGAGACCTCCTCGTAGGTCTGCCCCTGGAGCTCGCCGGTCCCGCGCTTGATGGCGCGCTGGATGTTGTCGTTGGGAACCGAGCTCTCCTTGGCCTTCTGCACTGCGCTCTGAAGGGTCGGGTTGGCGTCGAGATTGCCCCCACCCTCCCTCGCCGCGACCTCGACGAAGCGCAGCAGCTTGCTCCATAGCTTGCTGCGCTGAGCGTCGGCGGCGCCTTTCTTGCGTTTGATCGTCGACCATTTCGAGTGCCCGGACATCAGCCCTCCACCGATGAGACGAACAGCTCGTGAAGGCGATGGTCGCCGGTTATCTCGGGGTGAAAGCTCGCCGCCAGCAGGTTGCCCTGACGCACCAGTACGGGCCGATCCTCCCACCGAGCCAGCACCTCCACGCAGGCTCCCACCCGCTCGACCACCGGAGCTCTGATGAACGCCGCGGTCAGCGGCGCGTCGAGGCTCTCGACGTCGAGGTCGGCCTCGAAGGAGTCGACCTGGCGCCCGTAGGCGTTGCGCTTCACCGAGATGTCCATGAGCTTCAGGCGGAGTGGGGCAAGCTCTGGCCCCGTGATCTCCTTGGCCATGAGGATCATGCCCGCACAGGTGCCGAACAGCGGCATACCCGAGCGGGCTCGTTCGACCACCGGCTGCAGCAGGCCGAAGCGCTCCAGAAGCTTGCCGATGGTGGTCGACTCGCCGCCGGGGAGGACCAGGGCGTCTACCGAGGAGAGGTCGACCCGGGTCTTGATCGGCACCGCGGTGGCGCCGGCCCCATCGAGCGCCCGGGAGTGCTCGCGCACATCACCCTGAAGGGCGAGGACGCCGACCTTCACCACCCACGCACAGCCAGTCGTTCGGAATCGGGCATCTGCGACAGGTTGATCCCGACCATGGGCTCCCCGAGAGAGCGCGACGCCTTGGCGACGATGGCCGGGTCCTCGAAGAAGGTGGTCGCCTCGACGATGGCCCGCGCCCGCCGGGCCGGGTCCTCCGACTTGAAGATGCCCGAGCCGACGAAGACCCCGTCCGCAGAGAGCTGCATCATCAGCGCAGCGTCGGCGGGAGTGGCGATGCCCCCGGCGGTGAAAAGCACCACGGGCAGGGTGCCGGTCTCGGCCACTTCCCTCACGAGCTCGTAGGGTGCTTGAAGGGACTTGGCGGCGCTCATCAGCTCCTCCGGGCGCATGCCGGCCAGCCGCTTGATCTCAGACGTGATCGCCCGCATGTGGCGCACGGCCTCGACCACGTTTCCGGTGCCGGCCTCGCCCTTGGAGCGGATCATGGCGGCGCC
>JACDAL010000043.1 GCA_013695465.1 Actinomycetota bacterium | reverse complement strand
GGCTCTCTGGCCAACTCGGCATCTCGGCATGGATCGCCGCCCGCTGGGTCAATGCCTCGCATGCCATTACCAAGCTGCCCTTGATATCAGCGGCACTAGAGAGCGGCAGTCTCTGTCTCGACAAGGTGGTCGAGCTGTGCCGCTTCGCCACTTCCGAAACAGAGCAGGAGCTGATCGCGTGGGCAAGAAGAGTGTCTGTTGCGACCGTGAGGCACCGGGCCGATGTCTTCAACCGCCCCCAGCTAGAAGAGGTCCGCAGCGTCGAGCAGGCCCGCTTCCTGCACTGGTGGTGGAACGAGGGAGGCGCCAGCTTGAGCCTCGAGGGCCTGCTCCCCGCCGCCGAGGGTGCCGCCGTGGTCAAGGCGCTCGAGCGTTGCGCAGAGTGCCTGTCCGAGTCAGCTTCAGAGGAAACCAGCTCCGACAAGCTCTCGGCTGAGGACAGAAGAGAGCAGCGCTACGCCGATGCCCTCTGTGCGCTGTCCTCACAGGCGATCGCAGAAGACCCGAATGCGGACCGGGCCACGGTCGTGGTCCATACCACCCTCGAGAGCCTGGGACTGGGCTCTGCCGAGATCGAGGGGGGCCTCGGCCTGCACCCCGACATCGCTCAACGACTCAGCTGTGATGCCCGCCTCCAGTTCGTGGTCACAGACGAACAGGGAAATGCCCTCGGCATCGGCAGGGCCTCTCGCAACGTCCCCCGCTGGCTTCATCGCCAGCTGCTCTACAGAGACCACGGCTGCACCTTTCCCGGCTGCGGGACCAAGATGTTCCTCAAGGCCCACCACGTCTGGCACTGGGAGCTGGGGGGCCCGACCGATTATCACAATCTCGTGCTGGTGTGCACCTTCCATCACAAGCTGGTCCACGAGGGCGGCTGGAGCGTCTGCCTCAAGGGCAGGGTGGCGGAGTGGTTCAAGCCCACCGGGAGGCGCTACGACCCGGGGCCCGATCCGCCGGGTGAACGTACCGTCGCGGCCTGATTGGCAAGGACGCCGCGGCGCGATTATCGTCGAGCCACCCCGGTCACCGCAATGGCCATGAGGTCGGCGGCTTGCGATGGGGCGAGTCCCTGCTGCTTGAGAGAGTGCTAGGTTTCGAAGCGCAACGCGTGGCTGAGCAGGGTTGACAGGTGCTGCTTGTTCGCGCCCCGCACCCTCCAACCTTTTTTTAGTTCCTTTCCTGCCTCCACGAGGTAGCGCTCGAATTTCTCGGCACGGTCCCTGACGAATGGAATCAGTGGAGCATCACGGAGGGAGTTGGCAATCATCTTCTCCTCGGAGGAGTAGTAGATGTAGAGGGCCTCCAGGGCAACACGCAGGCGTATCTCCGGGTCGCCGATTCCGCTCCAGCCCGTCGAGTCTGGCCGGGGATTTCGCTCGGCCCATCGTGACGAGCACGCCTTCAGCATGGCGACCTCATCGGGAAAGTGCCGGTAGACGGTCAGTCGCTGCACCCCGGCCCTCTCCGCGATGGCCTTCACCGTCGTGCGCGCCGGCCCAAGGTCCTCGTGGAGTTCCACAGCGGCTTCGACGATCCGGCGCCTTGTCGCTTCTACGCCTGCCGCCCGCCGGGTCATCTCGTATTTGCGAGTCAATCGCCATCCTATTTTCGGTGAACTTGCCTGCTCATCCATGTTGACAGGCTCTTGAGAAGCAGTGAAAGTACTATGAACACGCGTGTTTATCGAATACGGCGAAAGGATGCTGCCATGCTCGCGTTCAACCTCGAAACGGTGCCGTTGAAGGAGATGCGCGACCCCCAGGACGGTTCCCTCCGTTACAAGGTTGGTTTCCCTGTGTATGCGCACCAAGGCGCAGAGGACTGCGCCGTCGTCTGTATGGAGATTGAGCCGGGACGCAGCCTCGGCATGCACAAGGACAGTGAGGAGGAGTTGGTCCTCGTCCTCGAGGGGACTGCCAGGGGCACGGTCGGCGAGGAGACCGCTAAGCTCGGAGCGGGCGACGCAGTCGTTATTCCCGCCATGGTCCCGCACGATCTCTCGAACGTAGGGGACGGGGTGCTCAGGGCCCTCGGATTCTTCTCCGGCTCAACCGTCGTCAGCACTTTCGAACCGGCTCCTATGCCGGGCGCTCAGGCCATGATCGCCTTCCACGACCGGCACGGAGAGCGGATCATGGGCGCCTCCGAGCTGCCCGAGAGGGCAGGGTCATAGAGTCGGGTTGAGATGCTCGCCTGAACCACTCAGATTGCGCGATTGCCCCGCTTGACCATCTGGTTAGGCTCGCCTAACATTCAGCCCTGCCTAAGCTGACACCTTCGGTTCACCGAACATCGTTTCATCCGACAGATGGGGGCAATCGGACGTGAGAGGGAAAAGCGCCGGGATCGCACTCTGCCTGTGCCTGGGCCTGCTGACGGCAGCCTGTGGCGGGGGAATCAGCAGCGTCCTGGGGGACGACAAGACCCTGACAGTCTATTCGGGACGCGAGGAGGAGCTCGTCGGCCCCCTCCTAGCGCAATTCGAGGAGGACGAGGGCATCGACCTCGAGGTTCGCTACGGCGACTCGGCCGAGCTCGCGGCCCAGCTCTTGGAGGAGGGCGATGGCAGTCCTGCCGACGTCTTCTTCTCCCAGGACGCTGGTGCACTTGGGGTGGTAGGAGACGAAGGCCTGCTTTCCCCCATCGAGAACGCGATCCTCGAGCGCGTCGATCATCAGTTCCGCTCCCAGGAGGGCCTGTGGGTCGGGACCTCGGGCCGGGCCCGGGTAGCGGCCTACAACACCGAAGCGCTATCCGAGGACGACCTGCCGGACTCGATCGAAGACTTCACGGACGAGAGCTGGAAAGGCCGCATTGGTTTTCCTCCCACTAACTCGTCCTTCCAGGCCTTCGTGGCGGCAATGATCGACACACGGGGCGAGGAGGCCACGCTCGCCTTCCTCGAAGGGCTGCAGGCGAATGAGCCTGAGCTGTTCGAAGAGAATTCCGACGTCGTCCGGGCCGTCGCGGCCGGGACCATCGACGTCGGCTTCGTCAATCACTATTACATCTACGAGGTCTCGGCCGAGGAGGGCGACATACCCGTCGCCAACCACTTCTTCACTAACGGTGACCCCGGTGCGCTGATCAACGCGGCGGGTGTTGGCGTGCTCGCCACCACCGATCAGGCTGACGCCGCCGAGACCTTCGTCGACTACCTCACCGGCGACAAGGGACAGCGTTACTTCGCCGAGGAGACCTTCGAGTACCCCGTGGTCAGAGGTTTGGAGCCGAGCAGCGACCTCCTTCCGCTCGATCAGATCCAGTCCCCGGACATAGATCTCTCCGAGTTGGGCGAGCGCTTGCCGCGAGCCCTCGACCTCCTCGCTCAAGTCGGCTTTCTCTAGTGGGAATCGCGGCCCCCGTCGTTCGCGCCGGCCGGGCTGCATCGCGTGCCCGACGGGAGGCTTCACAGTCGCGCAGCGCTCTGGTCTTGGGCGGTCTCGCAGTGGGTGCCCTGATGCTCCTGCCCGTGGCCTACCTCGTTGTGCGCGCGCTGGAGGCCGACGCCTCGAGCTGGGACCTCATCCTGAGGGGCCGGACCGTGTGGCTTGCCCTACGCAGCGTGGGCCTAGCGGTGACGGTGACGCTGGCGGCCGCAGCCCTCGGCGTGCCGCTGGCCTGGCTCACCGTGAGGACCGACCTCCCGGGCAGGCGACTGTGGGGAGTGGTCGCAGCCCTGCCGCTTGTGATACCGAGCTACGTCGGAGCGTTCGCGCTGCTAGCCGCTCTCGGTCCGGGGGGAATGCTCGACGCGGCCCTGCAGAACACGGCACTCGCCGGCTCACTTCCTGACATCACGGGTTGGCCCGGCGCCTGGGCGTCACTGACACTGTTTACCTACCCCTACGTCTACCTCCTGGTGGCTGCCGGCATTAAGGGCCTCGACCCGGCCGCCGAGGAGGCGGCGCGCAGCCTGGGGCGCTCGTCGTGGGCCACGTTCAGGAGTGTGACTCTGCCCCTGCTGCGACCCTCGATTGCAGCAGGGTGTCTGCTGGTGGCTCTCTACACGCTCCACGATTTCGGCGCGGTGAGCCTGATGCGCTTCCCCGCCTTCACCCAGGCCATATACCTGCAATACCGCGGCGCCTTCGACCGCGCCCCGGCGGCCATCTTGTCGCTGCTCCTGGTGGCAATAGCGCTCGCCGTTCTAGCGGTCGAGCACTCGGCGCGCGGCCGCGCCCGCTATTACCGCTCCGGAACCGGTTCCCGCAGGCCCTTACGGCGCGTAGCTCTGGGCCGCTGGAAGTGGGCCGCACTCGCCTTCTGCTCTGCTCTATCGGTGGTGGCGTTCGTGCTGCCGGTTGGCGTCATCGTCTACTGGGTGCTGCGGGCAGTCTCGGAGGGGGAGGAGGTCCGCATCACCTGGGCGGCCGGTTTCGGCTCGATCATTGTGTCGAGCGCGGGGGCGCTTGTCGCGCTTCTTGCAGCCTTGCCCGTGGCGCTGCTGGCCTCCCGCCGGCCGCGGCGATTGGCCACCGTAGTCGAGCGCCTCTCCTATTCGGGCTACGCCCTTCCCGGCATCGTCGTGGCCCTGGCGCTGGTGTTCTTTTCGATCAACACGGTTCCGCTTCTTTATCAAAGCCTGCCCCTGGTGGTGATCGCCTACGTGATCCTGTTCCTGCCTCAGGCGGTGGAGCCACTGCGTGGCTCTCTCCTCCAGGTCGGCCCCCGCCTCGAGGAAGCCGCGCGCGCTCTGGGAAAGAGCAGGCTGGGCGCCTTCAGATCGGTGGTGGCTCCACTCCTCGCCAAAGGTGCAGGCGCGGGCGCGGCCCTCGTTTTCCTTACCGCCATGAAGGAGCTCCCGGCCACGTTGTTGCTGCGGCCCACCGGCTTCGAGACCCTTGCCACCAGGGTTTGGAGTGGTGCCGCTGCGGGCCTTTACGGCAAGGCCGCCGGGCCGGCCCTGTTGCTGCTGGCGATCTGCGCCGTGCCCTTGTACCTTCTCGCCCGCCGGGTCGAGGTCGAAGAGGCGGAGGTCGAGAACAAGTGACGGCTCTCTGTTGCCACCGGGTTCACAAATCATTTGGATCAGTGGTTGCGCTCGAAGGCTTCGACCTCTGTATCAAGAGTGGCGCGCTGACCGCCCTGCTCGGTCCTTCTGGGTGCGGCAAAACGACTGCGTTGCGGGTGATGGCAGGCTTCGAGCGGCCCGACGGCGGCGAGGTGCTGGTGGGCGAGCGCGTGGTCGCCTCGCGGGCGGCCTGGGTACCCCCCGAGAAGAGGCGGGTCGGGATGGTATTCCAGGACTGGGCCCTGTTCCCGCACCTGGATGTGATGGGCAACGTCGCCTTCGGACTCCCTAAGGGAGAACATCGCCGGGTGCACGAGGTGCTCGAGATGGTGCGCCTCGATCGTTTCGCCGAGCGTATGCCCCATGAGCTCTCCGGGGGGCAACAACAGCGAGTTGCGCTCGCCCGGGCGCTTGCTCCCCGCCCCGCCGTGGTCCTGCTCGACGAGCCCTTCTCGAACCTCGACGCATCTTTGCGGGCACGCCTGCGCGCTGAGGTCAAGCAGGTTCTCGAGGCGGCCGAGGCGACCGCGGTCTTCGTCACCCACGACCAAGAGGAGGCGCTGGCGATCGGGGACCAACTAGCGGTGATGTCCGAAGGGCGCATCCTGCAGACGGGGGCGCCGCACGAGGTCTACCGGCACCCGGCGTCGCGGGCCGTGGCCGAGCTCGTGGGCGAAGCCAATTTCCTTGCCGGGGTGGTGCGATCAGGGCGCGCCCATACCGTCGTGGGAGCAGTCGAGGCGCAGGGTCACTGCGACGGGGATGTCGTGGTCATGGTGCGGCCGGAGACCGTGGCGCTCGAGTCCGGAGAGGGCTCCGGCCGGATCGTCGATGCTGAGTTCTACGGCCACGACCAGCTCGTGCGCGCCCGGCTCGAAGACGGCTCCTCGCTCGACGTGCGACTCCTGGGGCCGCGGCCCGATCTTGCGATCGGCTCCTGCGTTCGAGTCAGGCTCACCGCGGCCCCCCAGCTCTTCGACGCTTAGAGATAGACTCGGTTCCATGCTCGCCGAAAGAATCGAAGCCGCTCTCAACCGCCAGCTAGCCATGGAATTGCGCTCCGCCTATGACTACCTCTCGATGTCCGCCTACTGCGAGTCGCAGAGCCTTCCCGGCTTCGCTCGCTGGCTGCGGCTGCAGAGCCAGGAGGAGGTCGAGCACGCGATGAAGTTCTTCGACTTCATCAACGACCGCGAGGGCCGGGTGCGCCTCGAGGCGCTCGAGCAGCCGCCGCACGACTACGCCTCGCTGCTCGAGGTCTTCGAGTTGGCGCTTGATCACGAGCGGGCGGTCAGCCGGGCGATAGGGGATCTCTACTCGGCGGTCGTCGATGAGCACGACTACGCCTCCCAGGCGTGGCTCGATTGGTTCGCCACCGAGCAGGTCGAAGAGGAGAAGTCGGTCGGCCACATCGTCGGCGCGCTCAAGCGCATCGGGGACAGGGGCGACGCCCTGTTCTTCTTGGACAAGGAGCTCGCCGACCGCAGCGCGGGTTAGCGGCCGTCACCGCATTCGGCGAGCGCTAGTGCCGCCTGGATGTGCGCCAGGTGGGAGAGGCCCTGGGGGAAGTTTCCCAGCATCCCGCCTGTGGCGATGTCGAGCTCCTCCGAGAACAGCCCGAGGTCGTTGGCGCCCGCGCCTGCCCGCTCGAACAGGGCGCGTGCTTCGTCGACGCGACCCTGACGTGCGAGGCATTCGACGAGCCAGAACGAGCAGCACAGAAAGCGGCCCTCAGTTCCCTCGAGCCCGTCGTGGGCGATATAGCGAAGCAGCAGCCCGTCTCCACCGAGCTCAGCCATGATGGCGTCGGTGGTTCGGACCATGCGCTCGTCGCGCCAGTCGACGAAGCCGTACTCCGGGAGAAGAAGAAGGGCCGCGTCGAGATCCTTGCTGCCGAACGCCCGCACGAACACTCCTCGCTCAGAGTCGTAGCCCTGAGTCTCCACCGCGGCACGAATCTCGGAACGTGCCGCCTTCCACGCCTCTAGATCGCAGGGAAGGTGCGCGCGCTCGGCGAGATTGAGGCCGCGGTCGACTGCAACCCAGCACATGACCTTCGACTGTACGAAGTGCAGCGGCTCGCTGCGAACCTCCCAAATGCTCTGATCGGGCTTTTTCCAGACCTCCGCAGCGCGCTCGATGAGTTGGGTCAGAAAACTCCAGTAGTCGTCGGAGACGATCTCGTCGCGTCCGTACCGTGCAGCCGCAACCTCCAGCAGAACTCCGTAGACGTCGTGCTGGGATTGCAGGTAGGCGGCGTTGCCGATGCGAACTGGCCGAGCGCCCCGATAACCGTCGAGGTCAAGGACGAGCTCGGTCAGCCGGTGCTCTCCGCCACACCCGTACATGATCTGTAGCTCGTCGACCGAGCCCGCCGCGCTGCGCTCGACGAAGCGTCCGAAGCCCGAGGCCTCCTTGTAGAAGCCGAGCTCGCGCAGCGAACGCAGCGTGAACGCAGAGTCTCTGATCCAGCTATAGCGGTAGTCCCAGTTGCGCTCCCCGCCGGGGGTCTCCGGCAGCGATGTCGTCGGAGCGGCGATGATGGCGCCCGTGGGGGCGTGGGTGAGGCCCTTGAGCACCAACGCCGAGCGAAGCGCCTCCTCGGTCCGGGGATCCTCTGCCCTGCACTGCCGGGCCCACGCCCGCCACCAGGCAACGGTCCCATCGAGGCGGGCGTCCACCTTCTCGGCCGAGGGCTGTGACGGTGCCGGACCCTCGAGCAACTCCGGGCGTGCGAACTGCAGCGACAACCGGACCCGCTCTCCTGGGGACACGACAACCGTGCCCTCGAGATCATGCAGGCCGGCGCGCCCCATCTCCGCGTCCGTCCAGATCACGAGGCCGGCTGCGCCGCCGATGGCGCCGAACAGGCCGTCCTGCTCATACCGGATCCAGGGGCGGATCGACCCATAGTCGAAGCGGGGACTGATCGCGATCCTCAGCTCCACTCGGCCCTCGACCCCCTCGATCAAGCGCAGGAGTTGCCGGTGAGGCTTCGAGCGTCCCCCGGGGCGCATCGCGAAGAAGTCCAGCAGTCGAGCTCGACCAGAGGCGGTGACAAAAGACGTCTCGAGCACCAGGGTGCGGTCGAGGTAGCGCCGCGTCCCCGTGAACTCCTCGGTCGGAGAGATGAAGCAGAAGCCGCCCTCTTCCCAGTCCAGCAGGCGGCCGAAGACGCTCGGAGAATCGAAGCGGGGCATGCAGCACCAGTCGATCGCCCCCGTTCTCGAAACGAGCGCGGCGGAATGACAATCGGAGATGAAGCCATAGTCGGATATCGGTGGATAGGTCAATGGCGGGTAGGGCGCGCGGTCAATCGCGCGGCGTCACCCAAAGGTTGTCCGCAAGCCGCGGCCCCAGCGCCACCTGTCGCCCCGCCACCATGAGGAGCCGGGTCCCGTCGGGCGCCACCGCCACCAGCTTGAGCTCACGCCCGGGCATTAGCTGGTTCTCCTCGAGGTAGAGGAGGACATCGTGATCGAGCTCGACGTCCTCGAGCAGCCTGGTCAGGAGCCCGACCTCTCCCTCTTTCATCCCGGCGACCGGGCGTAGTTCGGACCATGAAACGGCCGACGCCTCGCCTGGTATGGGATTGCCGTGGGGGCAGGTGGGCTCGCCTTCGAGGCGCTCCAGGATCGCCCCCTCGACCTCCGGGGTCATGACCTTCTCCCAGTCCTCGGCGAGCTCGTGGCACAGGTGCCAGCGGATCCCGAGGATGTCGACCAGCATTCGCTCTGCGAGCCGGTGGCGGCGCACCAGCGTCTCGGCGAGCACGCGTCCGCGCTCCGTGAGCTCGAGGTCGCGGCCCCCACGCACCTCCACGTAGCCCTCGCCCACCAAACGCTTGACGCCCTCGGAAACCGTCGCCGGGGCCAGTCCCAGGCGCTCCGAGACTCGTGCCTGGAGAATTCGCTGACCCTCTTCCTCGAGCTGAAAGATCACCTCCAGGTAATCGCGCAGGGCAGGGTTCAGATCCCGCAGCTCCGGAGTGGGAAGCGCCATGGCTTGGATTGTAGGCTGAACGAGGTGAACAAAAAGGGCCGTTCCAAGCTGTTGCTGCTCGACGGCCATTCGCTTGCGTTTCGCGCCTTCTATGCCCTTCCCGAGGACCTGCAGACCACGGACGGCACGCACACGAACGCGGTCTACGGGTTCACTTCGATGCTCATCAAGCTCCTCCAGGAGCAGCGACCGAACCTGCTCGCATGCAGCTTCGATTTGGGCGAACCACTCGAGCGCACCGCGGAGTACTCGGACTACAAGGCGACTCGCACCCAGGCCCCTTCCACCTTCGGCCCCCAGCTCCCCCTGATCCGTGCGGTCCTCGACGTCCTGCAAGTCCCGATCTTCGAGCTCCCCGGACACGAGGCGGACGACATCATCTCGTTCCTCGCCAAGAGGGCGGCGTCCGAAGGAATCGACGTCCGCATCGTCACCGGCGACCGGGATTTCTTTCAGCTCGTGAACGACGACATCAAGGTCCTCTACAACCGGCGCGGGATCACCGACATCGTCGAGATGGACCGGAAGGCGGTAGAGAAGCGCTACGGCGTGCCCCCCAAGAAGTACGTCGACTTGAAGGCGTTGGAGGGCGATTCCTCCGACAACCTGCCGGGGGTGCCCGGGGTGGGAACGAAGACGGCGGCCAAGCTTGTGCAGCGCTACGGCTCTGCGGAGGAGGCCGTCGCGCACGCCGACGAGCAAACTCCCAAACTGGCCGCCAACCTCGCCTCCCATGCCGAGCAGGTGGTGCTCAACAAGAAGCTTTCAACTCTCGCCGAGGTGCCGCTCGAGGTCGAAGTCGCAGACCTCGTGATGAAGCCGTGGGACATGGACGCAGTCAGGGAGCTGTTCTCCTCACTCGAGTTCCGCAGCCTTCTGGAGCGTCTGATGTCCGATCTCCCCGAGGCGGCCGAGGGCGAGGGGGCGCCGTTCGAGCTCGACATGCGCGTCGTGGGCTCGGTAGGTGAGCTGGCCGAGCTCGCGGCAGAGCTTCAGGCGTCCGACGGCATTGCCCTCGACGTCTCCGCCCCGGCCCCCAGAAGGCCGCCCCGCTCTGTGGCTCTGGCGTGGGGCACAGACCAGGCGGCATTCGTCGCCTTGGGTCCGCTGGGCGTTTCCATAGAAGAGTTCGCACAGGCCCTGGCACCGGTGCTATCCGACGCCTCTATTCCCAAGCTCGCACACGGCGCCCGAGCCGTCCTGCTGTCGCTGCGGGCGGCGGGTATCGAGGTGGCGGGGGTGAGCTCCGACGTGGAGATCGGAGCCTATCTGCTCGACCCGGGGGCTCAGCCCTATGACCTCGACGAGCTCGCCCGCAAGTATGCGGGCCGGGCGCTCCGGACCGCCGACGAGGAGCCACTGCCTGCGAACGCGGAGGCTCAACTGGCTCTCGAGCACGAGGCCGACGACGAGGCCCGCGCCCTGGCCTCTTGCCTGCGGGCTAGGGCAGTCTTCGAGGTGTCGGTCGCAATCCACCAGGAGCTCGATAGGCTCGGCATGGCCTCGCTCTACCGGGACATCGAGCATCCTCTGATCGAGGTCCTCGCCGCCATGGAGCAGGCGGGCGTGCGCATCGACCTCGACTATCTGGGCGCCATGGCGCAAGAGCTGGACGTGCGCATCGAGAAGCTCGAGAACGAGTGCTACGAGCTCGCCGGCGAGCGGCTCAACCTCGGGTCCCCCACCCAGCTGCGCACCCTCCTCTACGACAAGCTTGGGCTCAAGACGAGACGGCGCACCAAGACGGGCCTGTCGACCGACGTCAGGGCGCTGCAAACTCTTGTCGAAGAGCACCCCTTCGTGCCGAAGCTTCTCGAGCACCGGGAGCTCACCAAGCTCAAGAACACCTACGTCGACGCCCTGCCCCCCCTGGTGGATCCAGAAGACGGGCGCCTGCACACGAATTACGACCAGACCGCGACCACCACCGGGCGACTGTCTAGCACCAACCCGAACCTGCAGAACATTCCCGTGCGCACCGAGATCGGCAAGCGCATCCGGCGCGCCTTCGTCCCCGAGCCCGGCTGCGTCCTGCTGTCCGCCGACTACTCGCAGATCGAGCTCCGGGTCATGGCGCACCTCTCCGAGGACCAGATCCTGCTCGATGTGTTCGCCTCGGGCGAGGACATCCACGCAGAGACGGCCGCCCGCATCTTTTCCGTGGAGCGTTCGGCTCTCTCCAACCGTCACCGGTCGGTGGCCAAGATGGTGAACTACGGGCTGTCCTACGGGATGGGGGCCGCGGGGCTGGCCGAGCGCTTGAACGTCCCGGTGCCGGAGGCCCAGGAGGTGATCGACGCCTACCTCACCCAATTCGCGGGCGTGTCCAGCTTTCTAGAAAAGATCGTGGCACACGCCCATGCCGACGGCTTCACCACGACGATGTTCGGACGCCGGCGCTACCTGCCCGAGCTGGGCTCGGGCAATCCCCGGGTGCGAGCCATTGGCGAACGCCAGGCCTTGAACGCCCCCATTCAGGGCAGCGCCGCCGACATCATGAAGCTGGCGATGATCGCAATGGGGCGATCGCTCGAAGAACAGGCCCCCGGCGCTCGCATGATCCTGACCGTCCATGACGAGCTCGTCTTCGAGGTCGAGCAGGGAGGCGAGCAAGAGGTGGGTGAGCTGGTGGAGCGGGCCATGACCGGAGTGTGCGACATGAAGGTCCCATTGGCGGTTGACCTCTCCTGGGGTGCGACTTGGTCCGACGCCAAGAGCTGAGCTCCCTCTACCGGGTCCGCAGCGGAGCCTCGGAGGGTGTCGACTTCGGCCTGATCGGCGGCCTTCTGGTGATCACCGCACTCGCCCTGATGGACCTGGTCACGATGATCGATCTGTTGGGCGCCCTGGTGGTTGGAAGCATGGTCGCAGCCGCTCTCAGCACACCGCTTCGCACCGTAGCGGTTTCGTTCTATGGGGTCGCCTGGGCACTGGTCCTGGGTGCGCCCGACCATTGGACTGCGGCCCACTTCCTGCGCCTCGGCCTCAACATCTCCGGAGGAGCGATCGGCTATTCGATCGCGATGTTGCGAGTAACCAGAGAGGAGTCGCTGCGACGGATGATCCGCATCGCCGAGATCGCTCAACAGGCCGTGCTGCGGCCCCCGCCCGATGTCCTGGTCGAGGCCGAGCTTGCTCTCCC